>NZ_CAMYPD010000055.1 GCF_947286155.1 uncultured Tessaracoccus sp.
GCGCCGGGCCGTTCGCCATCGCCTCGTCGAAGGCGGCGCGAATCTCCGCTCCACCCTCGAGCTGCTCGAGGCCAGCGAAGATTGAGCCGAGTCCATCGTTTGCACTCAGTCCGGCGGCGGCCAGCTGGTCGCCGTACTTGGCGAACACGTCAGCGAAGTAGGCGCGGATCACGTGGCCGAAGAGGATCGGGTCGGAGACCTTCATCATGGTGGCCTTGAGGTGGGTCGAGAACAGGACGCCCTGCTCCTTCGCCTTGGCAACCTGCTCCAGTAAGAACGCGTCGAGCGCCTTCGCGCTCATCACCGTGCCATCGACGATCTCGTCGGCGAGCACCTTGAGGTCGCTCTTCAGGATGGTCTCGGTGCCGTCGGCGGCCACGTGCTTGATGGTGAGGACATCGTCGGAAGGAAGCACGACGGACTGCTCGTTCGAGCGGAAATCGCCGCCGGACATAGTGGCGACGGAAGTCTTCGAATCCTTGCTCCACTCACCCATGCGGTGTGGGTTGTTGCGGGCGTACATCTTCACCGATTCGGGTGCACGGCGGTCGGAGTTGCCCTCGCGCAGCACCGGGTTCACCGCGGAGCCCTTGACCTTGTCGTACTTGGCGCGAATCTCGCGCTCCTCGTCGGTCTGCGGGTCCTCGGGGTAGTTGGGAACGTCGTGGCCCTGCGCCTGCAGCTCAGCGATCGCGGCCTTCAGCTGCGGCACTGATGCGGAGATGTTCGGAAGCTTGATGATGTTCGCCTCGGGCTGCTGGGCCAGCTCTCCCAGCTCGGTCAGCGCATCGTGCTCGTCGGTGAACTGGCACAGAATGCGAGAAGCGACCGAGATGTCACGCGTATCGACATCGACGCCGGCCTGCGCGGCGAACGCCTTCACAATGGGAAGGAAGGAGTACGTGGCGAGCAGCGGCGCCTCGTCGGTGAGGGTGTAAATGATCTTGGCCATGGCCTGGTGGCGCTCCTATCTCGTGGAATGCAATACGAGGTTCAGCTTAGCTTTGCCACACCGAACTCGTGTCACCTTTGGTCTTGTGCGGAAACTTGGGTAGCCTTATCGCCACGAGAAACTGAAAGATTCCGCGGCAAGCCGCGAGGGACAGAGCAAGGGGGTCGACCCATATGGGGCGCGGCCGTGCAAAGGCAAAGCAGACGAGGGTCGCACGCGACCTGAAGTACCGTTCCGTCGAAACCGATTTCGCATCGCTGGAGCGCGAGCTCCAAGGGAAGCCTCCCGTCGACGAGCATGACGACATCCCTGATCAGTACGCAGACCTCGCGGCACAGTACGACGATTACGTCGACGACTACGACGACGAAGAAGAGGAAGAGCGCGGGGCATGAGTTCCCCCTGGGTGGCAGACACGCTGCTACCCGGATACCTCTCACGCACCATCGCGTTGCCCGACGAGAGCACCTACGCCCTCGAACCGTCGGGTTCACTCGTTGCAACACTTGTTCGACGAGGCGAGCCGACGCGTCGGCGTGCCGTGCTGTACATCCACGGGTGGTCTGACTACTTCTTCCAGGCACACCTGGGGGACGCCTTCGACGCGCTCGGCATCGATTTCTACGCGATCGACCTGCGCCGCTACGGGCGGTCGCTGCGCAACGGGCAGCTCGCCGGATACATCCCTGATATGCGGGATTACTGGACGGAACTCGACGAGGCCGTGCAGCTCATCCGCGACGACGGCCACGACGTGATCGACCTGTGCGGCCACTCCACCGGTGGGCTGATCGCTGCGTTGTATGCCGACGAGCGCCCCGGCACGTTCGCGACGGTGCTGCTGAACTCTCCTTGGATTGAGATTCAGAGCTCGCCCGTGGTGCGGTACTCGCTCCACCCCATCATGCGCAGCTTTTCTGCAGTCGCCCCCACCACGGTGCTCCCCATGGCCGACAACGGCTTCTACCTGCGCTCCATCAGCGCCGACGAGGACGGCGAGTGGGAGTTCGACCGGCACCTCAAGGGTGACGAAGCGTTTTGGATTCGCGTCGGCTGGGTGAAGGCCGTGCTGTCCGGCCAAGCACGCGTGGAGAAGGGGCTCGACATCGACGCCCCCATCCTGGTGCTCACCTCCAGCCGCAGCGTGGGTGGCTTCGTCGGGGGCCAGTGGAACGACGACTACCACCACGCCGACGGTGTGCTCGACGTCCGCCGCATCGCCGAACGGTCGCACTACCTCGGTAAGCATGTCACCTTGGTGCGTCTCGAGGGCGCTCTCCACGACATCGCTTTGTCGGCTGAGCCAGTGCGCCGCCGCGCGTTCGACGAGTTGCAGCGCTTCCTGAGCGCGTACGGGGCCGCATGACGCCAGTTATCACTGGCTTCGGCATGATCGCGTTCGCGATCTTCGTCGGGTGGTTGTTAGGGCGACGGGGCATCGTCAAGCCGGAAGACCGCTTCTCGCTCAACAAGGTCGCGTTCTACGCGGCCAGCCCCGCGCTGCTGTTCACCGTGTTGGCGAAGGCAGACCTCGCCCAGATTTTCTCGGTCTCCCTCGCGACGCACGTCGTAGGCGTGATCATCGTGTGCGGCGGGTGTTGGGTTGTGATGCGCGCGCTGGGTACACGTGACGTTCGGCAGCTCATGGTCGCCTCCTACTGCGGGGTGTACTCCAACGCCAATAACATTGGCCTGCCCATTGCCGTATACGTGATTGGCGACGGCAGCCAGGTGGCGCCGCTGCTGGTGCTGCAGATGGTTGTGCTGGCACCGATCCTGATGGGCGTGCTCGATGCGTCGGGGGAGGGCGGCCTCGACCTTCGTCGACTCTTGCTGCAGCCAGTGATTAATCCCATCGTGCTGGGTTCCGCACTGGGCGTGGTGTTCTCTGCGTTTGCTATTCCACAGCCGGAATGGCTCATGCGGCCGCTTGAGCTCGTCGGTGGGGCAGCGGTGCCGCTGATGCTGATCGCGTTCGGTATCTCTCTCGTGGGGCAGAAACCGCTCCAGCCCGGCACAGGGCGGCGCGACGTGCTGATCGCGACGGTGGCGAAAACAGTGGTGCTTCCCCTCGTGGTGTACGGGCTGGGGCGTTGGGTGTTTGGCCTCGACGCGCAGCACCTCTTCGCCGCGACGGTGCTCGCCACGCTCCCGACCGCGCAGAACATGTACCAGTACGCGCTGCGCTACGAGTCTGGGGAAGTGATTGCGCGCGACACCGTCGCGGTGACGACGGGGCTCTCTCTGCCGATCTCGCTCGTCGTGTCCGTGCTGTTGCGCCCTTGAGCGCCCCGGATGTGCTGCCCGCAGTGGAGTGCGCTACCGTACAAGATTGGCTGTGTACGCAGCTGAACGATCGATGCGCCCGAATTCGGGCCGACGAAGCAAGGAGATGACGCTGATGCGCAAGGCCAGCAAGTTTGGCATTGCAATGCTGGGAACTGTAGTGATGGGGCTGTCGATGACCGGCTGCGCTTCCCAGGACGAGGCCTCGAGCGGCGAGGCGAATTCGGGCAGCGACGCCAAGGCGTCGGCGCCCGCAGCGTCGGCCGAGGAGTCGAAGGCTGAAGAGGCAAGTGGCGACAAAGACTCCAAGTCGGTCGATTCGATCGACATGATGGTCGAGAAGCTCCGGAAGAAGAACTACGCCTGCCAGGACTGGCAGCAAACCGACGACGTTGATGGCGCCGACGCCTCTGGCACCTGCAACGGTGAAGACCAGATCATGTGGTTCGAGGATGCCTCGAAGGTGGACGCCAAGGCCAAGGAGCTCGACGACGCTGGCACCAAGTACGTCGTGGGCGAGAACTGGATCGTCGCGAACACCGTCACCCCGACGCTCGTGCGCAACGCGCTGGGTGGCACCGCCGTTTCTGACAAGTAATCCGGCCCTCCCGGCGGTTGAGTAGCCGACCTCGCCCGCCGATGGGTGAGTAGCGGGCGGAGCTCGTGTATCGAAACCCGCCCCTCCCGGTGGTTGAGTAGCGCCCGGAGGGCGCGTATCGAAACCACAACCCAAAATAATCTTCGAAAAAACTCCCCAAACCCCTTGGGTATAGAACACCTGTTCGATATAATAGTGGTGTCTCAGAGAGGAGATGCCAATGGGTGATCAGGCGGCGTTGTCGTTCGCGGCGATGGTGCATGCTCGGCGATCCGCGCATGCTGCAGAGATCGCCGAGGTCGTGGCGCTCTTGGAAGCTTCCGACGCCTATGTCATCGATGACGACCCGCAGCTCCCTGCGCCTCTGCGTGTGAAGCGAGTGAATTCTGGCCGTGATGGCGTGCTCGGTCCCACCGAAGCCTTTCTTCTGGAAGCCGCCGCAGCGACGGGCATGAGTTTCGGGGGAATGCGGGAGCGCACGTCGCAGGCACTCAGCGTCCGGGTTCGGCATCCCAGAGTGTGGCAGCTGTTCATCTCAGGCGGCGTCCAGTGGTGGGTGGTGCGCAAGATCGAAGAGGCCTGCCAAGAGCTGTCGTTCGAGGCGGCGCTGGAGGTTGATCGTCGTGCCTCACACTGGGTGAGCATGCACCCGGTGTGGAGCGTGCTGGATCAGCTCTCCCGTTGGGTGATGGAAGCAGATCCCGACGAAGCGCACCGCAAGGCAGCCCTGTCCAAAAAGGGCCGGTTCGTGCACGTCGGGCGTTTTGAAGACGATCACGTGGGGCTGTTCGGGCGCGTCGATGCCGCGGATGGGGTGCTGTTCGACCAAGCGTTAGACCAGATTGCCGCCACACTGCCGGCGCCCGAAGTCCCGGAAGAGCTCGAGCCCGAGGAGCGGGCATGGTTTATTCGTGGGCAGCGGCGCGCGGCTGCGTTCGGGGTATTTGCTCGCCAAGCCATTGGTCAAGACAGCCTGATGGACGTCGAGATGGTAGTCCATGTCCCCGCTGAGCATGCTTTGGCGGACGGCCATTCCCAGGAAGCTGGAGCGCCGCTGGGCTCGATGGCGTACGTCGAAGGCTGGGGCAGCCTGCTCACCGCCACGATGCCTGAGTTCTTGAAGAGCGCGAACGTCACGGTTCGGCCAGTGCTTGACCCGAACATGATCCCCAGCCCCAGCGGAAAAGAACCCACCGCTGATCAACGACGAGCCCTCATGGTGAGGAACCCCCGCTCGGTGTTCCCGTTTGCCACCACGAAGGCAAAGGATTGCGACGTCGACCACACGGTGAACTTCTGCCCAACTGGCGGAGGCGGGGCCACGTCGATGGCGAACATGGGCCCACTCGACCGAAGAGCGCACCGGGCAAAGACGGCCGGTTACTGGCGGCTGACTCAGCCCGAGCCGGGGGTGTTCCATTGGGTGTCGCCGCTGGGGTACGAGTACCTGGTCACCGGGCAAGGCAGCGCCATGACGCGCCTGCCCGACGTGCCCGTTGCGCCCATCGCAGAGGTGCCGCCTCAGCCCCCTCCTGAATACGAGCCACCCCCAGATTTCGTACGAGCTGCGTAGTTCCACCCGACGATAGCCCTGCCACCCCGTATACCGTCCCGGTTGCGGGGTAGCAGTGCTGCGTTGGGGGTAGTTTTCGGCGAAGTCGTGGTTTCGATACGCGGCCTGCGGCCGCTACTCAACCACCGGTGCTGGGGCGCTCGGCCACTGGTCGTCGAGTAGGCCTCGCCTACCCCACCCCGATGGTCGAGTAGGCCTCGCCTACCCCACCCCCCGATCGTCGAGTAGGGCCGAAGGCCCGTATCGAGACGCAGCGAGAGAAAAACTTCACAATCCGTACGCAGTTTGACCTAACGCCCCCAAATCGGGCCCTTCATCTCATCTGCGTACGGATTGTGAAGTTTCGTGGTGGGTGATTTCGATACGCGCCCTTCGGACGCTACTCAATCACCGTAAACGGCGTGGTTTCGATACGCAGGCTTCGCCTGCTACTCAACCACCGAAGGGGGAGAGCTACTCAACCATCGAAGGGCAGGGAAGAACACTCGACCATCGAGTAGCGCCGCAGTCGCGTATCGAGATGCAGTAAGGAGGGGGAGTGAACTGGTGGTGGCCAGGGCCGGGGTCGAACCGGCGACCTTTCACTTTTCAGGCGAACGCTGCTACCAACTGAGCTACCTGGCCGTGCGGCCTGAATTCAGACCTAGCGACCCCGACGGGACTCGAACCCGCGACCTCCGCCGTGACAGGGCGGCGCGCTAACCAACTGCGCTACGGGGCCAATCTCTTGACCTGCTGGCGTGAACCAACTCGGCAACTATAGCCATGCCTGCGTCGTTATGGGAAATCGACGCGGGGTGGCACTTCGTCGCCACTTCCCTCGTGGGAAGTTTCGCATCCCCAACGGGATTCGAACCCGTGTTGCCGCCGTGAAAGGGCGGAGTCCTAGACCGCTAGACGATGGGGACCAGCTCGGAAGACTGTACCGGATAGCAGCCTGTTCGCACAAAGCGACGCCGATATACAGCGCGTAGCCCCAGAAATGCGGCTCGCCATTCTAAGCTTGAGGTGACCTCCGTCGGCGTTACAGTGCTGAGCAGTCAACGAATCCCGCGATGCCGGACGCGTTCGCGATGGAAAGGGGACAATCCATGACACTGCACCGACGCCGCGCACGCGGCCTCCTCGTGCCTCTCGCCGTAGCACTCACGCTGGGGGCCTGCTCAGCTGGGGACGAGCCAAGCCCGACGCAGAGCCCCACGCCCAGTGCTTCGAGCGAGTCATCGTCGGAAGCATCGCCGACTGAACCGCAACAGACGGAGGAGTCCGCAACGCCAGCCGCATCGGGGGAGAAGGTCTCGCAGGAGCAGATCCAAGCGGCCATCGATGCGTTCGTGAAGAAGCACGAGGGCGCCCAGGAGATCCCGGGGAGCGATATTAAACCGAGCGAGCTCGACGAAGTGTCGAAGGGCGTGAAGGTCGAGCCCAAGGAATGCAGGGACGCCTACCTGCGGCTCCAAGACCCAGATCTGCCGCAGACGGGGAAGACGCACGTCGCCATGCACCGGAACACCGGCCTGGGCAATTTGGTCTGGTTGAGCATCCAGGAATACGAGACGGCCGAAGACGCACGTCGGATGGCCACAGTCTCGGACGAACCGGGACCGTCTCAGTGCAAAAAGATGAAGATTGAGACCAACGGCATGACGGTCACTGTGGAGTACACGGAGCGCAAGCCCCCAAAATTCGACAACGTCGAGCTGACAAGCGCCATGCAGTTGGTTGAGACTATCCCTGGGGGAGCGTCCACCACCACCAACTCAGTGCTCGCGTTGAAGGGCAACGTGGTGGTGTCTTCGTCGCTGCACTCGGTGGAAGACTCATTCACGCCCGAGGATGCCGACGCCATCGTCCGGGACGCCTTGGAAGCGATGGATCAGTAACGCAAAGCGCAGGGCGCCTCCTTGCATCGGAGCACGCCCTGCGCGGTACGACCGGCGTCAGTTCGAGCTGATGTGCACGTGGTCGTAGTGGTTCGCGGTGTCGCTGCCGCGGTTCGACATCGGGCGCCACCCTTCCTTGCTACGCCCAACGCTCCAGATCTTCTGGTCCCAGATGATGTACTTGATGTTCAGCTCGCGCGCGTACTTCTGGTAGTAGCGGGCGACTTCCCAGCCCAGCTGGTTGTTCTTCTTGTAGTTGGGGATCATGAGGTCGACGGCGCGCCCAGCCGGGTGGTCTGGGGTCACGTCGCGACGCCACCCGTAGTGGGTCTTGATCTGCGGGAAGCGCGCCCATGCGTCGGCGGAGATGCGCTGGATGTACGGGTTCGTGCGGTGCATGCCCGACGAGTACCCCTTGTTGAGGGCTTTGCCTCGAGGTCCGCCGGTGATGGGTGTGGCCGGAAGCTTGCCCGAACCACTCCAGCCATCAGGTGCGGGCGTGGAGGGGGCGGTCGAGGTGGTGTAGCGCGACGTCACCCAGCGCAGCGCGCCCTTGTGCACGACCTCGGCGCGCCCGTTGGCGACCTTGCCGGTAATGGCGATCTCGGACCCCTTGGGGATCTCGCCGTTGTACCGCGTCCCGGTGCTGGCGTACCAAATGTTGAGGTCCGCGGTGGCCCAGCGCTTCGTCGTCGACGGCAGCTTGGTGTTGTCGCTCGGCTGCGAGGAAGACGACTCGATGCTCCGGAGCCAGTTCGACGCCGCCCAGCGCTTATTACCCTGGTAGATCACCTCGGTGAAACCACCGCTCGTGCGGCCTGTGGTGGGCAGCAGACTGCCCTTCGCAGCCGTCGCGACGCGGCGGTAGTTAGTGCCAGGCCCGGTGCGTACATTGAGATTCTCGGTGGTCTGCGCAGTAGCTGTGCCGCTGGAGGATGCCGACGGTGCAGGCGCGGCCCCCGTCGTCGGGGACGTCAAGTACCTGGTGGCCACCCAACGCGGGGTGCCCTGCCAGCTGATCTGCGTGTACTCACCGGAACGTTTGCCGGTGAGGCTCACGACGGTGCCCTTCGTCGCGAGGGATACGCGGCGATGCTTGATGGACGGGCCAGTCCGGACGATGAGGTTCACCGTCGTGCGGGATTTTCCGGATGCCGACGACGAGGTCACCGGGGCGGCCGACTGCGTCGTCGTCGTGAGGTACTTCGAGTAGACGTAAGCGACGCGCCCGTTCCAGGTGACCTTCGTCCAGCCGTTCACGGTGCCGGAGGCCTTGACCTTCGCCCCGGGGTTCAGAATCGTGAGGGACTTACTGCTCGTCGTGGGTTGCGTGCGGACATGCACTCGCGTCGTCGCCTGCACGGTGCCGGAGTGCGCGTCTGCGCCTGGCCCGGTGGCCAGGGAGCCGAACAGTTGAACTCCGAGCGCCAAGGAGGCAGCAGCCGCAGTCATGCGCAGCCCTTGGATAGCCCTCACGGTGTCTCCTCACGTTATGGATACGGGTGTCCGGATGCACCGCTTCCCCGGAATCCTGAGACTCCCGGCACATCCGGTCTCGAGGACAGTAGGACGCCCAATTAGGCGGGGACAAGGCTGCTTGAGGGTTGGTTGAGGTTCGAAATCAAGGAGACGCGCCGACAAGTCGCTAAAAATCACACGCGTGTAATTTTTGAGGCTAGTCGCGTCTGGCTAGGGGTTACGTCGAACAAGGTTGAAAAACGCTGTCGAATCCCAAGGCTGAATAAAACCTGAGTTCAACTCTCAGTAAATCAGTTGAAGTACAGCTTGAGGTTCAGGGTTTGCCTGGTTGAGGTTGAGGTTTGAATGCATCGCACCAGCATGTGCGGCGGGGTTCAATCATGCGATGCGAAGTGTTACGTTGTCGTGGTGGTGCCCCCAGCGGGGCTCGAACCCGCGACCCATGGATTAAAAGTCCACTGCTCTGCCAACTGAGCTATAGGGGCTATGACAGTTTAGAGCATCGACGCCAAACTGCCACTTCGGGTTTGGTTCCTCTGGCACAGTGAAGGCATGGAATGGCTGTGGCTCGTCGGCGCGGTGGCACTTGGCCTGGCCTTGTTGTGCGTGGCTGTGGTGACCGATCGCCGCGTGCTCCGACGTGCTCAGCGCGAGGCCGTCGTCGTGCCGCCCAGGGGCAATGACACCGTTGACGCCCACGTGCCCACCTACATCACCCAAGCCGAGATCGACGCCCTCCCTGACGTCGAGGGGCGGCGTGAGGCTCCCGTCGGACAGCATTTCGACGCCCACGTCGCCCACCGCGTGCTACTGCCATACCGCGGGCGCGCCCACCTCGAGTCGCCACGCGTGCTGGTCGTCGACGGGACGATCGCCAGCATCCGGCAACTGTTCCCCGCCCTCGATACCCGCAACCCGTTAGCCATCGTCGCGGAAACAGTCCACGACGAAGTAGCGCGCACCGTGCAGGCCAACCGAAAATACTCCGCGATGCCGCTACTGGTGCTCACCGCGGCGACGAAGGAACGCGCACGCATCGCGGAGCATGTGCACGCCCAGCTGCTCACCGACGACGACCTGCGGGCAGGCTACGTGCCAGATGAGGCGTACGGCAGCGCGGCGTCAGTGGATGCCGACGCCCATCACGCCTGGATCGACGCCGGCTAGGCGCTCACCACCAGGGGCGCGACTCGACCGGCACGGGGTGCTCCTCGAACGTGCGCGCCCACGAACTGGCATCCGGTGGCAACGCGTCGGCGCGCGCTTCCTCCACCAGCGCTCGTAGCGCCCGTTTCGCGCTGACGATGTCGTCGCGGCGCTGTTGCAGCTCCGGCTCCTCGAGCCATGCCTGCTCCAGGCGTAGGCACTGGATGCGCTGTTCGATGATCCGACGATGTCTGCGGCGATGCTGCGCATCAAGCTCGAGGTGCACTTCGGCTGCTCGAAGCCAACCATGGGCGGCGTTGATGCGCGTCAGGCCAGGGTGCACCGTCATCGCATCATGGACCGGCACGTCGGGATAGATGTTGATGGCATTCGCGGAGATCGCGTACTCGAGCTCGTCGCGCCCGGCTTCGTCGATGAGAATGTCTGTGGCGCGCATCACCACGTCGAAGATGGAGGCGTCGGCCATATTCGGCCGCGGAGTGACGCCGCCGGTGTGGCTCGACAGCACGTAGTTGCGCGACGCTCCCATGAGCCCGATGGCGAGCTCGGCGGGCAGATTCTCCCTGGTTCCACCGTCGACGTAGGTCTCATCTTCGATGGGCACGGCGCGGAACACGCCGGGGATAGAGCATGAGGCGAGCAGGCCGTGGACGAGATCGTGATCGGTGTCGTCCCAGGGCTCGTTGTTGCGGTCGACGAGCTTGCCTTCCTCGGTCATGTAGCGCAGCTCGCCCGATTCGAGCGCGACGAGCGCAATCCTGAGGCGCATTCCCGACGACGCCACTCGCGCAGGCTGGAAGAAGGCAGGCTCCAAGAGGTCTTGCAACACCGGGCCGGGGCGGTACATCGACTGGGTCTGCTCTAAGCCCGACCAGATGGCCGACATGTCCGTGCCGATCCGCGGAATCTGCCCGATGTGGCTGGCGATCGCAGAGAGATGCTCCAGCGACCATTGCGGCTGGATCTCACCCTCGGGCGTGAGTGCCATCTCGACGGGATCGAGCGGCGAATCCGGCGAGCTCGGGGTGGCGGGTGAATCTTGGTCGCGGCGGGTGAAGAAGTTGGGCAGCGCGAGGCGCGGCGATGGGGCCTTCTTCGGCTTGGGCGGCGCGGGCGGAGGCTGCACAATTTCCATCCACGACGGCCCCTCGTCGCGGAGCTTACGGAACCAATTTCGCGGAGTGAACATCTCCTCGGAGCTGCGCATGCTGAACCACAGCTCGCCCAGGCGGTCGATCCACTCGGACTGGTCGTGGCGGCTCGCGTACTGGGCGAGCCCTGACGCCACGATTGCGCCCGCAGATGCGCCGACGAACACCGTCGGGGTGAACTGTTCGTCGTGGCGGTAGAGGTACTGCAGGGCGCCGATCTGGAAACTCGCGCGTGAGCCGCCGCCTGAAATCGTGCATGACACCACCGCCGGCTCCGGGCGTTTGCCGAACAGCGGCAAACCAAACCATCCGCTTCGCATGCCATCCAGCATACGTTGACCTTTGAGCATGAACGGGGAACACTCATGGGTTGTGCAACGTGCCGATCTTTCCAAATTCGCATGGCTGTCCATCGCTGCCGCACTCGCCACGCTCCTGCTGAAAACCGGGGCGTGGTGGATCACCGGGTCGGTGGGTTTGCTGTCGGACGCAGCCGAATCGACGGTGAACCTTGTCGCGGCCATCGTGGCGCTCATCGCGCTGAAGCTCGCCGCTAAACCCGCCGATGATGCCTTCCACTACGGGCGCAGCAAGGTCGAGTACTTTTCGGCCGCCGCCGAGGGCGTGATGATCTTCATCGCAGCCATGGCCATCATCGGCTTCTCCATCGAGAGGCTCATCAACCCGCAGCCGCTCGAAGAGGTGGGCATCGGACTGCTCATTTCGGTGGTTGCATCGCTCATCAACGGCGCCGTAGCCCTGGTGCTCATTCGCGCCGGCAAGACCCACCGTTCCATCACGCTGCGCGCCGACGGCAAGCACCTCATGACCGACGTGGTCACCTCCGCTGGGGTGCTCGTCGGGGTTGGGCTCGTGTGGCTGACTGGCTGGATCTGGCTCGACCCGGTCGTGGCGCTGCTCGTCGGGCTGAACATCCTCTGGACGGGGTGGAAACTGCTCGCTGAATCCTCGCGTGGCCTGCTCGACGAGGCGCTGCCGGAGGAGGACCGCCGTCAGATCGCGACGATCATGGAACGTTCGGTGGGTGAGGAAGTGGAATTCCACGCGGTGCGCACCCGCGTGTCCGGGGCGAGATCGTTCCTCGAATTCCACATGCTGGTGCCCGGCAAGTGGACCGTGCAGTACGGCCACGACCTCATGGAAGACCTAGTGGACGAGCTCGTCGCCGAGTTCCCTGGCCTGCAGGTGCTCGGCCACCTCGAGCCCATCGAAGACCCGCGCAGCTACGACGACATCGAACTCGACGCCGAGCGCACGCCCCGCAATACGTGACGCGTCGCGCTCGCTACGAGAGCTTGTGGGCCGGCGCGCTGGGCTGGGTGATGATGAACTCCGGGTTCGTATCCGGGAACTCGGCGCGGTAGCGCTCGCCCCAACGCGCAGCGAACTGCTCGGCATCGTCCTTGCGGGCCAGCGCCCACGTCGAGCCGCCGAATCCGGCGCCGAATGCTGAGGCAGCGGGGGCACCGAGTTCGCGAGCCAGCTCCACCAGGCGGTTTGTTTCAGGAATTTGGTTGCCCAGACGTTCATCCGCGTTGCGGTGCGACCTCAACGCAGCCTCCCCGAACGCCTCCACATCGCCTGCTTGGAGCGCCTCGAACGCCTGCGGAATGCACTGCGTCACTTCTTCGACGAACGCCTCCAGGCGGCGGGTGAGGGCCTCGTCATCAGCGACGATCTCGCGCATGCCAGCAACCCCATCCTCGACACTCAGCACGTCGTTGAGGATGACGTCGTCTCGGCCGGTGGCGTCGTTCCAGCGCTCGAGCAGTTCCTTGGTGCTACTCGAGAGATAGTTGTAGCGCTCTTTCACCGCGCCGGACTTCTCCGCGCGAACTCCTGATACGCCGACGACGAAGCACCAGCCGTCGGGCAGGGCGCACGATCCATAGCGGCGGCTGGGAATGTAGGAAAACTCAGTGATTTCGCCCTCGCGGCAGGTGATCATGGCGGTCTGGTCTTGCGCTCCGGCGAGGGTTCCCACGCCAGCGCTGCCGGGCAGGCCGGGGTAGTCGTAGCCGTTTTCTACGCAGGAGCAGTAGCTCGCCAGCTCGAGCTCGTCGTGAATGTGGTCGGTCCATCTAGGCGACTCGAGGAGGCCAGCGTGGTCAACGAGGGCGAGCACGGCGGCGCACACCAGCGCTGATGAGGAACTCATGCCGCTCGCCGCGGGGAGCGTTGACGAGATCTCGAAGCGCACTGGCTCGAGGGGCCCAAAGTTCAGCGTGAGGCGGTCCAGCACCACCTGCAGGTAATGGCCCCAGTGCCCAGGGCGCGCCTGCAGTGGCTGCCCGGGGATCAGCTCGATGGTTTCGTCGGGGAACGCATCTGAGGTGGCGCGGAACACGTCGTCAGATGCGACGGTGACCGTCACCCCGCGGTCGACGGCGGCCAGCAGCGAGTGCCCGCCAGCGTAGTCGGTGTGTTTGCCGAACACCTCGATGCGTCCGGGCACGAACCAGCTAGTCACGAGTGATCTCCTGGGGTCTGAGGGGCGTCGTTGTTCGCACTGAGGAAGGCCGCCTGGCGGGCGGTGATCTCGAACAGCAGGGCTATGGACGCTGCGCCCGGATCGACGTGACCGACGCTGCGCTCACCCAGCAGGGCCGCACGCCCGCGTCGGGCAAGCATGTCGCGGGTGGCTTCGGCGGCTTCCTTGGCTGCGTCCGCAGCGCGGGAGAGCGCGTCGGCCGTGGATGCGTCGGAGGATTCTGAGCTCAGGCTGCGTACCGCGGCGTCGAGGGAATCCACCATGGTCTTGTCGCCGATCTCGGCCCGACCCCTCGCCTGCACCGCGTCGCGGGCGGAGCCGAACGCGTGCGCCAGCGTCGCTGCGCTCAGCTCGGAGGGCCAGGAGGCCGACATTGTGAGGAAGAACGTGCCGTAGAGCGCGCCCGATGCGCCGCCGATGGTGCCTAGCAGCTGCATGCCGATTTGCCGCAGCGCCAGCTTCGGCGTGTTGTTCATGACGAAGTCGACGGTGACAGCGGCGTCGAAACCACGCGCCATGTTGGTGCCGTGGTCGCCGTCGCCGATTGCAGTGTCGAGGTCGTCGAGCGTCTGCATGTTCGCGTGGAACGTGGTCCTCGCATCACCGAGCCATGCCTGCATTGCACCGAGTCCGAATCCCATGTGTGCCATTCTTGCGCTTCGGGCGTTGCGCTACCTAATTCCGCGCAGGAAGTCTTCGTCGTCGTCGGGTGCACGGTTGGGTAGTGGCTTGCGCGGTGCGTTCGTGGGGCGCCCCAACGCCAGCCAGCTGATCGGACCAACCACCGGCACGCAAATCACAGCGAAGGCCCACAGCCATTTCGGCAGGCGCCGCACGCGGGCACTTCGAGCCTGCGCTACTTCGATGACGCAGTAGAGCGTCAACATGATAATCGCGACGATGAGTAGCACCCTAGGCATAGGAGCCAGTCTAGCTTGCACTCAGAAGGCGTCACGAAGGGGATTCGGAAGGCCTCAGGCAGCGGCGATAGCATGACGCGCATGGCCAGCCCCACCGTCGACGATGTGCAACGCATGCTCTCCGGAGGCCCAGGACTGTGGCTCGCGTCGGGAGAACCCCAGGAGCTCCATCCGGGCATCGGTGTGGTGTTGGAGACCTCAGGGTCGACGGGGGCCCCGCAGCGAGTGATGCTCACCCGCGAGCAACTCGTCGCTGCCGCCCAGGCCAATCGAGCGTTCTTCGGCTGGGATGCGACGTGGCACCTCGCCCTGCCCAGCCACTACGTGGCCGGGCTGATGGTGCTCGTTCGAGGCGTCTTGGGCTCAGGGGTGCGGGTGTGTTCGTCGGATCTCACCGACGCTGTTCCAGCTCCTGGCCGCAGCTGTCTGTCTATCGTCCCCACCCAGCTCATCCGCGCCCTCGATCAGCGCCTGCCGCTCGACGGCTTCAACGCGGTGCTCGTCGGGGGAGCCCCGCTGCGCCAGGACGTGCGGGCGCGGGCCGAAGATGCGGGCGTGCGCGTGGTGGAGACGTACGGCATGAGCGAGACCTGCGGGGGCGTGGTCTACGACGGCGTGCCGCTGCCCGGCGTCGAGG
>NZ_CAMYPD010000056.1 GCF_947286155.1 uncultured Tessaracoccus sp.
CGTTGGTGGTGCGCTGTTGCGACTTGGACCACGTGCCGTTGGGCAGCTTCACCTCCGTCCACACACGCGCATTGCTTGCGCCCCGAGCGGTGCCCCACACGTAGGTGGTAGCACCGACGGAAGCGGTCCCTGCCGATGCGCTGTTCACCGTCACCACGCGCTGGAAGTTGAACGGTGCGCTGCGTACTACGGAAGAGCCAGACTGGACGGCGACGCGCCAGGTGGTGCGGCCGGCGTTGTTCATGCCGTAGGTGAGGGGGATGACGTAGCCGCCGTTGGCGTTGGTGGTGCGCTGTTGCGACTTGGACCACGTGCCGTTGGGCAGCTTCACCTCCGTCCACACACGCGCATTGGCGACACCAGTGGATCCCCACACATTCGCGGTAGCACCGGCAGCCGCACGCCCAGCGGTAGACGCGGTGACGGAGACGACGCGGCGCTGTGTAACCGTCGGCGTGTACTCGATGTCACTGACAGCATGCTGGACGGCAACGCGCCAGCTCAAGGTGCCGGCGGTGTGCATGCCGTAGGTGAGAGGAATGGTGTAACTGCCGTTGGCGTTGGTGGTGCGCTGTTGCGACTTGGACCACGTGCCGTTGGGCAGCTTCACCTCGGTCCACACCTTGACGGGCTTGTCGGTGTCGACGCTGCCCCAGATGTTTGCAGTTGCCCCGACAGGCTTCACCTCGGCCACAGCAGCGGTAGCGGGTTTCCGCGGCTCCGGCTCGGGCTCGGGCGTTGGCTCGGGCTCCGGCGTGGGGAGCGAATCGAGGGCAAGCTGGGTGCGCGGGTAGGGATTGGTGTCGGCGGTGGCGTTCATCGAGAACGACCAACCTTCCCAATCGCCTGGCTCAGGATCGCTGCCCAGGATGCCGACGTTGGAGTAATTCCACGTCTTGCCTTCGTCGGGGGACTGCCAATACGACCAGTACGCGCCGGCAGGAGGAGTGTCTACGCACTCTTCGACGTAGTTCTCATTGCCCGCCAGGGCGATTTTCTCGTCAGCGGCCGGACGGTTGTTGATGCGGCAGACGAAGCTGTCGCCCCAGCGTTCGACGCCCTGCATGGTGAAGCCGGCTCCGCGTAGCGCTTGGAGGCCGTCGTCCGGATTTCCCTCGACGCAACGGATCTCGGGCTTGCCGCCCAAGTCCTGGTAGTCGACCACGATCGTCACACCCGAGTTCGCGGGCGTGCAGGGGCCGGCGTAGTTCTTGGGCTCCGGTGTCGGCTCCGGGTCTGGTGTCGGCTCTGGCTCCGGTGTGGGTTCCGGTTCTGGCTCCGGTGTGGGCTCGGGGTCGGGCGTCGGTTCTGGCTCAGGCGTGGGCTCGGGCTCAGGCGCCGGGTTGAAGTTGATGGGCTTCACCTGCGTGCTCTTGATGGTGGCGTAGCCCTTGCCCGCGGGCGCAAAGATGGCCTGGGTGGTGGCCATGACGTCGCTCTTGGTGCCGTCGTGCACGTTCGACCACGCACCGGTGCCGGTCTTCTTCTGCTGGTCGACGAGGTACGCGACGGGCGACTCAATGTCTTCGCCGGCCTCGGCGAGAGCGCTGGCGAGAATGCCCGTGCTATTGGCCGACGAGAACGTCGCCCAGTACGTGTTGCCGTTGGCGTCGGTCTTCTGGTTGGCCGGGTTCTGTGCCCAATCGATGGCATCCAGCGCGCTGTCGAGTGCTTTGTTTCTCGTGGCTCGGTCGGGGGCTTCCGTCGACAACAGATTCATGGCCATGATGCCGATTCCGGTGTAGTCGGGGTCGGCGTTGAACTTGCCGTTGTAGGTGTACCCGAAGGCGCCGTCCTGCTGGTTGGCGAGCATGTTGTCGATGACGGATTGCGGCACCTGCTCGCCCGCCCGCGAGAGCGCGATGGCAATCAGGTAGGGGGCCCAGAAATCCTTGGTGTTCTGCGAGTTTGCCTTGGCGTAGTCCATCAGCTCAGTGACGAGGTCGCGCCCAGGCAGGAACGTGCGGGGGTCCTGGTTGGATGCGAGCAGCGTGATGATGATCTTCGCCTGCCCCGCCGGGTTGGGCTTTGCATCCGGGCTGCCGACGTACTTCGGCGTCTTCTCGTGCAGCGCTCGGAGCATCGACTCGACGACGTCGGGATGCGCTTCCGCAGCGCTCAGGGCGAGGATGCCGTCGGCGATGGTGCCGGCGGCAAAGTACTGGCCTGGCTTTTCCTTCCAGGTGGTGGCGAGCCAATCGGCTGCCTGCGAGACGGAATCTTGTTTCGCATCCGCATGTGCGGGGGCGGTGCCTAGTGTGCCAATGGCGAGCATGAGTGCCATCAGTAACGCCAGGACGCGATTTCGCTGCAAGGTCATATACGACTCCTTGGCTGAAACGGTCCTCACGGTTGGGAGCTGTTTCAACAAGAAATCGCTCCACCGCAGACCTCGACGGTGTTACAACATGACCACGGGCGGGCATTCCGGCTTCGAGCGTTGTTCGTTACGGTTGCGGGTCAGCTGTGGATTTGCACCACATTCCCCCGACGCACGGTCGTGCCGAAGTTTACACCAGCGGTGGCAGGCAGGGCTCGCCCAATCATCCGGGCTACCAGGTGCGTTCTTCCTCGCCGCCGGTGCGAGGATCTGGCTTCTGCTCAGCTCGTTGTCGCTCTTGCTGCGCTTGCTCGGCGCGCTCGTCGATCTCCTGCTCGCGGTCGATGTCGTCTGCGGGAGGCTCATCCGACGGCTGCTCCTTCGTTTGCCCAGCCTTCTCCGCCAACCGCTGCTGGCTCTGCGATTTCTGCGACTGCGCCGACTGCCCGCTTGCCGTGCGCTGCTGGTCGTCGCACGCGGCGCTGGCCAGCACCAACAGCGCGCTTCGGTAACGAGCGGTGGCGCTGTCGAGGTCGTCGTGCTGCCGCAGCGCGTCGGCAGAGCGCTCCAACGCCGTCGACCAGTTGAGCCTAATCATGCAATCGTGCTCGACGGGAGCCCGCAGCGCCGCCAGCTCGAAATCGCTCGCGGCCGCGTCCCACTTCTCCTGCTCGTACCGCGCGACCCCGCGGTTGAACGGCGCCTTCCAACCCTCGACGGGCAACCGCACCGCCCGCGAGTAGTGGCGCTCGGCATCCAGGGGGCGCCCCTCGCGCATCGCCTCGCCGCCCAGCCACATCGACGCCTGCCACATGAGCAACACCACACCCGCACCCCCGACGAGCACCGCGACGAGCGCTGGCCACACCAGCCAACCCAGACGTGAACGCTTCACAGCTCCTCCTTCGCACCCCGCATCCGACGCGCGGCCACGGCCAGGTCCGCGCACCACATCGTCGCAGCTCCGACGGCGAGCCACCAGGCCAGCGAGGTGTCACGGTGAGCAGCCTCCGACACGCTGGCGCCGGCCGCAGGTGCCCAACCCTCCAACGCCCCGGGGGCGGTGCGGTGTTGGTACGAGCCGCCCGTCTGCTCCGCGATCGTCCGCAGCGCCGCCTCGTCAATCTTCGACTTGGCCGGTGCCCCGTCGCGCGTGACGAGCTCGTCGGTGCCCACATGCATCGCCATCACACCACCGGCGGAAGTGCCGTAGCCCAGCACGAGCGCGTCGTCGACGAGCTCCCGAAGCGGTGCAAACGATGCCGGGCTGTGCTTGGAGATCTGCTCGCCGTCACCCAAGTACACGAAGTATCGGCGCACCCCCGGACGCTCAGCCGCCGAATCCTGCAGGAGCTGCTTGGCCAGCGGCAGCCCGGCGGCGATGTCGGAGCCGGTGCCAAGACCTTCCTCCCGCCAGTCCATCGTGCGGGCGAGCGTGATGACGGCGGCGCCGTCGGTGGTCCAGGGAGCGGCCACGCGTGCCTCATTGTCTGATGTCACGACGGTGTACCTCGCGCCCGGCATGGTGCCGACGAGCGCCTCGACGTCGGCGGCGACCCCCTCCATGCGGGGGCGGTTGCCGTCGTAATCCTGTGCGGCCATCGACGTGGTGCGGTCGATGAGCAGCACCACATCCATGCCGGTGGGGGCCTCCTCACTGGAGGCGTGTTCGAAGCCCGGCTGGAGCGCCACGCCGGCCAGCAACACGAGCGCCGCAAGGCGGAGCCAGGTGTGGATGTCGCGCCACATCCGGCGTTGCCACCACAGCGTCACCACGAGCGCGACGGTGACGAGCGCCAGCGCGGCGGGTTGCACGTCGAAGGTCATGCCCCAACCCTCCTTCGTGCGACGGCGGCCCCCGCAGCTCCGAGACTCAGCAGGGCCATGCCCGGCCACAGGAGGGGCTCGGCGTCGGTGCGGGGCGGACCTTCCAGCTCGCGGGCCTGGGTGCGCTCGACCGCGTCGACGATGCTCTCCAGCGGGGCGTTGGGTTCGAGGGCGAGCGTGTCGCCTCCGGTCAGCTGCAGCGCGGCAGTCATGGCCTGGGTGGCGGCGACCTGGTTGTCGTTCGGGGCAATGCCGAACACGAGCGTGTGCTGGCTGACTGCGCGCTGTGCCGCCTCATCCAATGTGAAGATGCTCTTACCCGAAGTCTGGTTGTCCGTGGCGAACACGACGGTGCGGGAGCGGGCAGGATCGGTGGTGTCGAAGCGCTGCAGGCAGCTCACGAGCCCGTCGCCGATGAGCGAGCTACCGACGTCACCTACCTGCGTGCCGCGAACCGGCCCCGCGCCCACTTCCTGCGACGCGGCGTCGAGCTGTTCTGCGATGTAGCTGGCATCGTCGGTGAGGGGGAAGAAGGTGACCGCGGAGGCGTCGAACATCACCAGCGCGATGCGCTCCCCGTCGAGGCGCTCCGCCAGCTGCTTGTAGGCGCCCAGCACGTCTTGCACCACCGACGACATCGACGCCGACGTGTCCATGCACAGCACGACGTCGCGGTTGCTGCGTGCAGACGGCAGCTGATGTTCATCGACGGGGCGCGCCACCGTGAGCGCCGCCCCGCCGACCGCGACGGCCACCGCGAGGAACTCCACCGTGAGCCACCGCATTCGCCGCCGGGCCGCGTCGCGATACTGCGGCAACGCGCGCAGCCTGGCGCCCGCGCTGAACAGCAGCGCCTCTCCCGCCGGAGTCCGACGGCGCTGCCACCACCAGGCCACCAGGGCCACCAGCGTCGCGGCGACGATCACCGCCACACCCCACCACGGCTGACTCAACGCCATGCGCGAATCACCTCCCGCGCCTGCTCCGCGTGCCCGGCCACGTCGAAGTCGTCGCCGGGAGACGCGGAGAAGCTCACCTCTTGCAGGTCTGATACCAACGCCGCGACAGGCGCCAGCCGCCGGTCACGCTCCGCCGCCGCAGCCAGCTGACTTGCCGTTTCGTAGTCGGCATTCCCGCCGGAAGCCACACCGACGAAGCGCCGCACCGTCCGGCTGAGCGCCTGGGCGGCATCCTTGGGCTGCGCTAGGCGCGCATCGGCGCTCACCTGCTCCAGGGCGGCTTCCCGCAGCCGTTCCAGCGACGTGTCCGCTTCCGGCGGCGACGGGCGCAGCGCGCGCCAGCGCCACACGCCGACGACGAGCACCCCGAGCGCCAGGACGAGCGCCCCGACGGCAACCAGCCACCACCACCAGGAGGCGGCCACGACAGGTTCGATGGGCGGCAGTTCAAGCAGCACGACGCATACTCCTCAACCAGGAAAGCAGCTGCGGCACGACAGGACTGTCGGGGGTGAGGGTCACCGTCGGGATGGCAAGCCTCGACAGGGCTGCGCTCCGACGCGTCGCGCGGTCTGCCACGTCGGCGCGCCACGCGGTGGCCAGCGCGGGATCACGCAACAGCGCGCGCGGGAGTTCGCGCCCGCCGATGAGGTCGTGCACCGGGCGCGAGATGCGCTCGTCGGTGGGGTCGACGTCGGGCACCACCACGTGCACAACGGTGTGCTGCACAGCGAGCCGACGCAGATGCAGCTCGAGGTTGGCGTCGACGTCGATGTCGCCCGTGACCACCGCGACGATCCCTCGGCGCCGAATGGACGTGCCGGTGCGCTCCAAAAGCACCGGGAGGTCGCCGTCGGGGGAAGTGGGGGCGCAGGCACGCTCCGCCTGCGTGAGCATGCGTTCCACCCGCACGGCTCTGGTGCTCGGGCGCGCCGCGATAGCGCCAGCGGCCCCCCAGTGCAGCATGCCGACGTAGTCGCCGCCAGCCAGGGCGAGACTCGCGAGCGTCGCGGCGGTATCGAGCATGAGTTCGCGTTTGAGCGTCGATGGGCCGGCCATCGCCGCCATCGACTGCCCCGTGGCAAGCGCGACGAGTAGCGTCGTGCGGCGCTCGGCCACGTGCCGTTGCACCAGCAGCTCGCCACGACGCGCAGAGGCCTTCCAGTCGATGTCGGCGACGTCGTCGCCGCGCACGTACTCCCGCACGTCGTGAAACTCCAGCGAACGCCCCGCGTTCACCGACGGGTGGGCACCGTCGAGCCACCCGCTCACCTTGCCTCGGGTAGCGAGCATCACCTCGGTGCGCACACGAGTGAGTCGGGCCATGTTACGGGGCCGTCACCGCGTTGAACACTGCGTTGACGATCTCGTCGACGGGCACCTGTTCCGCCATCGCTTCGAAGGTCAGCACGATGCGGTGACGCAAAATCGCGTGCCGCATCGCGGTGATGTCGTCGGGGATGACGTGGGGCCGGCCCTGCAGCAGCGCGTGTGCGCGGGCGATCTGCAGGAACGCGATCGACGCTCGCGGGCTGGCGCCGTACTCGATCCACCGCGCGGTGTCGGACTGCAGGAAGTCCGCCGGGCGCCTGGTCACGTTCACCAGCTCGACGATGTAGCGCTCGATGGCTTCGTCGACGTGCACCTGCCGCGTGATCGCTCGCAGGCGACGCACGTCGTCGATCGATGCGACGGCGGGAGCCGGCTGCTCGAACACGCCGGAGCGAACGCGACGGAGCACCTCCACCTCGGCGTCCGCTGCGGGGTAGTTGACGACTTCCTTGACGAGGAAGCGGTCCATCTGCGCTTGCGGCAGCACGTAGGTGCCCTCTTCCTCGATGGGGTTTTGGGTGGCCATCACGACGAACGGGTCCGGCAGTCGGTGCGTGACGCCGCCGATGGAGGTCTGTTTTTCCTGCATCGCTTCGAGCATGGCTGACTGCGTTTTCGCCGACGAGCGGTTAATCTCGTCGAGCAGCACGAAGTGGGCGTGCACGGGGCCGAGCTCGGTGTGGAACTTCGCCTCCGCCGGGTCGAACACTTCGGTGCCGATGATGTCGCTCGGCAGCAGATCGGGGGTGCACTGGATGCGCGCGAAGCTCGCGTCCACCGAGCGCGCGAGAGTAGATGCGGCAAGGGTCTTCGCCAGTCCGGGCACGGATTCGACGAGGATGTGTCCTTCTCCCAGCAGCGTGGCCAGCAGCGCCACGCGCAGCTTCTCCTGACCGACGACGGCGGCGTCGAAGTACGTGGTCAGGGCGCCGAGTCGGTCGGTGGCGAACTCCAGGTCGGCAGGGCTCAGCTGATCGTTCATCGTCGGTCTCCTTCGGGTAGCCAGAGGGTGGAGAGGTGGTCGCTTCGTTCGCGACGGCGGAGTGCCGCCGCGTCGATGCGTTGCGGTGGGGGCTTGATGGGCGTGGTGCTGGGGACGGGGTCGCCGACGGTGGCGCGAAGGCCCCGGATCACGGGGAAGCCGACGACGAGCGCGAGCACCGCGGTGGTGACCCCGCGGGCGGCATCGACGGCAAACGACGTAGTGAGGGAGTAGTTGATGAGCCTCTTGAAGGATTCCCATGGCCCGGCGCCCAGCAGGAATCCACCGGCGGAGGCGCCCGCGTCGTCCACCCAACCCGTGGTGTTCAGCAGCACACCGGAGACGGGGCCGAGCAGCGCACCTGCGAGCACGCACCCAAACCACGCCACGCGCGTCCCTGATCCGCGGAAGAGCCCTCCCACAAGCCCAAACAGCCCCCAAACGAGGGTCTGCGCCACCAGGTGTTCCGTGTACAGCCCGAGCAGCGCCGACGAGCCCAGGCACGCGATTGCGCCGGTCAGGAACCCGGCGGGGCTGCCCAGCGCCGCGCCTGCGAGCAAGGGCACCACGAACGCCGGCTCCACGCCGGAGGCGCTCGGCGAGAGTAGGAGGCGCACCAGCGTGGCTGCCGTCGCGAGGAACACCACTGGCGCGAACACCTCGACCCGGCGTCCCGCGTCGCGCCACAGCGCCCAGCCGAGCAGGAGCAGTAGGCCACCCAACCCGCTGAGCAGGCTCGGCATCAGCGACCGGGCGGTGTTCGCGTCGGGAGCCGTCCACGACCCCCACACCGGCCAGCCCACCCACATCAACGCGAGGGCGACGAGCAGCGTCGTCACGATGCGTGCTCGCACACCGCTGATGGGTGCCGCGTCGCGCCACTTCGTCGCGTTCATGCCGCCCACTCCTCTTCGGCGAGCGCCGCGACCGCGTTCGGCGCGCCCTGGGCGACGACGGCGTCGCCCTCGATCACGACGATCTCGTGGCACGCCGCGCGCAGAAATGCCTCGTCGCGCCCGGTGACGATGCGTACGCCCGGGTTGTCGCCGGACAACTGCGCGATCAGCTCGCGGCGCGCGACGGCGTCGAGGCCAGCCTGCACGTGAGGGAGCCAGAGCGGGCGCTTCGTGGTGAGCGCGTCGGGGTTGAACGGCGTACCGGAACGCAGCACGTCGCCGCCGAGATGCCCGACGAGGCGGCGCGCCACCGGTTCTGGTCGGGCGTCGCGGCACACGACGCCGAGGCAGACGCCGGCGGAGACGTCGATGGTGTTGCCGGTGAGGCCGAGCGCAGCGGGCTCGACAACGGTCGATGACGCTCGGCCGCGGGAGGCTGGGCGGCGAGGGGCATCGTCGGGTGTGATGCGTGGGTCGGGCAGCGTGGCGGGCACCCATTCGTCGACGGGGCAGGCGGCGAGCACCTGGCCGTGGCCGAGCTCAAGCACGTGTGAGGCGTGGGCGAGCAGGGTGGGGAGGTCGTGGTCGGCCCAGCAGACGGCCGCGCCACGCTCCGCGCGGCGGGCGATCTCGTCGGCGAAGTCCTGGCGGATGCGGGCGGGCGCGGCGGTGAGTTGCGCGTCGATGAGTACGACGTCGGCCGGGATGGTTTGGTGGAGAGCGGCGAGGAGCAGCCCCGCGCGCACGTCGGGGGGCACGGAGGTGGTGCGGTGATGGAGGTGGCGTTCGGCGCCGTAGCGGGCGACGTCGAACTCGGGCTCGCGGGCGAAGGCGCCCAGGTAGTCTGCGACGCCGACCGGCGGCAATTCGCCGACGTGCACGATGCTGCCGCGACGACGGATACGGCCCCGCAGCAGCGCCCCGTGCGGGAGGCGGTTGCTCGCGGCGCGCAGCAGCGTCGACGCGCCCGCACCCGAGCGCCCCACCACCGCCCAGATCTCGCCAGGCTTCGGGGCGAACTGTACGTCGTCGAGCACGACGCCTTGCCCGGGCAGCCAGGCGCCCACGCCGTCGAACTCAAGCATGCGCAGCCTCCCCTCGGGGCGTTCCGAGCGCGACGGCGATCGGCAGCAGGAGCGCCGCCACCGCAACCCCGACGACCCCGATGCGCGGAGCGAGCACCACGGCGGCAACCCACGCGACGGCGGCGAGCGCCTGCCACACGTCGGAACGGTGGGCGTTGAGGAGCTGCTTGGGAGTGGCCCCGGGGAGATCCCGGGCGACGTCGCGCGCGGCGCCCAACCACACGTCGAGAGTGGGCCTACGGCGTCGGCCCCGAGCTTGGCGCCGCGACGACGCCACCTCCGCGGAGGCCTCCCCGCATGAGGCGAGCCAGCCGAAGGCGGGGGCGAGAGGGCCGGTGAGCCGCGCGAGCGACAGCCATCCTCGGGCGCTCACGAGCTGCCCGGCCACCCCGAGGGCGAGCACTACCGCGCTTGCCGCGAGCGCATTCGTGATGCCGCGGTGCAGCGCCTCGGTGGTGACAGCGCCGCCTAAGAGCACGCCTGGGCCGAACGTGTGCTCGGGCAGCGAGAATACGACGTCGCCGGAACCCGTCGGTACCAGCAGCGTCCAGCCCGCCCACAGCAACGCCGCCGCGAGCGCGCCGACGCAGGCGAACCCGAAGCTCGCCATCCGCGGGCCGCGCGCCAGGAAGCCCGTCAGGAGCAGCGCCACCACGAAGGTGGCCAGCATGATCGGGTGCGTAAGGCGCAACGAGGCCGCCACCGTCGCGCCGAGCAACGCCAGCCAAATGAGGGGGTGGGAGTCAGTCACGGCGCCTCCTCACCGTGTCGGCTGCAAGCATGGCCGCCACGAAGAGTGCTGACGCGCCCGCAATGCCGAAGCCGACCACCTGGACTGTCGTCGTCGGGTGTGCGGCGAGGGCCGCGGTGCCGTCGAGCGCCTCGCCCACTGGGGGAGGGGTGAAGCGCTCGTCCAGCGGGGCGGGGGTGCCGTCGGCGGAGGGGGTGGCGAGCCAGATGGAGTCAATCGAGGAGTCGGTGATGTTGCGCAGACGCAGTTTCTTGGGCGTCGACGTCAGGCCGCGTGGGAGGGTGTACTGCACGATGGCGTCCTCGTCGGGTGCCGCATCGACGTGGGTGTGCTGCAACGTGACGTCTTCCCAGGTGCCGTCGTCGTGTTCCATTTCGACGGCGAAGCGCGTGCCCCGGATGCTGCCGACCACGTGCAGGTCTAGGGGAACGCCGACGGGTTTCTCGGCCGCGAACCCGTCGCCCAGCACCGTGGGTATGCGGGCGCCGAAGGGGGCGAAGGTGCCGACGGTCATCGACACGTCGGTGCCGGTCACGCCGTCGACGCTGATGAGTGCCCAACCGCTCGACGCATCTTTGACGACCGCGGGGATCGACAGATCCACCGTCGCGATGCCGATGCGGTTGGTGACCACCTCGACGCCATCGCCGAGCGGCTTGAGTTCCTTCAGCTCAGCACCGTCGGCGATGACCTGGTAGGCGCGGAGCTTGACCCGCACATGCGGCGCACCCTGCACAGTGACGGAGTTAGTGGCTCCCTCGCGGGTGTCGTCGGCCACTCGAATCGCGCAACCCGACGGCGCCTCCTGGCACAGCTCAAGTGCTCCCGGCGGGGGTGCTGCGTGGGCTAGCGGCGACGAGGCGAGGCCGAGCGCGACGGCGCCCGCCGCGGCCAGGGCGCTGCGCAGTGCGGGCAGGCGGAGGGCGCGGCTCATTCATCCTCCAGCGGGGGCGTATGGGTGGCGCGCATGCCGAAGCCTGCCGCCGTGCCGAGGCCGCCCACCATCAGGACGGCGAGGGCCCCGGCGAGCCAAGGGTTGCGCGACGTGTCCGTCGATGATGCCTGGCCGGGGACGCGCTGGCGTTGCGACTCCTCACGCCCCCACACCGTCGACGGCGTGGCGCTCGGGGCGTCCGCGGCCGGGCCGCTCGCGTTATCCGAAGGCTGTGCCGACGGCGTCGGCGAGGCATCCGGGGTGGGGGTGCCCGTCGCAGAGGGGCTCGGTGTACCCGGGGGTGCGGTGGGGTTCGGGGTGTCGCTGGCGTTGGACGTCGGGGTGCTTGTCGGGGGCAGCGGGCGTGGGCGCTGTCGAGCGTCGGTGCCAGGTCGTACCGATGGACGTCCGGAGTGCGTGGGCGTGCGCGTCGATGGTGCAGTTGGTGCACCAGTTGGGTCTGGTGTGGGCGTTCCCGTCGGGCTCGGGTCTGGGTTGCCGGTTGGCGCTGGTTCCGGGTCTGGGCTTGGCTCCGGATCCGGTTTGCTGGTCGGGCCGGGGGTCGGATCTGGCGTGGGCTTGCCGGTCGGATCTGGCTTGGGTTTGCCGGTCGGGCCGGGATTGGGCTTGCCCGTCGGTGCTGGCGTGGGGCTAGGGTCAGGCTCCTTCTCGAACGCTGGGTGGCGCACGGGCATGTTGGTTTGGTCGCGTGGGCCGAGCGCGATACCGACGAAGGAATCCACCTTGGCTTCGGGATTCCAGAATCCGTCGCCCTTCCATTGGCCATCCACGCCACCCCAGAAGAACCAGTTCCAGCCCTCGGGGTCCTGGATGCCGTTGACGTTCGTGATGATACTGTCGGCCTCGAACGCGATTCCTGCCGAACGCAACACGCTGCGGGTAGCAAGCCCGGAGTCGTCGAACACTGGGAAATCTTTGGCGCCCTCGTCGAGGATGATGCAGCGGATGAGCTCGCGTTTGGCGGTGCCGGCGCCGTCGAACTTGTTCCAGTCGACGATGACAGTGACACCCTCGCCACGTTTGCAAGCGCCGTCGCGGAATTTGGCGTGGGCGGTGAACGGGAGCAGTGGTGTGAGGCAGAGTGCAAGCAGCGCCATGATGCAGGCGGTGCGCTTGGCGTTCATCTGCCCTCCTGGCGGGCAACCTCGCGCGCCGGGGCGCACGACCTCGCAGCCCTCGACGTGTCGTGACGAAGACGGGTGCAGTATCCGACTCGGCCGAGGCCACACGGTTGCGGGACAGCGCCGGATTCACACCGGCTTCCTGCGTAGCGCCTTCACTCAATACTGAGCGTCGCCCACGCTAGCACAGCAATTGCGACCGGCAGGCTTAGCGTACGCTTGCCAATGAGACGCTTCCGCTATGCCTGGCTGAGAGGAATCGCCGTGGACGACTACTCCGCACTCACGTCCTGGTGGCGAGGGTTGACCCGCGACGACGCCTTTCTTGCCGTCGCCCCGCCCGCGGATGCAGATGACGATGTCTGCGACGCCGCAGCTGCTGAACTGCGTGCACGCGACCTTCCCCTGGAGACGCCGTGGGCAGGCTGGAGTTCGGCAGCCGAAGAACGAGCGTTCCAGAACGGCCGGCTGGTGCTGCCGCTTGCCATCACGTATTCGGGCCCGCGCGAAGTGGTCGCGGATGCGCTCGGTGAACCCCCTGCCGGATTCGCGGTACACGGCGGGGAGCGCGATGGCGCCGCGTTCATCGTCGTGCGGAGTTGGACTGCGTGATGCTTGGGCGGCGGGTAGCCTCGTCGAGATGGAATTGCTACAAGGCGATGCGCTGGCCAGCGCCCGTGCGCTGCTGGGTGCGTGTTTGCGTCGGGGGAATGTGGCCGTCGAGATCACCGAGGTGGAGGCCTACCTCGGGCAGGACGACCCGGCGTCGCACGCCTGGAAGGGGCCGACCAAGCGCAACCAGGTGATGTTCGGGCCGCCCGGGCACCTCTATTGCTACACGATGCACGGGCACACCTGCTGCAACGTGGTCTGCTCACCGGAAGGCTTTGCCAGTGCGGTGTTGATTCGTGCGGGCAGGGTGGTTGAAGGCATCGATGAGGCGCGGCGTCGGCGCCCTGGCGTGCCCGATGAGCGCCTCGCCCGTGGGCCCGGCAATCTCACGAAGTCGCTGGGCATCACCATGGCCGACGCCGGTGTGCCTCTCTTTGACGCTGGCTCGTCGGTGCGCCTGGAGCCGGGGCGGGCGACTGCTGCGGTGTCGAGCGGACCGCGCGTCGGCGTATCCCGCGCGGCGGACGAGCCCTGGCGCTTCTGGCTGACCGGCGACCCCACCGTCTCCGCCTACCGCCGCAGCAAAGCAGCGGGCCCAGCGAGGAAGTGAGTTATCAGCTCGAAGGGACCCAGGATAGATCAAGTTCGTGGTTGGTCTGCCCGCCACGAACTTGATCTATCTTGGGGTCCACCTCGTGCCTTAACCAAAACGTCCCCAGAAACCCTGGTTTCTGGGGACGTTCATGTTGTTGAAAAGTGGAGCATAGGGGACTCGAACCCCTAACTTCCACCTTGCAAAGGTGGCACTCTACCAGTTGAGTTAATGCCCCAAGGACGCCCGGTAAGTATAGCCACGGTTGCGCGCTCTTCCGCAACTCGCATGCCCCACGCGAACCGCAAAGTTGACCGTTATCCTCCACGCCTGCAAGAAAACGCTGAAAAGCGGGGGTCAGTAGCTTCTTGTGGAGGATAACGGTCAGTTTCTCGGGGTCATCGCCCACACCGTCGGGTGTAGGTCAGGCGTGCTGGGGGCTCTTTGCGCCCTCGCGCGCCTCGAATGACTCCGGTACCTCGAGGTTCTCGAGTCGCACCTGCTGGTACTTCTCGTGCTCGGTGTACAGCTCGTCCTTCAGCGGGTTACGGCGGTACTTCACCATCGTGATGACCTGGTAGACGAACACGGCGATGTTGCTGGCCAGCGCGATGAACGACACGACGAACAGTGCGGTGGCGCTGCGCGAGGTGGCGACGGCGAAGCGCGAGCTCGTGACGAACGTCGGCACCGCCATCGTGAACATCATCCACAGCGCCAGCGTGCTTGCGCGGTGCTGCAGCCAGGCACCCTTCTTGATGAAGAACGCAGGGATCGTGCATGAAATCAGCAGTGCCGCACCGGCGTAGAAGGAGTGGTCGCCAACGCAGTTGTAGACGTAGGCGAAGTTCCACAGGTCGTAGGCGATGATCCAGAACCACAGCATGTCGGGCCAAATCATGTCCTTGCTCTTCGAGCGGGAGATGAAGATGCCGGTCCAACCGCAAATCGTGATGAGGTTGAGCAGGCCTGCAATGCCGTTCATGACGTTCCATGAACCCGAGAGCATGTAGACGCCGTCGACGATGCCGTCGGCACCCATGGCGCCGACCTGGAAGTCACGGATACAGGCCTCGAGGATGTTGATCGCCAAAATGGCCGGCGGGAACACCAACGCCCACTTATTGGCCGCGATCTTCGGGTGATATCTCAGCAGCATGAAACCGAGCACGCCAGCGAGTGCCGAGTACACCTTCACCCAGTGGAACCACGTACCGGTCGACGAGCCGCTGCCGGCCGTCGTCGGCCAGACGAAGAGAGTGAGCAGGAGTGGCAGCACAATGAACACCGCCTGCGCGGCGCCACGGGAACGCCTCGTCACCTCATTGATGCCGATCAGTGCGCCGAGTACGACCAACCAGGCGACCCACGCGTACCAGGGGATTGCTTCATACAGGAACATGTTGGCCTCCGTTCGAGAACCGTCTCCCTGCGACCTCCGCTGGCCGCTCACGATCGAGGACGATTCTCCTTGTCCCATCTACGACAGATGGTAGGATTTCGCGAACCTGCTGGCCATGGACACTTTCCGGGAAGTGTCCACCACGAGCCCCCACGAGGTGCCATGTCCGACGCCGTACCCTCGACACCCCATGTGCTCGGGCGTGCGCTGAAGGAGATGCTCGCCGAAACGTCGCTCGACAAGGTCACCGTTGTAGCCCCTGTCTCTTATACACATCTCCGAGCCCACGAGACGTAGAGGAATCTC
>NZ_CAMYPD010000057.1 GCF_947286155.1 uncultured Tessaracoccus sp.
ACCAGCTCGACCACGTGGTATACCGGCGAGAACCGCATCAGCGCCTGCACCCCGTCGGGCATCGTGGCAGTCGGGATCATGGTGCCCGAGGTGAGCATGAGCAGGATCATCAGGCCATTGCCGATCCCCGTCGCGGCCGCCACACTCGGGTAGATCGCCGCGAGTGTGTAGCCGATCGCGAGCATCGCGAGGTGCCCCAGCACCAGCGCCCCGACGACACCCAGCACCATCGCCGGCCATGAGACCCCGAACGCGGCCAGACCGACGATTAGGGTGAGCAGCGCGCCGAGAAGTCCCAGCCCGAAGTACACCGTCAGGTCCGCCGCGACGAACGTCCGCGGCTCCAGCGGGGTAATGCGGAGCCTGGTCAGGGCGCCGGTCTCGCGCAGGGTGAGCTGCTGCTGCGGCACCACCATGATCGCGACGATCATGATGGCGATCACCGTCATGCCGGGCAGCATCTGGTCAACAAAGCCGTGCATCCCGAACTCCGGGCTTGGCTCATTGCCGAAGATCAGCCCCAGCACGACGAGCAGCGCCGGCGAGAAGATAATGAGGAAGAAGAACCCGACGGGCTCACGCAGGTTGGATTTCAGCAGCGCCCCGACGAGCGCTCGATAGCCGCGCACGTCACTCCCCTTCCCGCATGCGACGCCCGGTCAGCGCAAGAAACACATCCTGCAGCGTCGGTTCGACGGTCTTCATCTCCTGCACGACGACATCCTCCGCCGCCAGCAGCGCCATCACCCTAGGCGCGAACCCATCCGCGCCACGCACGACGACCCACTCGCCCACGCGTTCCACGGAGGTGACCCCGTCGACGTGGCAAAGGGCATCGTCGAGGACCTCGCCCGCGAGACGCAGCCTGAGCGACGCCCCACCCGCGTGCCGCTCGATCAGCTCGCGTGTCGTGCCCTCGGCGATGATCTGACCGGCGTCGATGATGGCGATGCGATCACACAGCGCCTGCGCCTCCTCCATGGAATGCGTAGTCAGGACGATGGTTCGACCATCGTCGCGCAGACCGCGCAGGACATCCCAGATCGCGAGACGGGCCTGTGGGTCGACGGCCGACGTGAGCTCGTCGAAGAACAGGAGCTCGGGGTCGTGCAGCATCGCCAACGCGATGAACACCCGCTGCCGCTGCCCGCCCGAGAGCCGCTCGACGCGCGCCCCCGCCTTGGCTGCGAGACCGAGCCCGGCGAGCAGCTCGTCGACGTCGCGGGTCCGCGGATAGAACGACGCGAACGTTCGCAGCGCCTCGCGCACGGTGAGCCGCGGAATGATCGTCGACTCCTGTAGCTGCGTCCCCATCCTTTCGACGAGGACATCGTGCTGCGCGATGGGATCCAGGCCGAGCACCGACACCGTCCCGGAAGTAGGCCGGTCAAGGCCTTGCAGCATATTCAGCAGCGTGGTCTTCCCCGAACCATTCGGGCCGAGCAGGCCAAAAATCTGATGCGCTTCGACGGTGAGATTCACCCCATCGACGGCGCGCACATCCTTGAAGTGCCGATGCACGTCGCGGCAATCGATGACTGCCATCAGGCACCTCGCGGTGGTTCAGCGGGCTGCGGCAGGGCCTCCAATATGTCGGCTAGTGCTGCGCTCGGCAAGATGACGATGCCCCGTTCGCGGTCGGCCAGGAGCAGCACCTGATCTCCCGGCTCGTAGCCGAAGAGCTCGCGGGCCCCTTTCGGGATCACGATCTGCCCCTTCGGCCCGATCGTCAGCGTGGCGGCAACCCTGTCTCCTCATGCATTACTTCTCCTACTAAGTAGAACTAGTAAGAAAAGTATAACTCAGGGAGTGCTGGCCACAGCCCGCTTTTGATAGACCGGGTCGCGATGCACCGCCTTGCCGACGATGAAGTCGACGTACCCGACGCGCTCCCACCCGTGCTTGGCATAGAACTGCTGGGCGCGATGGTTGTCGTAGTTCACGTTCAGCCACAGTCCCTCGACACCCCGCTCGACGGCGCGACGCCCCGCCGCGTCGAGCAGCGCGGCGGCCACGCCCTGTCCGTGGCACTCATGCCGCACGTAGCACTTCGAGAGCAACCCCGACGTCGCGAGTGTGACGCCCAACTCAGGCGCGGGGGCACCGTCGGAATCAAAGAAGAGCAGCACATAGCCGAGCAGGCGCGTGTCGTCGCAGGCCACGAGCACGTCACGCTCCGGGTGGGCGAGGTGCTCGGCGAATCGCTGGGCGGTGAGGTGCTCGTCGATGTAGGCGCGCATGTCGTGCTCGCTGAGGGAGGGTGGGCAGGCCATGGGGAATGTCTCGATGGCGAGGTCAGCGACGGCGGTGGCTTCGTCGCGGCGCGCCTGCCTGATGTGGTAGCTCATGCTTCTCCCTCTCCAGCAAGAAAACTATTAGGAAATGTTTGCGTATCGAAATTACGTAGGTTAGGCTCCCCTAAGTCGCGACATATGAAACCCATCGCACTTGAGAAAGACCGAGATGAAACTACAACGTCTGGCCGCCCTTGTCGCCGCAGGGCTCGTCGGCCTTGCTGCCTGCTCCCCCAGCAGCAGCGACAACACCACGTCCTCGACGGAACCCAGCGCATCCAATAGCCCCACCCAGGTCACCGACGCGCGAGGCACCGTCGACGTGCCCTCCAGCCCCCAGCACGTCGTCGCCACTGACAACCGCATCTTCCAAACGCTGCAGGCCTGGGACGTGAAGCTCGTGGCTGCCCCCAAGAAGCTCATCCCCAGCAGCAACGCGTACAAGAAGGACGACGCCATCGTCGACCTCGGCAACCACCGCGAACCCAATTTGGAAGCGATCGTCGCGACGAAGCCCGACCTCGTCTTGAACGGCCAGCGCTTCGCGCAGCACTACGACGCCATCAAGAAGCTCACCCCCGACGCGGCGCTCGTCGACACCGATATCTCCCCTGACAAGCCCCTCGACGAAGAACTGAAGCGCCAGACCACCCTGCTCGGCGACATCTTCGGCAAGCAGGACGAGGCGAAGCAGCTCAACGCCGACCTCGACGCCGCCATCAAGCGAGTCAAGGACGCGAACAAGTCGGAGAAGTTCATGGCCGTCATCACCTCTGGCGGCGAGATCAACTACGCCGCGCCCGGCAAGGGCCGCACCCTCGGCCCCGTCTTCGAGGTCCTCGGCCTCACCCCCGCGCTCGAGACCGACGGCTCGTCGGATCACACCGGCGACGACATCTCCGTCGAAGCCATCGCCCAGTCGAACCCCGACTGGATCCTCGTGATGGACCGTGACGCGGCCGTGAGCGCCAACAACGGCGAGAAGTACACGCCGGCCAGCGAACTGCTCAAGGAATCGGCGGCGCTGCAGAACGTGACCGCCGTGAAGAAGAACCAGATCGTCTACATGCCCAAGGACACCTACATCGACGAGAGCATCCAGACGTACACTCAGTACTTCAACGAGTTGGCAGACGCCATGGAAAAGGCATAACCCGCAACCGATGACCACCATCACCCAGCCCCGAACTGCGACGCGAACCGCCACCCTGCCACGCGCCCGCCAAGCCACCGCCGCTCGGCCCGCGCACAAGCTTTCGTGGCGGTTCGCCGTCGCGGCTCTTGGCACTGCCGGGCTGGTGGTGGCGTCGTTGTTCGTCGGCGTCTACGACGTGTTCGGCTCCACCGACGGCGCCCAGATGTTTGCGATCACCCGCACCCCGCGCACGCTGGCGCTGGTGCTGGCGGGAGCCGCGATGGCGATGTCTGGCCTCGTCATGCAGCAACTCACGCAGAACCGGTTCGTCGAACCCACCACCACCGGCACCACCGAATGGGCCGGGCTCGGGCTGCTGCTGGTGATGATCGTCGCGCCGGGCGCATCGCTGCTGACCAAGATGGTGGTGGCGGTGCTGGCGGCCTTCATCGGCACGATGGTGTTCTTCTTTATTCTGCGACGGGTCACCCTCCGCTCGGCGGTGATCGTGCCCATCATTGGCTTGATGCTGGCCGCGGTGGTCGGCGCGTGCTCGTCGTACATCGCGCTGAGCACCAACATGCTGCAGAGCATGGGCGTGTGGTTCCTCGGCTCATTCACGTCGGTGGTGCAGGGCCAGTACGAGCCGCTGTGGGCGATCGTCGTCGTCGCCATCGCCGTGTTCATCGCCGCCGACAGGTTCACCGTCGCAGGCCTCGGCGAGGACATCGCCACCAACGTCGGGCTCAACTACCGCCGCGTGGTGCTCGTCGGCACCGGCCTCATCGCGGCTGCGACGGGCATCGTCACCGTCGTGATCGGCAATCTCCCGTTCCTTGGGCTGATCGTGCCGAACATCGTGTCGCTGTACCGCGGCGACAATCTACGCTCCAACCTGCCGTGGGTGTGCCTGCTCGGCATCGCGGCAGTGACCCTCGCTGACATCATCGGGCGGGTCATCATCATGCCGTTCGAGGTGCCCGTCGGCACGATCTTGGCCATGGTGGGGTCGGTCGTGTTCATCGTGTTGCTGCTGCGGGGGCGCCGTGCCTGAGCCCGCCGTCGACGCCGCTCCTGCACCTGCCCCCACCCGCCAGCGCCGCACCCGCACCAGCTCCGGTGCATTCCCGACGATGGGCCACCGCCGCCGGTATTGGATGATCTTCACGGGCATGCTGGTGGCTGCAGCGCTGTTCGTCTTTGGCAACCTGGCTTGGGGGAACCCCATGCCGCTCGGCACCGAGGGTTGGTGGCTGATCGCGAAACTGCGGGTCACCAACATGGCAGTGATCGTCGTGGTGGCGTTTTGCCAAGGCCTCGCCACCGTCGCATTTCACACCATCACAAACAACCGCATCATCACGCCGTCGATCATGGGCTTCGAGTCGCTGTACCGCCTGGTGCAGACCGTCGCCGTGTTCGTCTTCGGCGCCGCGGGCGTCGCGATGGTGCAGGGCGTGTGGCAGTACCTCTCGCAGGTGGCGCTCATGGTGGGGTTCGCGGCCATGCTGTACGGCTGGCTGCTCACCGGCAAACGCGCAAACCTGCACCTCATGCTGCTCATCGGCATCGTGCTCGGCACCGGGATGGGCGCGATCGCAACGTTCCTCCAGCGCCTCCTCACGCCCAGCGACTTCGACATCCTCACCGCGCGCCTCATCGGCTCCATCGCGAACTCCGACGCCACCTACCTCCCCGTGGCCGTGCCGCTGGCGGCGTTCGCCGGCGGGGGCCTCTGGGTGATGTCCAGAAAGCTCGACGTGTTGGCGCTCGGGCGAGCCACCGCCGCCAACCTGGGGGTGGACCACCGCCGCAACTCCATCGTCGTGTTACTGCTAGTGGCGGTGCTGATGGCGGTGTCGACGTCGCTGGTGGGGCCGATGGCGTTCCTGGGCTTCCTGATTGCCATGATCTCCTATCAGCTGGCCGACACGCACGACCACCGCTACGTGTTCCCCATGGTGTGGTTAACCGGCATTGTTACCCTTGCTGGGGCGTATTTCGTGCTGAAGCATCTGTTCTATGCTGAGGGCTCCGTCGGCATCATTATCGAGGCCGTCGGCGGCACCTTCTTCCTCATCTACGTGCTGCGAAAGGGGCGCCTGTGATCTCCGTCAACGCCGCTGGCAAGCGCTACACCGACGAGGTGCGCATCGGCCCCGTCGACCTCGACATCCCGGCAGGCGGGGTGACGGCCCTCGTCGGGCCGAATGGTGCGGGGAAATCTACGCTGCTGACGATGATCGGGCGCCTGCTGGGCATGGATGAGGGCAGCATCGAGGTGGCGGGCCTCGACGTGGCCACCACGAAGTCTCAGGACCTCGCGAAAGTGCTGTCGATTCTGCGACAGGAGAACCACTTCATCACCCGACTGACGGTGCGGCAGCTCGTCGGGTTTGGGCGGTTCCCCCACTCGGGCGGGCGCCTCACTGAGCGCGATGAGCAGATCATCGACGATGCCATCGACTTCCTCGACCTGAGCGACTTGGAGGGGCGCTACCTCGACGAGCTCTCCGGCGGGCAGCGGCAGCGCGCGTACGTCGCGATGGTGCTCGCCCAGGACACCGACTACGTGCTGCTCGACGAGCCGCTGAACAACCTCGACATGGCGCACGCCGTGCACATGATGCGCCACCTGCGCAGCATCGCCACCGAGCTCGGCCGCACCGTCGTCATTGTGCTGCACGACATCAACTTCGCCGGCGCCTACGCCGACCGCATCTGCGCCATGAAACACGGCCAGGTGCAGGCCTTCGGCACGCCGGAGGAGATCATGCGCTCCGACGTGCTGACCAGCATCTTTGATACCCCCGTCGACGTGATCCCCAGCCACCGGGGTCCCGTCGCGGTGTACTTCTGAGGGTCACCCGGTGCAGGCGCGTCAGCCTGCCCAGTAGGCACTGAGCGCGCGCGACAGGTAGCCCGGGTCTTCCACCCCGCACAGCTCGCGGGCTGAGTGCATCGACAGCAGACCGACGCCGACGTCGACGGTGGTGATGCCGAGCCTGGTGGCCGTGATGGGGCCGATGGTGGTGCCACAAGGCATGGCGTTGTTGCTCACGAACGGCTGGGTGGGTACGTCGGCGCGCTTGCACGCGTCCAGCCAGATGGCGGTGCCGACGGCGTCGGAGGCGTAATGCTGCTGGGCGTTGAGTTTGAGCAACGGGCCCTGGTTGGGCTGCGGGCGCACCACCGGGTCGTGGTGGTTCGGGTAGTTGGGGTGGACGAGGTGGCCGGTGTCGGCGGAGATGCAGCTGGAGCGCGCGGTGAAGGCGCAGCTGGCGTCAACGTCGAGGCCGTAGCCAGCGGCGATTCGAGTGAGCACGTCGTCGAGGACTGAACCTGCAGCGCCGGAGCTGGTGCTGGAGCCCACCTCTTCGTGGTCGAAGGCGGCGAAGATCTGCACGTCGGAGGTGGCTTCGGCGCGTTCCATGGCGACGAGGGCGGCGTGGGTGCAGGCGAGGTTGTCCAAGCGCGCAGATGCGAAGAACTCCTGGTTGAGCCCGATCACCTGCGGGGCTTGCGTGTCGAAGGTGTAGAGATCGTGGAATGCGACGTCGGAGCGCTCGACGCCGGCGAGCTCGGCGAGGTGGCCGAGCAGTCCCCCGTTCGGCACCGTGGTGAGGATGGGCTGCAGGTGGGTCTGCTTGTCGAGGTGGAGGGCGTCGTTGACTCCCCTGTCGAGGTGCACGGCCAGCTGCGGAATGCGGCAGATGGGCCCGGACTGCACGAGGTGCTGTTCCCCGTCGGTGGTGACGAGGCGCCCGGCGATGCCGAGGTCGCGGTCGAGCCACGAGTTGAGCAGCGGGCCACCGTAGATTTCAACGCCGATCTGCGTCCACCCTGCCGACTGCAGCAACTCCCCCGGCTTCACTTTGAAGGCGGGAGAATCGGTGTGCGTGCCGACGATGCGTGCGCCGGCTTCGCCGGAGAGGGTCTCCGGCGCGATCCACGCGACGACGGCACCCTGCCGCACGATGAAGTACTTGCCGGCGATGCTCTGCCAGGGCTTGCGCTCGTCGAGCTGCGTGAACCCGGCACTGACAAGGCGATCGGCGATATTCGCCGCCGCGTGGTACGACGTGGGCGAGGAGCTGACGAAGTGGGCGAGGTCCGCGATGTGGTCGAGCATAGGAACCACCTTAGGGGGTCTGCGCGAAGTCCGGTGGGCAAGACAGTTTGGAATGCTTCCTAGGTGCTGGCTTGAGCTGGGATGGCCCCGCGATTCACCCGATACTCACACGGGAATACGAAGAAATCCCTTACCGACGACGATCTACCAAACGCATGTGACTATCGGGTTAGCAGCCCGCAAGCAATAACCAAACGCGCCCAGACACCGCTCAACGAGGCGCAGCCCAGCCAAAACAATCCACATGGCGGGGAGAGAAAGCAGACCGTAAGTAGGCCGCGCAGTCTTATGTTCACACAAGGTAACAATCCGATCGTGCGGCCATATGCCCTTGTCAAGGGCAATTAACGCTTGCTCGAAAGAAAACTGGAGTATTACTGTTCACAGCGGCGTATCTAACGATGCAGGCTTCCCGCCGGCGTGCCCGCGACATTTTCCTGCCGTCGACCTCTTGACGTGAACGCCCCCCTTACTTACACTCATACACAAGTTTCTGCCACTAGTCAAACTTTGGGAGGTTACGATGAGCATTCAGAAGCTTGAGGTGATCCTTACAGATCGAGACATTCAATCTGACACACCCTCCATGAGCCAGTCTGTTGGAAACTGTGCGGCGTGCACAGGATCAGCAGGAAGCATTGCCTGCGTGTCTTGCGGCGGCTCCGGAAAGACCAAATCAACGATGATCAACAATATTAGGACCAGTGAAGATAAAATAGAGCAGCTACTCAGGCAGTTTGAAGCTGATCTCACCGCAACTTGAAAGATGCGGCTCAATGGGTAATTCAAATCGAAAAAATGAGACTAAAACAACTATATTTAAACTCAAAACTCCATACGAATTCCTCAGGGCAGGAGCGAATTCGTACGTATTAACTCGCAACATCTTTGCAAGAGTTGCTGACGCAGACCGAGATGATAGTTCTAAACAAATATCGAATATATTAGAACAGCAAGTAAACACAAATGATCCTCTTGAAAGATTCAGAATAACCCTTTTAGTTCGCGGGCTTCAAGATTCATACCTGAAACCATTCAAAGAAGAATTCAAAAAGGTTGGCTTCTCACAGACAACCCATGGCGACCTAAAGCTAGGACCACAGCCTAGCGGAAGATTACCTATCGCACTCGTTGTCGACCTAACAGGCAATCTGCCCTCACCTACCGAAGAGCACTAGGGATTTTTAACTCTCCATTATTTCTTCGATCTGCTCTTTCGATATAGGTCAAGTATCTACTGGCCGAATAGTGGTAGACCATGCCCAGCATGTATCAGATCTTTGTTTGACACTCAATTAACATGGGGACGTCGCCGATTACAAACCATTGGCCGTCACTACCATCAGGCTAACGTGAGTCCATTTCCAGGTGTACGGGCACCAACGTTCTTCGAAGCAATGGCTTGCATAGGTGATGCGCTAAGACTACGAGAACGCTTGATCGCTGGAGACGCTCACGCTATCGACGGACTGCGCGAAGCTGAGATAGTTGATTTGAAGAGTGGAGTCATGACCAGAGAGATATTTCCTGTAGACCCTAGCTGCATTCATAAGGGGTTCACGACATGACTGTATACAGTGAGACTCTTTTGTATCAAGTGGAGAGTGCTTTGCCAGATAAGTGGCGTGATCGAATCTATAAAGCACGAAGCTCCATAACAGGCGACAACGCGTGGCATCAGGACAATAAAGGATTCGCGATCTGTTCACTACCCGCCGCCGACCAACAGCCATGGCTGGTAACATCGCTCCTGGGACGCGACATCAGTTTCACACCCCAAACTGAACCGCTCGATCCCGTGGAGCATTATCGTCCGAGGCAAAGAAGCTTATGCACAGGCCAGACAGTCCCCATACCCGTCGAGGCAGAAGAGATATATCGCTTCATAGGCAGCGTATTCTCTACCTCCAAAAATATGAACAACTTCAGCCCTCGCACGTATCCAAGTGCAGGTGGCCTTTACCCCGTGCAGGTCGTCGTAGCGCATCGGAACACAAGTGACCTTGAGGAATGGGAGTCATTACATTACATCTCCTCTACAAACTCTATTGAAAGCCTCTCGAAGTTTACAAGCGCGGAGATGCTTTGTTACATCGGCCACACGGATACCTTTGATCCACGTTCTGCTGATTTTATAGTAGCCTATTTGGTGCTACCCTGTTTGAGTATTGCTAAGTATGGACCTCGCGGATACAAATTCTCCCTCTTGGAAGTAGGAACAATGCAGGAATCAGCCAGACAAGCTGGGGAATTATCTGGTTGGCAAAGTCGCGCTTACGGTTATTACGACGAATTAGGAATTGCAGCATTGTTTGGTTTAAATCCAGACCGAGCATGGATTGAAGGTTTACAATTCTTCGGAAGGGGGGAAGTACATGAGTGAAATACTGTTTCAAACTTATAGATCAAACGGTAGCCGGATGCATGTCAGCGGCTTGGTCGGCAACGCTGTCTCCGGAATTGCTTTCGGTTCCTCACCCGGGGATAATTTGAGAGCCAGAGCCGAGTCAATTGAGAGATTTTGGTACCACTATGGACCCAGCGCTGACATGAAGGTTTGGCGATTAGATCGTTCAAAGGGAAGAATAATCGTCGCGAAAGATACTAGAAAAGGCCCATATAGATCAGATTCCTCTGGTTTGGCAGTCCACACTTCTCAAGCTATGGCAATAGAAGCAGCTTCACTTGAGTTTATCGAACGGCAAAGCCTTGTTGCACACTGGTCCCTAGGAACTCCCGGACAAGCCGTAGCAATTCCCGAAGTTTTGCCGCCACGTATGCAAAAAGGATATGTTGAGTTAAGAGATATTTCATTATTTCATGGTATCCACGTCATCCTAGCTCTCTACTCCTCCACTGAAACGACGGTTAAATACTCAGCTGGCGCGTCTGCTTCTCCTAACTTCGGCGAAGCAGTCAGAAAGGCCCTAGAAGAGTGCGAACAAGGGCATTTTTTAATGGAAGATAACCTGGAGAGAATTAATTCCAGGAGGAATCTAGTAGATGAAATTCAAGATAATTATGTAACTTACAATTCACCCGGAACGATCCATCTATGGCCCGCCATCGAAAGAGACTACGCTGATAAGCCCAAAGCAGGCAGTCAAAAAGCCCTAGAAATCTTAAGTTCATTAGATGATCCTCCTTTTGCAGTGTCAGACAATGTATTCTGGGATGGGGTACAGTTTCATGTTTGCCGAATTTTCTCAGACTCTTGGTATACAGGGCTCCATGATACAAATCGACTACCCACAGCAATACAGTCAATAGCCGATATTACTCGCCGAACCAGAGAATATGTTCCGTTCGGGTGAATAATAATGAAGATTCGCCTAACTCTCTTGAAATCAGATAGTCCGCCGCGTTTCGTGAAATGGACACTAGATTGGGTTTTAGAAAGCACTTCGAAAGCATCCAACGTGCTGGTATTAGGCGCCATAGTCACGGGATCTGTCTCCACTGTGGCTGCTCCAACAGCACTTGGCCTCGGGCTAAATTGGGCCCTGGCACCCTCAGACTGGGCACCCCGTTTATTCATTGTGTCGCTGATATATGGGACGTTGTGGTGGGTAGGAAGTGCCGCCGAGGCTTGGGTTTTGCCCGCCTATGGCCGAATAGAACAGCAGGCCCAGTCCGCCATCATGGTGGACGCGCTGGCCAGGAGCGGACGTCGTGACCCGCGAGATCGTCGTCGCCAAGATGCCCCCTCGATCGGATTCGCCATTGACGCCCTAGCTGCAGCTTTTAGAGACGGGCTCAATGTACTGTACTTATCGCTTATCCCGGCAGCTGTAGGAATTCTGGCTGGCATGATTGCCATTAGCCTAATTGGAGGAATTTGGGTTACCCTAATTTTCATCATGACCTTCGCATGCTACTGGTGGATAAGCAACCCTCTGATCCGGAAACATGAAGAGCGACAGAAAATGTTCTTCACTGAGACACTGCGTAGCCACGGAGTTCTTGTCAATTCTCTGGAACTTTGGCGGGAGATTTTCGTCTATCGATCTGGAGATTACATTGAAGACCGATACCGCTTGGACCGACGCGATGTGGAGGGAAAGGCATTACATTCCTACCAGGCAACACGAATGCTACAGGTGAGTCAGGCAGGGGTCTTGGCCGGCGGAATCGCATGCGCTCTACTAGCTTTACTCCTCAGCGGAGTAATGCCTCAGCCAGGAACCGCAGTCGCGGTCGTGGGCGTTTTCATGTCTGCGTCGCTGCCTCTTCAAGCCGCAGGATTTGGTATGTCGACTCTTGCTGTAGCCTCAGCGCGACAACGTGAATCAGATGAGCAAATCGGGTCCAACTCTGATAAAGAGAGCCCTAGCAGGGTCGCCGTTTTACCTCCGATGACAGGACGACCCGTGTGGTGCTTGGGAGTTAGCGGATCCGGAAAAACCACTTGGGTAGAGCGTATCTTGGGGCTACGGGAGTACGAGGATGGGCAGACGAGTGCACCTTGCGAACATGCGGCCTACTTACCACAGGATCCTCATCTGATGTTCCTCACCGCCAGCGGAAATGTCGCCTTTGGCCGTCCTCTGAGTGACGATGCGATTAACTCTGCTCTTGATGCGGTCGGCCTCACACAATTCGTCAACGGCGGGGATAGAGCTGAGGAAATCATTTCTCCTGAATCCACTGGCCTCTCCGGAGGTGAGCTACGGCGTGTTGCTCTGGCGAGGGCCTTGGCTGATCCCGACGTTTCCCTTGTAGTTCTTGACGAACCAACTGCCGGTCTAGATGAAGGTATGCGCTCAGTAGTGTGGAAACTGATCGAAGTCCATGCAAAGAATCGAATCGTCATTGTTGCGACACATGATCCACAAGCACCCATTCGTCCTGGAGATCTGATTCTCCGGCCCGGCCCAGATACCCAGGTAGGAGGCTCGTCCTCGCCGCATGCCTCAGAGAAACAGCTCGACGGCTGACCTGGGTGCTGGCTTGAGCTGGGATGGCCCCGCGATTCACCCGATACTCACACGGGAATACGAAGAAATCCCTTACCGACGACGATCTACCAAACGCATGTGACTATCGGGTTAGCAGCCCGCAAGCAATAACCAAACGCGCCCAGACACCGCTCAACGAGGCGCAGCCCAGCCAAAACATTCTGTGGAAGAGGGCTGAACGCCCTGGCGTGTACCCAGGTAGTGTTGAATCCATAGACGTTGTCTAGTAAACCTCCCAATTTTTTGTAAAAATATCGTTGTTTATCGGTGGTATTGAGAGCTTGGAGCTCTCCGATTTTTACGGTGGCTGCGGAGGTAACAGGGATGGTGATGGTTCCTGATTCCCCGATGCCTTGCCAGGCGATGCTCCAGTTGCTGGTGGCGGTGATGGTGTAGATCCCTTGCCGGGAATAGCCTTCTTGGCGACCGCAGATGACTGGGGTGTTGATGGTTGTCATGGTTGGGTGGGCGGGTTTCCAACTAGTGCAAGTAATTGCTTCGCTGCCATCTCCGAGGTCCCAATCAATACTGGTCACGGTACCGCTGATGGTCACGGTGTACCCCTGCTTGGACGTGCTGGCATGCACCGGACCGGTGGTGTGGTGAAAGATTCTTGGGCCAGAGCCATATCGGCATACCGGGGTGAGTCCCACAGCGTGGTGGTATTCCCGTGGTGACCCGGCCGGGATGCTGAAGGCTCTGGGGTGAGTCATCGTGGGGAGGGTGTCAGATGGTTTGTGTAAGGGGTGGCTCCTGACTAGGAAGCAGACACACTGATGACCATGATCGATAAGCAGTCGCGTGAAGACCGTCGCCGTGCCCAGACCGAGGGCGTGAGGGCGCTGGAGGCTTCGGGTGCTTTGGATGACTTGTATGCCCGGATCGACGCCGGCGAGGTCCAGCTCGAGGGCAAGGACGGTCTGATCCAGCAGCTCATTAAGGCCGGCCTTGAGCGGGGTTTGCAGGCTGAACTGAGCGAGCACCTCGGCTATGACAAGGGCGCCCCTGAAGCGGCCACGTTCCCGAACTCACGCAATGGCACCAGCGCGAAGACGGTGGCCACCAGCGTCGGCGAGGTGGAGCTGGCGATCCCCAGGGACCGTGACGGCAGCTTCACCCCGATGCTGGTGCCCAAGGGCTCCCGCCGGCTGGGAGGGCTTGATGACATGATCATCAGCCTCTACGCCGGGGGGATGACGGTGCGTGACATCGAGCACCACCTCGTGTCAACCATTGGCACCGAGATCAGCCGGGAGACGATCAGCAAGATCACCGACGAGGTCGCCGACGAGGTCCTGGCTTGGCAGCAGCGTCCCTTGGATGCGTTCTACCCGGTGATCTACCTCGATGCGATCATCGTGAAGATCCGCGACGGCGCGCACGTGCGGAACAAGGCCGCCCACATCGCTGTCGGGGTCGACATGGACGGCATCAAGCACGTGCTGGGGATCTGGATTCAGGCCACCGAGGGCGCCAAGTTCTGGGCGGGGGTCTGCGCGCAGCTGGCCAACCGCGGCGTCAAGGACGTGCTGATCGTGTGCTGTGACGGGCTGACAGGGTTCCCCGAGGCGACCTGGCCCGACTCCACGGTCCAGACCTGCGTGGTCCACCTGATCCGAGCCGCGATGCGGTTCGTGTCATACAAGGACCGCAAAGCCATCGCAGCGGCGTTGAAACCGGTCTACCAAGCCGCCGATGCAGACGCCGCCCGCGCCGCGCTGGATGAGTTCGCGACCACACCACTGGGCAAGGCAAACCCGAACACCATACGCGTCTTCGAGGACGCCTGGACCAAGTTCGTGCCGTTCCTGGCGTTCCCGCCCATGCTACGCAGGGTGATCTACACCACCAACGCGATCGCGTCGTTGAACTACCAGCTGCGCAAGGTCACCAAGAACCGAGGCCACTTCCCCTCCGACGAGGCCGCGGTCAAGCTGTTGTGGTTGGCGATCTGCAACATCGAGGACAAGCGAGCCCGTGACCGGGCCAAGGAGAAAGGACGACCCAAGGGAGCCAAACGAACAGCCGAAGGACGCCTCGTCGAAGGCCAAATCACCACCAACTGGAAACAGGCCCTGGCCCAACTCGCCATCGCCTACCCCGACCGCATCAACCCCTACCTCTAACCACCAACCAGAGACCACCACTTACACAAAAAACTTGACAAGCTCT
>NZ_CAMYPD010000058.1 GCF_947286155.1 uncultured Tessaracoccus sp.
GGGCTGCCCGCCCGCACAGGTTGCACCTGCCCGGCAGGGGCCGCGTTCAGAAGCCAGCGAGCACGCGTCGCACCACAGCCGCCGGGTCGGGCGCGTCCATGACCGCCCTGACCAGCGCTACTCCCGCGACCCCTGCCGCGGCGAGGCGAGGGACATCGTCTGGGGTGACGGAGCCGATCGCGATCAGCGGCAACTCAGTCGCGGCCACGAGCGGCGGATAGCCATCGACGCCGAGCGGCTCGCGGCCGGAGTCCTTCGTCGGGGTGGGGCGGAACGGGCCACATCCCACATAATCGACGACGTCCGCGAGCCCCTGCGCGGCCTGGACCAGCTCGAGGGTGCCGGTGGTCAGCCCGATGATCGCGTCCGGTCCGAGGAGGGCGCGGGCATCACGCGGGTGGAGATCGTCCCAGCCAAGGTGGACGCCGTGAACCGGTTCCCCGCGCCGTCTGGCGGCCCACGCGACGTCGGCGCGGTCGTCGACGAGGACACGGGTGCGGGGATTGGCGGCGACGACTGCCCTCGCCACCGCACACGTCAGCTCGAGGAGCGCCCGCGTACCGAGGTCCTTCGCACGGATCTGCACCACACCGGCCCCGGCCGCCGCGGCCGCAGCCGCCTTCGCGACGACCTCCCCGCCGCTCCCCGACGTGATGACGTAGCAGCGCCAGTCAACCCCGCCAACACGCGCCGCGCGGTGCGAGCCCCCTTGCGAATCCGTCATCGTCCCACCTCATCCAGTGCGTCCTTGAGGTGCGTGCGGAAGGTCCCCGGTCCGGCGGCTCGCGTCTCGGCCACCTCGCTCGCCCGCTTCAGCCACGTCGCCGCCGCGACAGCCGCATGGAGGGGCTCCGCGACGACGCAACTCGCCGCCGTCAGCGCACCTAGCAGGCATCCCGTCCCGGTGACGCGCGGCAGGAGTGGGCTGCCACCGTCGATGCGGACCGCCGTCGCCCCGTCGGTGACAAGGTCTGACACGCCGGAGACGGCCACGATGCTCCCCCATCGCCGCGCCAGCGCTGCTGCCGCGTCGGCTGCCTCGTCGACGGAGGCCGTCGCGTCCGCGCCCCGTCCGCCGGGTCCGGTCTGGGCGAGCGCCAGGCACTCGGAGGCGTTGCAGCGGACCACCGTCGGGCCCTTCGCGACGAGCCCCCTCGCCATCGCGGTCCGCACCGGAGGCACGCCGATCGCCGTCGGGTCAAGCACCCAAGGATGACCAGCCGCGATCGCGGCGTCGACCGTTGGGGGAATTCCATCGACGGCATCCGTCGAGAGCGTGCCGAAACCCACGAGCAGCGCGTCCGCCACTGCCGTCATCGCGGGCGCCTCGCCGAGGGTCTCGGTCATCATCGGACGGGCCCCGGCTGCGAGCAGACCGTCCGCAACCAGGCCCATCGACACCGTCGCCGAGATACAGTGCACCAGCGGCGCCCGCCCCCGCACCGAGCGCACGACCGTCTGCCAGTCCGTCACGCCGACACCTCCTCTGCCTCGCGGGCTACCTCGTCGATCTCGGCATCGAAGTCACGCGGCGCGAGCCGCGGCCCGACGAACGCGGCGCCCACCACCAGCGCCCCGCCCAGCAGCAGCATCGCCGTCGGCGCCCCCTGCCGCCCGAGCAGACCTTCGAGCGCAGGCAGGTACAGGGGGTACAGCGCGGGCAGGACGAGCGAGAGCGAGTAGCCCATGCCGTAGCCGGTCGAGCGCACTCCCGTCGGGAACCGCTCGGACAGGTATGCCGCCACCGGCCCGTACATGCTCACCGTGACCACCTGCAGCAGGGCCGCCCACAGCGCGGCGCGCGGAAGATCGTCGGCGACGACGACGGCCCTCCACACGAACGGCGACGTCAGCAGGGCCACCAGCCCCCAGCCCACGAACAACGCCCGTCGCCCGACGACGGTCGACAAGTGCCCGGCCAGGACCATCGCCGCCGCCTGCGCGAGCGAGGCCACGCCCATCGCGATGGCCGCGTCGTCGGGCGCGAGGCGCGCATCCTCGACCAGTCGCCCCGGCAGGATGAGGACGGTCACGGCGGTCATCAGCCACAGCCCACTCATGAGGGCGAACACCTGCCAGAACGTGCGCGAGTGCCGCCCGACGAGCACCGCCTGGCCGCGCTCCCGACGAGCCCTCGCGAGGCCCGCGTGCCGATGGAACGCCGGCGCATCCGCCACCTGAAGTGAGTAGAACACGAGCATCGCGCCAGAGCAGAGCGCCCCGACGACGAACAGCGCCCGCCAGCCCCACAGTGCGTACGCGTCCTGCCCGAGCCAGCCCAGCATCGCCGCCGTCGCGAACGCGATCGAGCCCTGCGCGAGCGGCGCCATCGACAGGATCAGCCCCGACATCAGCCCCCGCCGGCGCGGCGCCGACCACTCCATCGCCAGCGGAATCGCTGCCGAATACTCGCCCGCGACGAAGACCCCGCCCAGGAAGCGCAGCACCAGCACGAGCCACAGCGTGGCGGCGCCGAGCGCGACATGCGTCGGCATGACGGCGATGCCGAGCGCACACAAGGCGGTGCCGGCGATCGCGACGCGCGTCGTGCGGGTGCGCCCCAACCGGTCGCTGACCTGCCCGAACACCGTCCCGCCCACCGGCCGCCCCAGCAGCATCGCGACGACGACCAGCGGCCCCGCCGCGGCTCCGGCGCCTGGCCCGGCGAGTGCGCCCATCGCGGGGCCGAGCGCGATGAGTGGAAGGAACACGTGGATGTTGTCCACCCAGTTGCCGACGACACCCGCCCGCAGCGCGGCCCGGCCCGCTGGGGGGAGATTGGCGACGCCGAGTCCGCCCGTCATGCCCGCGCACCCGCCGTAGCGGCTAGCGCCCGACGAGCGCGGTAGCCGTGGTCGACCGGCCCGTGGCCACCCCCGATATCGAGGTCCGCTCCATGCGCGATGGCCTCGTGGAGCCAGTCCGTCGCCCAGGAGAGCGCGTCATCGGGTGAGTCGCCGGCCCCGAGCCTAGTGGCGAGCGCGGACGAGAGCGAGCAGCCGGTGCCGTGGGTGGTCGTGGTATCGAGGCGCGGCGTTGACGTCGTGTGCACGGCCCCGTCGGGCGAGACCCAGTGGTTCGACGCGGTGTCGAGACTTGTCAAGTGGCCGGTCTTCACGACGACAGCCACTCGGTGCTCCGCCGACCACCCGCGTGCCTGGGTAATCGCCGCCTCCTCGGTCTGCGCCGGCTCGGCCCCCGTCAGGACGGCCAGTTCGCCGATGTTGGGGGTGATCACGTTCGCCCGACGACACAGCTCGCCCAGCGCCTCCTCGGCTTCGGGGGCGAGCAGGCGGTCGCCGCTGGTCGCCACCATCACGGGATCCACGACGAGCACCGGCACTGGGCAGCGTTCGAGCCACTCACAGGCCGCGCGGATGACGTCAGCCGTCGCGAGCATGCCCGTCTTCACGGCGTCCACTTCGATGTCGGCGCTGATCGCGTTGAGCTGGGCGGTAAGGAACGACGGATCGGGCACGTGGAGACCCACGACGCCCTGGGTGTTCTGCGCGGTGAGTGCGGTGATGGCCGCCATGCCGTAGCCGCCCGCGGCGGTGATGGATTTGAGGTCAGCCTGGATTCCGGCGCCGCCGCTCGGGTCTGAGCCAGCGATCGACAGGACGCGCGGGATGCGCGGGTGCAGCAGTGCCATGGACAATCCCTTCGTCAGTGCGAACTGCATCAGGTTCCACGGGTGTAATCTCAGCGCCGACGGCGCACCCCGTGTCCAAATCGCCAGCTTAGCACAGGGGTGGCCGGAGGGACTCGTCGGTGATTCCCGAGACCTCGCGGGGGCAGCTAGGCAGGTGACACTTGATCCGCTCAGTTGCCGCACAGGTTGCACCTGCCCGCGGGGAGAGGTCTGGACCGACGACGAACCGCCACCGGCGCCACACCCTACCCGAGTACACTCGCGCCCATGTCTCTCACCCGACGGGTACTCGCCCTGGCGATTCCCGCATTCGCGGCGCTCATCGCGCAGCCACTCATGACACTCGCCGACACCTGGATCGTCAGCCGCCTCGGCACCGCGCAACTCGCCGGGCTCGGCGTCGGCGCCGTCATCCTCACCACGCTCACCGGCCTCATGGTGTTCCTCGCCTACGGCTCCACCGCGACGGTCTCGCGCCAGGTGGGCGCCGGCAACACCCGCCGCGCGCTCGAGCTCGGCATCCAGGCCATGTGGCTCGCGCTCGCGCTCGGCATCGCCCTCGCCGGGGCCGCGTTCGCAGGCGGCGACTGGCTCGTCGCAGCCCTCGGAGCCAAATCCGACGTAGCCACGCACGCAGCTACGTACTTGCGGTGGGCGCTGCCGGGGCTACCAGGAATGCTGGTGATGCTCGCCGCGACAGGCACGTTCCGCGGGCTCGAGGACGCGAAGACGCCGCTGGCACTGATGGTGGGGTCGGCGTCGCTGAACTTCGTACTCAATCTGCTGTTCGTGTTCGGTCTGCACCTCGGCATCGCCGGCGCCGCGCTGGGCACCGCGGTGGCGGAAACCGCGCTCGGTGCCGTCGCCGCCGCACTCATCGCACGCAAAGCGAGCAGCGCGGGGGCTCGTCGGGCCCCCCACGTTGGCGACATGTGGCTGAGCCTCACCGTCGGCATCCCCCTCATGCTGCGCACACTGACGCTGCGCATCGCCATCTTGCTCACCACGTACGTCGCGACGGCGCAGGGCCCGGCGGCGCTCGCGGCGCATCACATCGTGATGCAGGTATGGAACTTCCTCGCCAACGCGCTCGATGCCATCGCGATCGCCGGGCAGACCATCATCGGCACCGCGCTCGGCGCGTCGAACCGCGACGAGGCCCGTGCCTTCACGTCGCGCATGACGCGCTGGGCCATCGGCGTGGGCGGCGTGCTCGGCGTGCTGGTGCTGCTCACGCACCGGCCGCTCGGCGCATTCTTCTCCCCCGACCCCGACGTGCGGGGCCTCACCGTCTGGGTGTTCGTCATCGTCGCCGTAGCGCTACCGCTGGCTGGCTACGTGTTTCTCCTCGACGGGGTGCTCATCGGTGCGGGCGACGGGCCGTACCTGGCGAAGGCGGGCATCGTGGCGCTGGCGGTGTACGCGCCGCTGGCGCTCGCATCGCTCCTACTGCCGAAGGGGCAGCTGGGGCTCGTGGGCCTGTGGCTCGCGTTCTCGTTTGGCTACATGGGCGGGCGCGCGCTCACGCTGTGGTGGCGCGCCCGCAACGACGACTGGATGCGCCTGGGCACCCACGAAAGTTGACCGTTATCCTCCACGAGAAGCGTTTAACCCCGCGTTTTCGGCGATTTTTTGCAGGTGTGGAGGATAACGGTCATTTGGGCCGCGAGCGCTTCCCCGAGGTTTGCGAACGTGCGCGGCACGCGCCCCGCCGACGCCGCCATCGCCCCGCCAGTTTCGGCACCGACGGTGGCCTCACCCGCCGACCTAAGCGCCGGCACGTGGATAAACACCGCAGGCACACCGAGCCCGTAGGCGTGATAAGCCACGAAGTTGCACACGAACCGTCCGGCATCCACGCTGGGCTCCGCGGCCCATCCCGCTTCCGACATGGCCCTCACGAGAGCATCGACGTCGACACTCGCCGCGCGCTCGCCCTCGCCACCCGCGACGATCGCCTCACCCTGGGGCTGAAACCCGGCGTTGTCGGCAATGCGGGCACGTATCTCGTTCACCGCCACGCGCTCGGGGGTGATGGCCTCCCGTCCGCCGGCCTCACCCAGGCACACCACCGCATCCGGGCGATGCTCAGCCACCGCAGCGCGCAAGGGCGCGGCGGAGAACACCACCGGAAGCTCCACCCCGACGAGCTCCGCGCCGGGCTCGCTCCACTCGGCCAAGAGCGCCCGCATCGCCTCCCGCGACGCGTTCTCCGGGTCGCCGCCGAAGGGTTCGAAGGAGGTCACCAGAATGCGCATACCACCACGCTACCGGCCTACACCGCACCCAGTGGACACATGGCCGTCACCTTCCATTAATCTACGGGGGTGTGAACACTGGGACCGACCCACACGCGGGGCCAGCGGAGGGATCGCTGGGCGATCCGCGGCAATGGCTGGGGATTGATCGTAACTGGCACCTCACGTTCGGCGGGCTGCTCGCCATCAGCGCGCTGGCCTTCGGGCTATGGTCGTTTGGCTACGTTGGCAGGCCGAGCATCATCTTGGTCACCGCCATCGCGCTTGGCCTCTTCATGGCGTTCAACATCGGCGGCAACGACGTCGCCAACTCGTTCGGCACCTCCGTCGGGGCGAAGACCCTCACCATGAAACAGGCGCTGCTCGTCGCGGCGATCTTCGAGGTCAGCGGGGCAATCCTGGCCGGTGGAGAAGTCACCGACACGGTCCGCAGCGGCATCGTCGATTTAGGCGCGGTACAGCTGGACCCCATCGACTTCGTGTTCATCATGATGTCGTCGCTGTTCGGCGCTGCGCTGTGGCTGCTCATCGCGACGAAGTTCGGGCTGCCCGTATCGACGACGCACTCCATCGTCGGCGCCATCGTCGGCGCCTCACTCACGCTGGGTTTCATCACCGACCAGGGATCGCTCGCCATGGTGCAGTGGGATGGCATCCGCGACATCGCCATCTCGTGGGTGCTGTCCCCCGTGCTGGGCGGCATCGTCGCCTTCCTCCTCTTCAACGCCATCCAGCGGCACATCTTGCTCTACAACGAGAAAGCGGAGCAGCGTCTCCGCGAGCTCAATGCCGCCCGCATGGCGGAGGGCGAGAAACAGAAGCGGGAGTTCAGCCGCCTCACCGAGCTCCAGCAGGTGGCCTACACCAACAAACTCATCCGCGACTCGGAGCTGGCAAAGAACCCCGACATCACCCCCGACCAGCTGGAATCCGACTACTACAAGGCGCTGAAGAAGATCGATAAGCAGGTCGACGATGTGCAATCACACCGCGCGCTCATGATCGGGGTGCCCCTCATCGGCTCTGTGGGCGCGGTGGTCATCGTGTCCATGCTGCTATTTAAGGGGCTCGCGAACCTGCACCTGGGCCTGAACACCGTCTCCATCGTGCTCATTTTGTTGATGGTGGGGTCCATCGTCTGGCTAGCGCTGTCGATGTTCGCGAACACCATGCGCGGCCAGCAACTCTCCAAAGCGAGCTTCCGGCTCTTCTCCTGGATGCAGGTGTTCACCGCGTCGGCGTTCGCGTTCAGCCACGGGTCGAACGACATCGCCAACGCCGTCGGCCCGTTCGCGGCCATCCTCGACGTGTTGCGCACCGAGCAGATCGCGGAGAAAGCCGTCGTGCCCACGCCGGTGATGTTCGCGTTCGGCATCGCTTTGGTTGCCGGCTTGTGGTTCATCGGGCGGTCGGTGATCCGCACCGTCGGGGAAGGGCTCACGAAAATCCACCCGGCTTCCGGGTTTGCCGCCGAGCTCTCCGCCGCTGCAGTTGTGATGCTGGCGTCGGTGTTTGGGCTGCCCGTCAGCTCCACGCACATCCTCATTGGCGCAGTGTTGGGCGTCGGGCTCGTCAACCGGGCCGCCAACTGGCGACTGATGCGCCCCATCTTCTTGGCCTGGATCATCACACTGCCCGTGGCGGCAGTGTTGGGGGCCGCCGGACTCGTCGCGCTGCGAGCGGTATTCTGACCTACGGGTAGAGCCTCGTGGCGCGCCACGAGTCGCCGTCGCGGACGAAGCGCGCGCGATCGTGCGCGCGGCCGGGCAGGCCCTGCCAGAACTCGAACTCGTCGACGTCGATGCGGAACCCGCCCCAGTCGGGCAGCGGCACATCCTTGCCCTCGAACTGCGCCTCGGCCTCCGCCAGCTCCTGGGCGAACTGTTCCCGCGAGGCCAGGGGCCGCGACTGCTTCGACACCCACGCCGAGACCTGGCTCGCGTGCGGGCGCGAATGGAAATAGGCCTCAGACTCCTCGCGGCTGATCTTCTCGACGTGGCCCGTCGCCTTGATCTGGCGCATCGGCCCCGGCCAGTAGAACAGAGCATTCGCCACCGGGTGTTCAGCGAGGTGTACAGCCTTGTCGGAGCCGTAATCGGTGAAGAACACGAGCCCGGCAGGCGAGGCCTGCTTCAGCAACACCACACGCGACGACGGCCTCCCGCCGGCATCGACGGTGGCGAGCGTCATGGCGTTGGGCTCGGGCACCTTTGCTTCGATTGCGGCGGCGAGCCATTCGTCGAAGAGCTCCCAGGGGTTGCGGTCGGTGATACTGGCCTCCAGGCGTTCGCCCTGGTAGTCGGTGCGCATCGCGCCGAGATTGCGGTCAGTCATCGTCGCGCTCCTCGCTCGCCGTGGCCGGGTTCTCGACACCGAAACGAAGCTCGTCGGGCAACGGGTGGGCGATCCATTCGTCGTCGACGCACTCCAGGAGGGTGAGGATGCCGTCCTCAATGACGAGGCGGACGATGACCTCCCTCCCATCGACGGTACTCCGCCCGACGACGGGGAACTCGTAGTCAGACACCAGTGTGCGAGGTGCGTCGGGCTGCACCACGAGCGTCACCGGCTCGTCTTCGTCAAACGCGAACTGTTGGGCCGTGGCGAGCTGGGCGCGCAGCTCGTCGGCGCCCCAGCCGTCGCACTGGGCGAGCATGGTCTCGACGATCTCCCGAACGCGGGGTTCGAGCGGGATGGGGTCGAGTTCAGCGTCCTCGGGCTCCCCGAACGCATCGAGCTGCGCAGCACGCTTCGAGCTGAGCGCGAGCGCCACGACGCTAAGCGCGCCCGTCGCGGCGGCCATCCACCTGCGCGGGTGCTTCGCACCCCAGCTGCGCACGGTGTCAGCGCACCACGCGTCGGCGGCGAGGAGCGGCTCGCGCAGCCCGAACGTGACGCCGGCGGTGGCCACGCCAAGCGCGGCGCGATAGCCGGGCATGATGGCGCGGTATAGGCCGTCGTCGTCCTCCTCGGGGAATGCGGAGAGGCCGGTCACCGCGGAGACCGCACCCCAGTACGCCCACTTCTGCCAGCCGCGCAGCGAGCGGGGCTCAATGAGGGTGAGCCCCGTCGCTGCCGCGTAGATGCCGGCTTCTCGCCAGTTGATTCGCCTTGTCATGCAGCCAGATTACTGGCTGATGGCAATCCCATCGCCGCCGGCGGTAGCGTCGAAGGTGACGGTGTCGCCGTCGAAGATCTCACCGGCGAGCAGCTTGCGGGCCAGCTGGTCTTCCAGCGTGGTCTGGATGAGGCGACGCAGCGGGCGCGCGCCGTAGATCGGATCGAAGCCCGTCTCACCCAGCCACTGTTTGGCGGCGGGGGTCACGTCGACGGTGATCCGCCTGGGCGCGAGGCGCTTGTTGAGGCGGGCCAGCTGGATCTCGACGATGCGCTGGAGCTCGTCGGAAGTGAGCGCGCTGAACAGCACGATGTCGTCCAGGCGGTTCAGGAACTCCGGACGGAAGGCACTCCTGACTACGCCCATCACCTCGTTGCGCTTCTCTTCGTCGCTCTTGGTCGGATCGACGAGGAAGTGCGATCCCAAGTTCGAAGTGAGGATCAAGATGGTGTTGCGGAAGTCCACCGTGCGACCCTGGCCGTCGGTGAGGCGGCCGTCGTCGAGCACCTGCAACAGGATGTTGAACAGGTCGGGGTGCGCCTTCTCCACCTCGTCGAGCAGCACAACGGAGTAGGGGCGACGGCGCACAGCCTCGGTGAGCTGGCCGCCCTCCTCGTAGCCGACGTAGCCGGGAGGTGCGCCGACGAGGCGGGCCACCGAGTGCTTCTCGGAGTACTCGCTCATGTCGATGCGCACGAGCGCGGTTTCGTCGTCGAACAGGAACTCGGCGAGGGATTTCGCGAGCTCCGTCTTGCCGACGCCGGTGGGCCCGAGGAACAGGAAGGAGCCGGTGGGGCGGTTGGGGTCGGAGATGCCGGCGCGGGAGCGTCGGACAGCATCCGCGACGGACTGCACCGCCTCGCGCTGCCCGATGAGGCGCTCGCCGAGGCGATCCTCCATCTGCAGCAGCTTCTCCTGCTCGCCTTGCAGCAACTTGCCGACGGGGATGCCCGTCCATGCGGCCACCACCTCGGCGATGTCGCCGTCGGAGACCTCCTCCGAGACCATCGACGGGGTGGCGTCGCTGGCCTCCGCCTCGGCGAGTTCCTTCTCCGCCGCCGGGATCTCGGCGTAGAGAATCTGCGACGCGCGCGTGAGGTCGCCTTCGCGTTGGGCCTTGTCAGCCTCGACTCGGAGCTGGTCAATCTGCTTCTTCACGTCGCCGACGCGGTTGAGGCCAGACTTCTCCTGCTCCCAGCGCGCTTCCAGACCGCGCAGCTCTTCCTGGGCGTTCTCGAGCTCCTGGTTGAGGGCTTCGAGGCGTTCCTTCGACGCCGGGTCGTCCTCGTTCTTCAGCGCCATCTGCTGCATCGTCATGCGATCCACGTCGCGACGGAGCATGTCGATCTCCTCCGGCGAGGAGTCGATCTCCATCCTGAGCCGCGACGCCGCCTCGTCGATCAGGTCGATGGCCTTGTCAGGCAGCTGTCGCGACGTGATGTAGCGGTTGGACAACTGGGCTGCGGCGACGAGAGCGCCGTCGGTGATCCGCACCTTGTGGTGCGCCTCGTAGCGTTCGCGCAGGCCACGGAGGATCGCGACGGTGTCCTCGACGCTGGGCTCGCCGACGAAGACCTGCTGGAACCGACGTTCGAAGGCCGGATCCTTCTCGATGTGCTCGCGGTACTCGTCGAGGGTGGTGGCGCCGATCATCCGCAGCTCACCGCGGGCGAGCATGGGCTTGAGCATGTTGCCCGCATCCATCGCCCCATCGCCGGTGGCCCCGGCACCGATCACGGTGTGGAGCTCGTCGATGAACGTGATGACTTGGCCTTCTGCGTCGCGGATCTCCGTGAGTACGGCCTTGAGGCGCTCCTCGAATTCGCCGCGATATTTCGCGCCGGCCACCATCGATGAGAGGTCGAGGGAGACGAGTCGACGGCCCTTGAGCGAGTCGGGCACGTCGCCGGCGATGAGGCGCTGCGCGAGGCCCTCGACGACGGCGGTTTTGCCGACGCCGGGTTCGCCGATGAGCACGGGGTTGTTCTTCGTGCGGCGGGCGAGCACCTGCACGACGCGGCGGATCTCCTGGTCACGGCCGATTACCGGGTCGAGTTTGCCGTCGCGGGCGCGCTCGGTGAGGTCAACGGAGTACTTGTCGAGCGCAGACTCCCCGCTGCCCTCGGAGTCTTCCGACGTGACCCGCTTGCCGCCGCGGGCGTCGTTGAAGCGCTGGGTGAGATCGTCGGCGGTGATGCCTTCCGCGTCGAGGATGCGCTTCGCAGCGGATTCGACGGTGGCGAGCGCGATGAGGAGGTGTTCCGTCGCGGCGAACTGGTCGCCGAGCTGGTTGGCGACGGTTTCTGCGGTGGCGAGCACGCGCAGGAACGCGCCGGAGAGCGTGGGCTGCGAGACGGAGCTGCCCGTCGCGGTGGGCAGTTGTTTGATGGCAGCGACGGCGCCCGCGTCGACGCGCTGTGGGGAGGCGCCGGCGGATTCGAGCAGGGCGCCGACGGTGTTGTCGGGCGTGAGCAACAGGCCGTGCAGCAGGTGCTGCGGCTCTGCGCTGGGGTTGCCGCTGGTGAGCGCCTGCCTGACGGCAGCAGTCACCGCGTCGCGGCTCTTGGTGGTGAGCTTGTCGGTGTTCATGGGCACTCCTGAGTTGATTTCCAAAGTTGAGTCTACATCACTCAACTCTTGCGGGGCGCCGTTTATTCCCGGTCGCCGCCCCTCGCCCCCGGTGTCCCCCGCAGGGCACAGGCAACCTGTGCGGCTCAGTTGCGGAATAGGTGTCACCTGCCTAGCCGCGACGGGGCATCGTCGGGAGGCAGGTGACACATGATCCGCTCAGTTGCCGCACAGGTTGCACCTGCCCAGGCGGGGCAGAGAGGGGGAAAACAGGGGCGACACACCGACGCGCACCTCCAGCCGATTACGGCTTGAACACGACGAATGGGTCGGTGACGGCGAGTTCGCGCTGCGTGAAGCGGTAGAGCCGGGCGGGACGGCCACCTTCGACGCCGGAGGGCGCGCGCTCACCAGTGGCGACGAGCTGCCCGCGCCGCTGCAAAATGCGCTGCAGGTTGGTGGCGGACACGTCGTGCCCCAGCACCGCGGCGTAGGCGTCGCGCAACTGGGCGACGGTGAACTCGTCGGGCGCCAATGCGTAACCCACGTTGGTGTACGACAACTTCGCGCGCAGCCGCTCGACGGCCACCCGCGCGAGCCCGTCGTGATCGAAGGCCATCTCGGGAAGCTCCTCGACGGGGACCCATGCGGCGTGGTCGGGGATGGCGGGGCTGCAATCCCACGGCAGCAGGCCCAAATAGGCCGTCGCGATCGTGCGGTCGAACGGATCGCGGCCAAGCGCGCTGCGCGTCTGCAACTGCTCCAGGTACGCGACGGCGTCGACGCCCGCCTTCTCCAGCAGATGCCGGAGCACGGACTCGTCGAGCGATTCGTCCACCTCGACCGCCCCACTCGGCAGCGCCCAGAGCCCCTTGAACGGCGAGCGGCTCCGACGGTACGCCAGCACCGTCAGCCCCTCTCCCGGCCGCACACGCATCACAGCCGCCACGGCCTCGTGCCGAAACTTGGCAACGCCGGCGCCGTCGCGCAGGGGCCCGCTCGGAGCCGTGTTGCCATTCATCATGGTGCGCATGCTACCCTCAAACCAGTTTGCGACTCTTAGGCGAAAACTGGAGGAAGCATGACCATCTCGAGCACACTCGAAGCGCCCTACGAGCGCTGGACCGCGGAGCAATGGGCGAAGTGGCGCGACGCCGTCCACGCCCTCGCGCGCGAACGCGACGCCGTCATCCTGGCCCACAACTACCAGTTGCCAGAGATCCAAGACGTGGCCCACCACGTCGGCGATTCGCTCGCCCTCTCGCGCATCGCAGCCGCGACGGACGCCCGCGAGGTGGTGTTCTGCGGCGTGCACTTCATGGCCGAGACCGCGAAAATCCTCTCCCCCGACAAGCGCGTCTTCATCCCCGACGCGGCCGCCGGCTGCTCGCTCGCCGACACCATCGACGCCAGCCAGCTGCGCGCCTGGAAAGCCGAGCACCCGGGCGCCGTCGTCGTCTCCTACGTCAACACCACCGCCGAGGTGAAGGCCGAAACCGACGTGTGCTGCACCAGCTCGAACGCCGTCGATGTGGTCAACTCGATCCCCGCCGACAAGGAGATTCTCTTCTGCCCCGACCAGTTCCTCGGCGCCCACGTGCGCCGCGAGACGGGGCGCGACAACATCCACGTGTGGCTGGGCGAATGCCACGTGCATGCTGACATTTCACCGTCGGACCTCACCGCCATCGTCCGCGCCAACCCCGACGCCGAGCTCTACGTGCACCCCGAGTGCGGCTGCACCACGTCGGCGCTGTGGATGGCCGAGTCCGGCGAGCTCCCGCGCGAGCGCACGCACGTGCTCTCCACCGGCGGCATGCTCGACGAGGCCCGTCGCGCCACCAGCTCGAAGGTGCTCGTCGCCACGGAAATCGGCATGCTGCACCAGCTCTCCAAGGCCAACACCACGACGCAGTTCATCCCCGTCAACCCCCGCGCCGCGTGCCCGTACATGCGCATGATCACCCCCGACAAGCTGCTTCGTTGCCTCACCGACGGCCGCGACGAGGTATTCGTCGACGCCGCCATCGCCGCCCGCGCGCGCCAGGCCGTGGAGAAGATGGTGTCCATCGGCAACCCCGGGGGCGGAGAATGACCGAGCTCGCCCTGCCGCCCGCCACGCATCACCACGAGGCTGACGTGGTGATCGTCGGGTCGGGCGCGGCCGCGCTCAGCGTCGCATTACACCTTGCCGTACACGGAATCGCGACGGCGATCCTCACCCGCGCCGACGTCATGGCAGGCTCCACCGACTGGGCGCAGGGCGGCCTTGCGGCGGTCTGGAGCCCCGACGACTCCACCGATGCGCACGTGCGCGACACCCTCGTCGCGGGTGCCGGGGCGTGCGACGAGGAGGCCGTGCGCACGCTCGTCGCTGAGGCCCCCGTCGCGATCCGCCGCCTCATCACACTCGGCGCGCAGTTCGACCGCGCCCGAGGAAACTACAGCCTCCACCTCGAAGGCGGACACAGCGCGCGCCGCATCCTGCACGCCGGCGGCGACGCTTCGGGCCACGAGGTGCAGCGCACGCTCGTCGCCGCGCT
>NZ_CAMYPD010000059.1 GCF_947286155.1 uncultured Tessaracoccus sp.
AGCTCGTCACGCGACGGTCAAGCGCGTCGAGGTAGGGGAGCACGTGCTCGTTGCCGACGGCAAGGGCCTCGGTATTGAGGGCAGCGTCGTCGATTCTACGAAATCGACGCTCACCGTCACCGTGGAAGCGGTGCGACGCGAGGAGCCTCGTCGGCGGGTGACCGCCGTGCAGGCGCTCGCGAAGGGGGACCGCTCCACGCTCGCGGTCCAGATGCTGACGGAGATGGGTGCTTCGCGGATCGTCGCCTGGCAGGCGGACCGCTCTATCGTGCGGTGGCCGGCAGAGCGACGCGACAAGGCCCTCGCGAAATGGGAAGCCACGGCGAGGGAGTCGTCGAAGCAGTCACGGCGGTTCAGTATCCCTGAGATGTCGTTTGCGATGACCAAGCAGCTGCCCGACGTGCTCAGCGACGTCTCGACGGTGTTGGTGCTGCACGAGGATGCCTCGCAGCACATTCGCGACGTGGCGGTGGAAGGCGACGTTGCGGTGGTCGTCGGGCCGGAGGGCGGTATTGCACCTGATGAGCTCGACGTGCTCGTCGCGGCTGGTGCGCAGCCGGTGCGCATCGCCGACCACGTGTTGCGCACCTCGACGGCGGGGGCCGTGGCGCTCGGACAGTTGGAGTTGTTGTGAGTTTTTCGTTCGAGGTAGGCACCCGGCTCGAAGGGTGTGGGGGCCGCACCGGCACCATCCACACCCCGCACGGCGATATCGAGACGCCGGCGTTTATCGTCGTAGGCACGAAGGCGACGGTGAAGGCGGTGCTGCCTGAGACTGTCTGCGAGCTGGGTGCGCAGGCCGTGCTGGCGAATGCGTACCACCTCTACTTGCAGCCGGGAGCGGACATTGTCGATGAGGCTGGTGGGTTGTCGCCGTTCATGAACTGGCCGGGCCCCACGTTCACCGATTCGGGCGGGTTTCAGGTGATGAGCCTCGGCGCGGGCTTCAAGAAGGTCATCTCGATGGAGGTGGGCGAGGCCAACGACGACGCGGTGGCGCCCGGCAAGGAGCGCAGGGCGCACGTCGACGAGGATGGTGTCACGTTCTATTCGCATCTCAACGGCGACCCGCATCGCTTCACCCCCGAGGTTTCGATGCGGATCCAGCACGAGCTGGGCGCCGACATCATGTTCGCGTTCGACGAGCTCACCACCTTGATGAACACGCGCGAGTATCAGGAGCAGTCTGTGGAGCGGACGCACCGCTGGGCGGAGCGCTGTCTCGCCGCGCACAAGCAGCTCACGGAGGAACGCGTCGGCAAGCCGTATCAAGCGCTGTTTGGAGTCATCCAGGGAGCCCAGTACGAGGATCTGCGCCGCAAGGCCGCGCGCGGGCTCGCCGAGCTCAGCGTCGACGGGCAGATGTTCGACGGGTTCGGTCTCGGCGGGGCGCTCACGAAGTCGCAGATGGGGGAGATCATCGGTTGGATGGTCGACGAATTGCCGGAAGGTAAGCCTCGCCATTTGCTGGGCATCTCAGAGCCCGACGACCTGTTTGCGGCGGTCGAAGCGGGGGCCGACACATTCGACTGCGTCAACCCTTCCCGCGTGGCCCGAAACGCCGCCATCTACACCGCCGACGGCCGGTACAACGTGAACACCGCCAAGCATCGTCGTTCCTTCATTCCCTTGGAAGAAGGGTGCGACTGCTACACCTGTCAGCACTACACCCGCGCCTACGTGCATCACCTGTTCAAGGCGAAGGAGATGCTGGCTTCGACGCTGGCCACCATCCACAACGAACGGTTCACCGTGCGTCTCGTGGATGACATTCGTCTTGCGATGCAGCAGGGTCGGTTCCACGAGTTTCGCGACGAGTTCCTCGGACGTTTCTACTCGCGGTAGGGCGAAGCGGTTGCGCTCCTCCTGAGTCTGGGTCATACCAGAGTGCACCAGCCCGACCGCGTCGCGGTCGAACTCCTCAAAGCAATGCTTCAGCATGTGGATCATCCTTCAAGCACGACCCTCAGGTGATGCAAACAAGGAGCCAACCCAACCGACAACAGACCCCCGGCTCACGTCGTCGGGCACATCGCGGATCTAGATCGTCGTCATGGCTCAGGGATACCTGTGTGTTGGATGCTGCACAAGTCTTCTGCATGCAAGGTGTCGGTGTGAACGTGCTGGCGATGGGCTGCCTGTTCGCGCAAGTCGGTATCGGTTTTCAGCCCAGGGCTACTTCCCTCTGAGATCGAACAAGGTGGGGCGAGTGCCACCTCGGCTCAGGGAATAGACACCCAGCCCCAGGACAAGGCACGTCGCCGCGATCGCCACATCGGGCAGCGTCGGTTCCATGGTCAGCGAGTTGAACTTGGAGTGCGCCAGCCCTTGCCAGTTCGCCTGTCCCTGTGCGACGAGAAGGAGACCGAACCAGAGAAACATGGTGAAGGGTCCGGCGATCCGACCCAGTGCGGCGATGCATCCGCAAGTGAGGGCGAGAACAGCAACGATGTTCAGGGCGAAGGCCGCGAAGAATGGGTAGGTCGGCAGAGCTCGGGTCTCATGCAAGATGCTGTCTTGGGGGATTGAGAAGAGGTACCAGTCGCCCAGCGACCAGAGTAAACGAGTGAACATTGGGAGTGCTGCAAAGCCGAGAATGACCACGGCCATCGAGGCCGTTGAGATCACGGCAATGCGCCGCGGAGACTGGGCGTCGATCCAGTGCACGCGTGGCTGCAGCGCTGCCAGGGCGACTGAGCCGCCGAGCATCGGAAGCACCTCATGCAACTGAACGATTCGGGGATCGTTGCTCGGAGCCCAGGGGCCGTCGAAGAAGGGCCACCACCAAAAGTAGAGCGCCACAATGGTGATTACCGCACTGGCCACGACGATCAAGGGGAACCGGCCCTGCAACCAACGCATCACGGGAGATCTGCTTCCCTGAGCGTGCACGAAGCGACGGCCTCTCGGTTCTGGCTGAACCATGCGGCAAAGCCCTCGTCAGGCAGGGCCTGCAATTGGGTATCTGCTGCTGGGTTCATAAATGGTGTCACTTCGTCCATTGGTGACTCGAATGCCTGCTTGAGTTGGGGCGATGAGGCGTTGTTGCTCGCCCGACGCAGCAATTGGTGGGCGACTGCGTTGGCCAGCTCAGTGGAAGTCGTGGCTTCGGGCGCGCAGGCTTCGGTCGTGATGGTGAAGACCGACGAAGTCAGCTCAAGCGGAAGCCACCGGAACGGATCGTGACCCAGCCTCCCTAGCACAAGCGTGTCCCTGTGGGGAACTTGCGCTTCCTGATCTTGGGTGACCATCACCAACTCGTCATCCGCGGCGACCAGCTCTACCAGCGGTCGATAGGCATCGTAGACGAGCGAACGATGCACCTCGTCGACTTGATACAGACACACCTCGAGGCCTTGGCGGCTGTCGCAGCGCACCTGATCACCGGGGTCCTCGACAGACAAGATGGGCTGCTGGAAGGCAACGACGGCCATGACGATAACAGGCATGGCAACCCAACCGACGATCGGTAAGCCCAGCTTTTGATGGCTTGCTCGCCACTCGGCCAGCGCTACCGTCACCTTGGACATGCACAGCCACAACAGGGCGAAGTAGCAGATGCGCAACAGCTCCACCTGCCACACGAGCATCGAGCCACGGTCTGGCACTGCCAGAGACCACACGGGGGCAAGGCTCATGATGGATGCTGGACGATTGGCGAGGAGCACGTCGTTAATCACGAACGCAGGGACGAGCGTGGCAGCGACGATGGCGACTGGAGCCACGACCAAGCCGACCCTCCACCCGATGAGCGCGGCGGCCGCGGCGCCGATCGGTATCAGACTCACCATCGAGACCACGGCTGCGAGGAGTGAGAAGACGTCTGCCCATGTCCAATGCTGCGTCAGCATCAGCTTGACAGTGGCTGGCAGGACTCCGAACAGTGTCCCCAAACCGACGACGCCAGCCAGCGTCAGCATCTGCCGGGTGATGATCTCCGATCGATTGCGGCCGGGCACTGGCCCTACGATCATCGAAGTTGGCGCGTGGGGGGCCATCGCTGATGCAGCCAACCAGCCCAATGGCAGCGACCAGAAGGGCAGCTGCGCCTTGAGCGCTCTGACGAGATCTCGCATGTCAACGGTGGCGAGTTCATCTAGGAGGAGGGACAGATTCACCAGCAAGGTGCCAACTGCAATCGCCACCACAAGTATGATCTGCGAGCGCGCGCTGTAAGGGCGCGTGAACCGTCGCCAGGCCATCGCTCTCAACTCGTTCCCGACTGAGCTACGTGATAGCCGGCCTCCAGCACGGAAGCGTGCTCTGCTTCGTGGCCTGCTCCGAGCTGACGGAGCCGATCCAAGTCAGCATCGAAGACGATGGAGCCTTCGCGCAGGATGACGACTTTGTCGGCCACCGTGGCTAGGTCCTCGACCAAGTGGGTGGACATGATCACGATGGCGCTTGAGCCTGCTGCCCGAATCGCAACGCGCAGTTGTTGGCGCTGCACGGGATCCAATCCGACAGTGGGCTCATCCAGGACGAGGATTTGCGGTTGATGAATCATGGCGCAGGCGAGGCCGAGCCGCTGACGCATTCCACCTGACAGCGTGCGCGCTCGCTGATTCGCCTGCTCACGGAGGTCCACCAGATCAAGAACTCGCTCCGCAGCCTGAGGGAGTTCATGTGCGTCGATTCCCTGTGCCCAGCCCGCATAGGTGATGTTGTCTCGCACACTCGACCAGCCCATGACTTCAAAGCGTTGGGGAAGATAACCGACCAGCTTCCGAATCTCTTGCGCACGTTGTGGTCCCCAAACGAGTTTACCGTGGGTGATCGTTCCTTCCTGCAATGGGAGCGCAGTCGTAATCAGCTTCATCAGCGTGGACTTGCCGGCGCCGTTGGGCCCCAGCAGTCCCGTCACGCCTGTATCGAATCGTGTTGTGACATCGGAGACTCTCGGGCGTCGCCCATATCGATGGGTGACGCCCGAAAGTTCCAGAGCCTTGCTCTCTGCCACCCTCAGCCTCGCCAGAGCACGACAGTGCTACTCTTGGCTTTCTGACCGGAAGAAGTGGTGACGTCGGTATACCAACCCCAACCGTTCGCAGTGGTGGTATTGGGGCGTTGCCAAGACATGGTCGCGCTCCAATTGACAGCACTGTTTCTTGCTGAAGCCCGTTCGAGATCTGCCCAAAGTGGCTGGTCGTGCATCAGCCGACCGTCGATCCGGACCACGGACCCACTGCATCCGCTTCGGCCAATCTTTCCCTTCGCGACTCCCGCGCCGGAAGTCGACTTGTATGGCTGGCTCGCATAGACGCCACAGCCTGCTGCGTTAGCTGTCGAAGTGACAAGGATAATGGATGTCACCGCCATGATTCCCGCTGTCAATATCGAAGCAGTTCGTTTTCCTACGCTCATTTCTTTGAACTCCGTTCTGGTGTCAGAATAGCGAAATCAAAGCATGGCCGCTTTGAGTTTTGCCATCCCCAGAATGGGGGATCCCCCAGGGGGATGTGAGCGTTGGTTGGAGTGGGTCAGGCTCTGTGAGTGGCGTCGCACAAGAAGACAACTCACGGACGAATGGTTGCAGCGATCGCGGTGGGAATCATCGTGTGTACGATTGGTTCACCGCGATGGCCGTGGTGTCTGCTGGGCTCGTCAGCGTACGATGCGATTGCGGATTCCCCAGACCACAGCGCCGACACGGTCAGGCACGTCGAGCTTGCGGAGGATGGCCGACACGTGTGATTTGACGGTCTCGGGGGAGATGCGCAGGCGCCTTGCGATTTGGTCGTTTGTGAAGGACATGGCCAAGTAGTTGAGGACATCTGTCTCGCGAGGAGTTAACGGCGATGGGTTGACCTTCGGAGCGGTGGCTCCGAGTTCCATCGGAACGGTGGCTGAGAGCGGGCGAAGCCCGCTACAGGCTGCCTTCAGCCCGAGGGCGAGGCTCGCGGGAGGGTCGGACTTCACCATGTAGCCGCAGGCTCCGGCCTCCAGCGCGTTCCGAAGGGCCGCGGGCTCTCGAAGTGATGTCAACATCACGATGGGCAGGTCGGGGAACTTTCTCTTGACCAGCCGCGTCAATGCGTAGCCATCGATCTGAGGCATCCGAATGTCAACTGCCAGGACGTCTGGTAGTGCCAGCGCGTCCCCTAGCTGGCCCAAGGCTTCGTCGGGGTGGAGACAGCTCCACAGGACACGGACCTGAGCTGCGGAGAGCAGCGCCGTCAAGCACGTCACGGCCAGCGGATCATCATCGATGATGCCGACGGCTATGCCATCTTTTGGTTCCGGTTCTCTAGACACTCTGTCCTGCCTCAGGCAATGAGACGTGCAGACGGAAGTGGCCGCCTACCTTGCCGCCCTCCACGTGACCGCCGAGTTCCTCGGCGCGCGCCCGGATTCCCGCCAACCCAAGGCCGTGGAGAGACGCAGGACCGTCTGGCATTGACTCGTTTACCCAGGTCGCCTCCAACGTCAAGCCGGTGTGCCTTAGGGTCTGGGTCACTTGGGTCCGCGGCAGCGCGTGCCGACAAATGTTTGCCGTTGCCTCGTCAATGGTGCGGAGGATTGCGCGCTTCACGCTGGGATCCATCGGCGGCATCGGGTCAATGTGATCGACGACCCTGAAACCAGCCGAGCGTAGTGTCTTCGTAGCCTGCGCCCATGTCTCCTCAACTTTTCCGTTCGGCGTCACACCGGGCCCGGAGGAAGGCGGCTTGACGAGCGATTCCACCTCACTGGCACCTGCTGCCGTGACGGCGAGGAGGGAATCGACGGGCGCTTGGAGAGCGACTGGCAGCTCCGGGTGCGCCCTGATGGTTCTCGCAAGCATGAGGGCTTGGGTCAGCCTTGCCCCGGCTGAATCATGCACGGCTTGTCGCATGCTCCTTGCCTCCAGTGCTCGTTCGAGTGCATGCACACGCTGGGCGGAGCGCATTCCCGAGAACGTTAAACGTATGAACTGTCCCAACAACGTGAGCACGAGGATGTATGCCAGCGATGCGAAGACATGGCTGGGTGACGAGCGGACGACGACTGCAGCCGCCACAAGCGCCGGTGGGATGACGAACCAGAGCCATGCAGGCTTCCGTGAATTGACGTCGACAATGAGGCCATATGCGAGGAACCATGCAGCGCCGTCATATTGCCCACCGATCGCGAACTGCATTACGGCGAGGGTCAATACGAACACGGCGGCGAAGAATGTCGGTCGAATGCTGAAAACAACGAGCAAGAAGAGCACAGACAGGGCCACCAAGAAGTATGGTTCCGGGGCCGCGAGCTCGCCTCGGCTGTGAGTGCCGTTGACGGCCAGCGCAAAGAGCAGCAGGCAGCAGATGAGACCTGCCATGCGCAGCCAGCGCCACCCTGCCCAACTCGGGCTCACCGTTACTGCTCCTCGCATGGCCGAACGTTACCAGGTAACTCGGCGGTCAGGCCTGTCGTCGGGATTCCCAACAGTTCTTGGCGGGGCGCCTGTACGGGTTCCTGGTGCTTCGCCCATACGACCGCCCGGTAGGTGAGTGGAAGCACACGAACCGCGACGAGTTCCTCGGACGTTACTGCTCGCGGTAGGCGTACCTTCCAGTCAGGCGTCAGCTGGCTGTTACGTAACTCGGCTCGTAGCGCTTCACGAGTTTGATGACCTGGTAGGTGATCGGCATGACGAGCACCTCGATGAGTACCTTCCAGATGTAGCCGACGAGGATGTAGTTGATCATCGTGCCGCCGGTGATGACGCCATAGAACGCGATGAGGCAAAACGCCGTGGTGTCCGCGGCTTCACCCACCAGCGTGGAACCTAGCAGCCTCGCCCACAGGCCCTTCTCTGCAGTGCGGGCCTTAATCTTCACCAGCACCCAGGCGTTGAGAAGCTGGCCAACGAGGTAGCCACACAGGCTCGCCAGGACGATGCGCGGTACGAAGCCCAAGATCGCGTCGAAGGCCTCCTGGTTGGGCCAGTCTGCCGCCGGTGGGGCGATGCCGACGAGGAGGAAGGTCACCGACGCCAGCGCCGCCATGACGAAGCCCATCAGAATCGCCCGACGCGCACCCTTCATCCCGTACACCTCGGCCAGCACATCGCCGATCACGTAGACGAGTGGAAACAAGATGGCGCCACCGTCGGTGATGAGAGGCAGCACAGGGAAGCCCAGGACGTTCACCTCGGGGCCGAACTGAATAAGCTTCGTGGCGGCAACGTTGGAGATCAGCAGGAGGCCGACGAACGCGACGGCGATAATGTCGTAGTGGCCTCGACCACGCTGGGCGAATTGAGTATCTGTCACCGGAGAGATGGTAGTTGATCTCAGGGACACTTTCTTCGTGTGCCCAGCCCAAAGAGGGAAGAAAGATGGCAGACTTGGTGCATGGAAGGCAATGAAGCATCGGAACGTAACGACGTCGAACTCGACCAACTCCAAGCTGGCGATACCTTGATCGATCGCGGCGTGGACGACGTGCTGGACGAGGGCTACATCCTGCCGGACAACTGGGGCCCAGGCATGGGATACGGCACCACCGTCGCAGAGATGCGGCAAGGGGAAAGCATCGATATGCGCGCCAAACAAGAAGAGCCCGAGCACGACCCCCAGAAACTCAGCGGCAAATGGAACCCTCTATTTGAAGACCGCGAGGTTGGCCAACAGCGCGCCGGGAGGTTGATCGTCGGCGACGATCGCAACGTCGGTAGAGAAATGGGAATCAGCGGAGGAGCGGCATCAGCCGAGGAAGCGGCGATGCACATCATCAACGAAGACGACGAAACGGGTGATGACTGAACCATCGTCGACGGCTAAGCTGAACATGCCCGACGAACGACGTCGGGCCACGTCGGAAGGCCAGCCCCCTGAACCCCCTGCATCAGTTGCCCGGAACCCGCACCGTCGGCGTTCCACCATCCATCGACATGATCAGCATTCTCGGCCCCAGCGACGAGAATCTGCGCGTACTCGAATCACTGCTTGAAGCCGACGTGCACGTGCGAGGCTCTGAGATCACACTCACCGGGTCGACGGAAGCCGTGACCAGAGCGAACGACGTGATCAGCGAGCTCATCGCCATTCTCCGAACCGGCCAGGGGCTCTCTCCGGAAACCGTCGAGCGGGTCGTCACGATGACCGCCGAGAATGAGTCGCCGTCGGATGTGCTCACGCAGAGCATCGTCAGCTCGCGTGGACGCACGGTTCGGCCCAAGACGCTGAACCAGAAGCGTTACGTCGACGCGATCGATCGTCACACCATCGTGTTCGGCATTGGTCCCGCTGGAACGGGCAAGACGTACCTGGCTATGGCGAAAGCGGTGCAGGCCCTGCAGACGAAGCAAGTGAACCGCATCATCCTCACCAGGCCTGCCATTGAGGCCGGTGAAAAGCTTGGCTTCCTGCCCGGCACACTCAGCGACAAGATCGACCCCTACCTCCGCCCGCTCTACGACGCGCTGCACGACATGGTGGAGCCGGATTCCGTGCCCAAGCTGCTCACCTCGGGCGTGGTTGAGGTGGCGCCGTTGGCCTACATGCGTGGCCGCACCCTCAACGACGCGTTCATCATCCTGGACGAGGCGCAAAACACCACTGCCGAGCAGATGAAGATGTTCCTCACCCGGCTCGGCTTCGGCTCGAAGATCTGCGTCACCGGTGACGTCACCCAGATCGACCTTCCCGGCGGCGCGCGCTCCGGGCTGCAGCTGGTGCAAGGCATTCTCGACGGGGTGGACGACATCGCGTTTTGTAATCTCACAGCCCGCGACGTGGTGCGTCACCGACTGGTGGGCAAGATCGTCGCAGCCTACGACGAGTACGACTCTGCGCAGGACGCGCGAAAGGCGAAGCGGAAGTGATCGACCTCAACAACGAATCCGGCATGGAGGCCGATGAACAGGGCCTCGTGCGCTTGGCACGCTTCGCGCTCGATCGGCTGCGCATTCATCCCCAAGCCGACCTCTCCATCCTCCTCGTCGACGAGCAAACCATGGCTGACTACCACGAACGCTTCATGGACCTGCCTGGGCCGACCGACGTGATGAGCTTCCCCATGGATGAACTGCGCGAACCCTCCGACGACGAAGACCCACCGCTGGGGATGCTCGGCGACATCGTGCTGTGCCCGGCGGTCACGCAGCGCCAAGCCGCGGAGAACGGGCGCCAACCCGACGAAGAAGCCGAGTACCTGCTCATCCACGGGCTGCTGCACCTGCTGGGGCACGACCACGCGGAGCCCGAAGAGAAAGCGATCATGTTCGGCCTCAACGACAAGATCATCCAAGCATGGGGCTTGGAGCGTTCGCGATGAGCCAACTGGCGAGGCAGCTCCGGCTGAGCGATGCCATCGCGATCGGTGTGGCGTCGATGGTGGGGGCTGGCGTCTTCGCGGTGTGGGGTCCGGCCGCCGCTGCTGCGGGCAGTGGACTCGTTATTGGCCTCGTTCTTGCGGCGTTCGCGGCCTGGTGCAACGCCACCAGCTCCGCGCAGCTGGCTGCGCAGTACCCGTCGGCTGGCGGCACTTACGTCTACGGGCGCGAGCGCCTCGGTGAGTGGCCCGGCTACCTTGCTGGTTGGTGCTTCGTCATCGGGAAGACTGCATCCGCGGCCGCGATGGCGATGGTGTTCTCGTCGTACTGGGCGCCCGAGGGGTGGGCCCAACCCATTGCTGTGGGCATCGTGTGGCTCATGGTGCTCATCAACATCTTGGGTGCCACCCGCACCGCCCAGGCGGCCAAAGTGCTCGTGGTGATCGCGCTCATCGGCATCGTGACAGCCTTGGCCACGGGTTGGATTTCGCCGCCAACCTCGGCGAGCTTCGAGTGGGTGGCCACGACGCCGTACGGCGTGCTGCAAAGCGCCGGCCTCATGTTCTTCGCCTTCGCCGGCTACGCGCGTATCGCGACGATGGGCGAGGAAGTGATTGATCCCGAGCGCAATATTCGCCGAGCCATCATCGGTGCGCTCACCATCACGCTAGTGCTCTACGCACTCATCGCGTTGACGCTGGTGGCCAGGGTGGGTGTTGCCGCACTGGCTGACAGCGCAGCCCCGCTGACGTTGCTCGTCGGTGATCATCTGGTGCAGAAGACCATCTTGATCATCGGTGCGACGGCGGCCAGCGCGGGTGCGCTCCTGGGCCTGTTGTCGGGCATCGGGCGCACCTGGTTGGCGATGGCTCGCACCCACGACCTGCCCGGATGGTTCAACCACACCAGCGAGCGCTTCAAGACCCCGCACAGGATTGAGCTGACGGTCGCGGTCGTGCTCAGCGTCGTGGTGATGCTGGCCGACCTTCGCGGCGCCATCGGGTTCTCGTCGTTTGGTGTGTTGCTGTATTACTTTGTGGCGAATGTGTCCGCTTACACGCAGACGGGGCCACACCGCCACTACCATCGCGCCTGGCAGGTGCTCGGTGCAGCCACGTGCCTGGTGCTCGTCGTCACGCTGCCTATCATGTCGGTGGTGATTGGCATGATTGTGCTGGGCGTCGGTGTTGTGTGGCGACTGGCCAAACCCGAACCCATGTCAACTGGTGCAGAGGAAGCTGCCTGATGTTCTCGCAAACCCAATGGATCGAACTGACGCTCGCGTTGGTCTTCGCTGTCTTTGCCAGCCTGCTGGCAGCCATCGAAGCTGCGGTGGCGGTGACGACGAAGGGCAAGGCGGAGCGCCTCGTCGCGGAAGAACCGTCGAAGGCGCATGAGCGCATCGCATCCATCGCGCAGGATCCGGCACCGACGGTGAACTCCGTCATGTTCGCACGCATGATGTTGGAGATCTCGTCGATCACCCTTGTCGGGCTCCTGATTCACACTTTCTTTGGCGCTGACTGGCTGCGCGTGCTGCTTACCGTCGGCATCATGCTCGTCGTCTCATTCATCCTGTGGGGCGTGGCGCCGCGCACGTTGGGGCGTCAGAACCCGATCCGCACGCTCAAGATTTTCGGCGCCGCGGCGGGCGTGCTCACCACCATCTTGAACCCTGTCGCGCAGCTCATGGTGCTGATCGGCAACGCGCTGACGCCCGGCCGCGGTTACTCCGACGGACCGTTCGCTAACGAGGCGGAGTTCCTCGACATGGTCTCCGTCGCCGAAGAGCATGAGGTGATTGAAGACAGCGAGTCGAAGATGGTGCGCTCGGTGTTCGGCCTCGACGACACCTTCGTCAAGGAAGTCATGGTTCCTCGCACCGACATGGTGTTCATCAAGGAGAACCACACGCTGCGTCAGCTCATCAGCTTGGCCCTTCGATCTGGTTTCTCGCGGATCCCCGTGATCGGGGAGGGGCTCGATGACATCCGCGGCATCGTCTACATCAAGGACGTCACCAAGCGTATTTTCGACTACCCCGATGCGGAGCGCGGCGAAACCGTGAGCGAAGTGATGCGTGCTGCGGAGTTCTGCCCCGACTCCAAACCAGTTTCTGAGCTGTTGCAGGAGATGCAGCGCAACCACTCGCACATGGTGATCGTCGTCGACGAGTTCGGCGGCACGTCCGGGCTGGCCACAATCGAAGACATCCTGGAAGAGATCGTCGGCGAGATCGTCGACGAGTACGACCAGGAGGTTCCGAACGTCGTGGATCTGGGTGAGGGCCGTTACCGAGTGTCGTCGCGGCTGTCCGTCAGCGATCTGGGGGAGCTGTTCGACCGCGACCTTGACGACGAAGACGTCGACACCGTGTGGGGCCTCATGGCCAAACAGCTCGACCTGGTGCCGATCTCCGGGTCGAAGACTGTGTACGAGGGCATTGAGATGATCGCAGACCGCACGATGGGGCGTCGTCACCAAGTTGCGACGGTGCTCGTGCGGCAACTGCCCGAGGAGGAAGGCGGCGAAGATGAGCCCAGCGACGACGAATAACCACCGCTCTGGTTTCGCCTGCTTCGTGGGTAGGCCAAACGCTGGAAAATCGACGCTCACGAACGCGCTCGTCGGGCAGAAGATTGCCATTGCCTCGTCGAAGCCGCAGACCACGCGGCACGCGATCCGCGGCATCATTACCCGCGACGACGGCCAGCTGATCTTGATCGACACGCCGGGGCTCCACAAGCCCCGCACGCTGCTGGGAGAGCGGCTGAACGCGCTCGTCTATGACACGTGGGCCGAAGTCGATGTGATCGGCGTCTGCCTGCCAGCCAACGAGAAAATCGGCCCTGGTGACAAGCACATCCTGCAGGAGATCCAGGGGCTCACGAATCCGCCGAAACTGCTCGCACTGATCACGAAGATTGATCTCGTGCCGAAGCCCCACGTGCTACAACGCATCGCTGCGGCGAATGAGCTCGCGCAGGAGCTCGGCATTGAGTGGGAAGCGATCGTGCCGGTGTCTGCGACGTCGGGGGAGCAGGTCGACACCGTCGCCGATGCGCTCCTCCAGCTGCTGCCCGAGGGCCCGGTGTACTACCCAGACGGGGAAATCACCGATGAGCCCGAAGAGACGCTCATGGCGGAGCTCATCCGCGAAGCCGCGCTCGAAGGAGTGCACGACGAGCTCCCGCACTCCATTGCGGTGATGATCGATGAGGTCGTGCCGCGCGAGGATCGACCCGAGGACAAGCCGCTCACCGACGTGTACGCCAGCATCGTCGTCGAGCGGGAGTCGCAGAAGGGCATCATTATCGGTAAGGGCGGCGGCCGGCTCAAAGAGATCGGAACAGCGGCCCGGCTGCAGATCAACAAGCTGCTCGGAACCCGCGTTCACCTCCACCTGCACGTCAAGGTGCTCAAAGAATGGCAGCGCGACGCCAAACAGCTCGGCAAGCTCGGCTTCTAGCCTTACCCCTGGTGCCGGTCAGGGGCCCGTTCCCTCACCCCACCGCGCCGACTACAACGTCATGACCCACAACAGCTAGGTGGCAGATTGTGGCCCGTCTTTGGGCGCAAAATCGCCACTGGATCTTCC
>NZ_CAMYPD010000060.1 GCF_947286155.1 uncultured Tessaracoccus sp.
GATTCCTCTACGTCTCGTGGGCTCGGAGATGTGTATAAGAGACAGGTGCACTCCTTCGACTCGGCTCAGCTCGATATCACTCGTCGCCGAGCCCCCCGAAATCCAGGTGATGGGGCGACGGTCATCCACCGCGCCTCGTAGCCTGGCAACCCCCTCAGGAACATCGCTCACCACTTGATCGGCACGGACCACGCAGACGTGGCGATCGGGCAGGAGGCTGAGCGCGCGTCGGCCCTGGCCTGGGCCGTGGTCGAGCGCGATCGTGCCCGAATCCGCCATGGCCACGGCGCAGGTCGTGACCACGGTGTCGATCTCGTTGAGCTCGTTGTGCGTGAGTTGCGGTTCGTCGAGGTGCACCGTGACGTTCGCCGCCTTGACCGCATCCAGCCAACCGTCGGGTACGCCCTCGGGCACCACGACATGCTCCGAGCCGAGCGTGCTCAGCGCTTCGGTCAGTGCACTGTTCACATCAGATTCGCCGACCTGCACGACGGTGGCGCGGTAGTCCTCAATCTTCTCGACGAGATCCGCGAGGACGTCCTTCGTATCGAGCGGTTGACCATACTCCCACTCGACAGCGATGTCCGTCGCCTTCTCCGACGAAGGAACATCTTGCAGGGCCTTGCGCACCCTGCCGAGGATGACTTCCTTTGCTCCCATGGTCAGCTCCTCTTCTCTTGCTTCCACCAGTCGCGGAAGGTCTTGGTGGGTGGAGGCTCAACGTCGCGGGCATTCGTCCACTTGTTCACTAGCGGGACGGGCAGTGGGCCAATCCACTTCTTGCCGAACACGTGTCCGGCGGTCTTGGACGCGCGCTGCACCGTTTCGAGGTGGCTGCCCTTCGACATAACCCAGCCGGCCATCTTCATGAGGCCCTGCTCCACCGTCGGATGCTTCGACATCTTCTTCTCCGCCACGCGACGGCGCTGATCGACGAGAATGTCCGTGAACGGAATACGCACGGGACACACCTCGTTACACGCTCCGCACAGGCTCGATGCGTACGGCAGCGCCTGGTCTACCTTCGACGTGATCCCTCGCAGCTGCGGGTTGAGGATGGCGCCGATGGGTCCAGGGTACGGGGAACCGTAGGCGTGGCCACCTGCACGTTCGTAAACGGGACAGATGTTCAAGCAGGCCGAGCAGCGGATGCATCGCAGCGCGGCACGGCCGAGCGGATCGGCAAGCACATCGGTGCGCCCGTTATCGAGCAGCACGACGTGGAGATCCTGTGGTCCATCGCCTTCTTGCACGCCGGTCCACATGGAGGTGTAGGGGTTCATACGCTCACCAGTGGATGAGCGGGGCAAGAGCTTGAGGAACACCTCGAGATCCTCGAATGTGGGCAGGATCTTCTCGATGCCCACCACGCTGACGAGCGTTTCGGGAAGGGTGAGGCACATGCGACCGTTGCCCTCGGACTCGACGATGACGAGCGTGCCCGTCTCGGCGACGATGAAGTTGCCGCCGGAAATCGCCATCTTGGCGCGGAGGAACTTCTCCCGCAGGTGCAGGCGTGCAGCCGCTGTGAGTTCCGGCGGATCGTCGCTGATGCCTTCGGGCGCTGGCTTGCCGTAGCGGCCCATCTCAGCTTCGAAGATCTCACGAACCTCGGAGCGGTTGCGGTGAATGGCGGGCACGAGGATGTGGGACGGCAGGTCATGCCCCAACTGCACGATGAGCTCCGCGAGGTCGGTTTCCCAAGCGGCGATGCCTTCCTTCTCGAGGTGCTCGTTGAGGTCGATCTCCTGGGTGGCCATCGACTTGATCTTGACGACCTCGTCGACGCCCTTCTGCTTCGCAATGCGCGTGACGATGTCATTCGCTTCTTGCGCATCACGTGCCCAGTGGACGGTGATACCGGCCTTAGTCATCGCCTCCTCGGCCTGCTCAAGGTAGTAATCGAGGTGGCGCCCAACGCGGTTCTTGATCTGCTCCGCAGCGGTGCGCAGCTCCTCCCAGTTCGGCACCTCGCTAGCGCGGACGACGCGCTTTGCACGGATGGTGCTCGTCGCGTGGCGGAGGTTCTTGCGCTGGATGGAGTTCTCGAGTTCAGATTTCACCGCCTCGGGGAACGGTGGGATGCCGAGCCATGCTCCCTCTGGCGGGGCGGGGGTTAGACGTTCGACGGTCATCGCGCTTCCTCCTTGGTGCTAGCGAGGATCTCGACGAGATGGATAGTTTGTACGCCGGAATGCTGGCGGTGCAGCATGCCGCCGATGTTCATCAGGCAGGCGTGGTCGCCGCCGACGACGTACTCAGCGCCGCTGTCGATCACGTGCCGAGCCTTATCGGAAGCCATGGCGACCGACATGTCCGAGTTCTTCAGCGAGAACGTGCCGCCAAATCCACAGCACTGGTCGGCCTCGGGGAGGTCCACAAGGGTGATGCCCCCGACGGCTTCCAGAAGCTGCATCGGCTTGTCCCCCAGCTTCAGCATGCGCTTGCCGTGGCAGGACGGGTGGTAGGTCACCTTGTGCGGGAACCAGGCCCCCACATCAGTGATGCGCAGCACGTCGACGAGGAACTCGGCGATGTCGTAGGTGCGCTTCGCGGTGGCGGCCGCATCGCGCGCGAGGCCGGCGTCGCCCACATGATTGGCGATCATCTCGTGCTGGTGGTGCACGGAGGCCACGCATGAGCCGGAAGGAGCGACGACGTATTCCGCATCGCCGAAGCTCTTCACGTAGTTACGGACGGTGCCCTCGGTTTCCTTGAAGTAGCCGGTGTTGGCCATGATCTGGCCGCAGCAGGTCTGTTCCTTCGGGAACTCCACCTTGCATCCGAGGCGTTCGAGCAGTTTCACCGTCGCGATGGGGACGGATGGTTTCATGGTGTCCGTGATGCAGGTGGCGAACAGTGCCACCGTGATCCCGGCACCTGGAAGTGTGGCTGTGGTCATGCTTATTCCTTTCAGATCAGCCAGCTGAGGACCGGTGTCGACATCAATCCGACGATGACACACATCAATGCGAGCAGAATGAGGCTCCATTTGAAGACCTTGCGCAACACCACAGACTCGCTGCCGACCAGGCCGATGGCAGTAGCGGCGATGGTGAGCGACTGGGGCGAGATCATCTTGCCGACGACGCCGCCGGCGGCATTGGCGCCAACGAGCAGTTCACGCATGCCCTGCACTCCGAGATGGCTGCCTTGGCCAATCTCCTGACCGACGGTGGACTGCAGACCGGAGAACAGGATGTTCGCGGAGGTATCCGAGCCGGTCACGTAGGTGCCGATCCAGCCGAGAATTGGTGACAGGGCCGCGTAAATGGATCCGGCTGTGGCGATGAAGAAGCCGAGAGCGAGTGTTTGGCCGGAGTCGCCCATCACGTAGGCCAGCGCGACGACGAGACCGATCGTGAGTGCGGAGAACCGCATCTTCTTCATGTTTTCCCACAGCACCGCGAAGGTTTGCCCGAGCGACATCTTGTAGACGACGCCGGTGAGGATCGCCACGATCGCGAGCAGGATGCCTGGCGATGATGCCCACAGCAGCGTGTAGGTCTGGTGCGAGGCCGGGCTGCCGTCGAGGCCCATCAGGTTGCCGAGCAGCGGCCATGCGAAGCTCACGTCGAGCGACTTCAAGAAGCTTTTCACCGCGGGGATGGATGCGATGCCGAATACCACGATCACCATCAGGTAGGGCACGAGCGCCATGACGATGCGGTTGGTGGTGAGCTCGGGCTGGTCAGCGTCGTCGTGAGCTGCCGGCTCCCAGTCCTTCTCAACCTCGGGTGCCATCATCTCGCTGATGCGACCCTTGGCGTCGGTGCCGCCGGTTGGGTGCCACAGCTTGAGGAAGCCGAGCGTGACGGCGATGCTGACCACGGCTGCGAACATCTCGGTCAGGTTGAACAGCGGCGTGGAGCTCACGATCCACTTGGTGACGCCAAAGGAGACGCCGATGACGAGGCCGACGGGCCAGCACTGCTTGAGGCCCTTGGCGCCGTCCATCACGAGCAGGATGAGGAACGGAACGACGAGGCTCAGCATGGCGGTGATCCGCCCGCTGATCGGAGCGACGGCGAGCACGTCCAGCTCAGCGGTCTGTGCCGCCACGACGATGGGTAGTCCGACGGCGCCAAACGCCACCGGGACGGTGTTGGCAAGCAGCGCCACCATGGCTGCGCGAATGGGTGAGAAACCAACGGCGATCAGCATGGCGGCGGCGATGGCTACCGGCGCACCGTAGCCAGCCAGGGCTTCGAGAAGACCGCCGAAGCAGAATGCGATGATGAGGCCGACGACGCGCGGGTCATCCGAAATGAGGAAGAACGTGCGTCGAAGATCTTCAAAGCGCCCCGACTTCACCGTCACCTCGTACATCCAGATTGCGGTGAGCAGGATCCACACGATCGGGAAGATGCCGTAGAGGATGCCGTGCACGCTCGTGGACAGCGCCATCACCACTGGCATCCGGAAGGCTGCAATCGCGACGATGAGTGCAACGCCCCACGACGCCAACGCCGCGTAGTGGGCCTTCCATCGCAACGCTCCCAGCGTGACGAGCATGCAAATGATGGGCAGCGAAGCCAAGAGTGCGGACAGCCATAGCTGTCCGGTGGGGTTCGTCTCTGGGACGAATGTCTCAAGCAAAGTCATGGTTGAACTCCGTTGTTCTGCCTACAGCAGCACTTTGGTACTACCGTATGTCGTAAATTATAACGGTCCGACCAATTTGTCAATGCACCCGGGGTGGCGTACTCGCGGCGCGGGATAAGAGCGCTTGGACTCGGCGGTGAGCCTTCACACACTATCAGTCTTGATTGAGCATCCATGCCGAGTTGGAGTCCCACTCAGGCAGCAGCTCCAACACAGATGTCCATGTTCGTTTGTCGAGGTGAACGCTCACGGCACGTGCTATGTCTCTACGTCCGTCCTGAAGCGCACGCGCTACTAGAAAGGCGGCCGGCAAGCCGAGCTGAACGAAGTCTGGCATCTGAGCAAGCACACCATCAGGGTGAGCAGCTTCCCTCACCGAATGCGCGAAGTGGTCGATGCCCTCCGACGGTATGTCGAATACCTCGGTGCCTAGAGTTCCAGGAGCAAGGATCCTGGCGAGGTAGCGGGCTTGCATTCTGGGATCAGCAAATTGGATGGTCGAAAGCCATCGCACTACATCACGGCAGTTGCCACCTTCCAGAATCTCCGATGCCCAAATGGATTCTTCTAGGGCAAACCAGCGTTCTTGATCATTCGCTGCAGCGCGGAACACTGCCCGAAGCAGGAGGAAATCGTCATGCAGTGGGTAATCAAACACTGCATGACGGTCGCCATCATTCGATCGATACAACAGCCAGAACACGTCTTCTGGACTTGCCCTCGGCCCGCACACGTCCTTCACCAAACCCCAGACCCATGATGGGCGAGACATTCCATCGCGCAGAAGATGCTGCAGTTCGTCACCGTCGGCATCCGCGACGTCGAGCAGCCAATGCTCCCATGCTTCGGGATGATGCTCGCCCTTCTGCGCCACCACCATGAAACCCCTCCTTCTCCGCTTCCTCGCCGGATCTTGCAGGTTTGAGGGGAACTTCCCTGCATCCTGATGGACCGTGTCTGCCTCACCCCAGCGTATCCACGGATCACTGCACGCACCCACAGTGTGGGAAGAAAATGAGATCGGCGCCACAGACTCGCGCATTGCGCACAGTGTGTGGAAAGGGTGTCAAAACAGCGCCGTGGCAGCGTCGCGGATGTGGTGCTCGACGAGGTCTGCAGCATGCGACCCGTCGCCGCTGCGGATGGCGTCGTAGATCGATCGGTGTTGTTCGCACAGAAAGGTGCGGATATCCGCCCAGCGGTCGACGCCGAGTGAGGCTTGCAAGATGGGCCGACGTAGCGCCTCACGGATTGCCACCGTGAGGTCACGCAGTAGTGGGTTGCCCGAGATTTGGGCGATGCAGTGGTGGAAATCGGTGTCGAGATCGTTGTACGGCGCGAGCTCGTGGGTGCCATCCATCGCTTCAATGATGCGCTGCAGACGAGCGTGATCGTCCGACGTCGCTGTCGACGCCGCGAGGCTCGCTGTCGCTCGCTCCAACGCGATGCGGGTTTCCGTCAGGTCTGTCTGCGATTGCGATGCCGTGGCGAGGTGCAGGGAGAACAAGCGTCCGAGAGCTTTCGACTGCATCGCGATCACGCGCGTTCCCCGTCCAGGGCCTGGCTGTGACTCCAGCACACCGTAGGCACGCATGGCACGGATCGCTTCGCGTACGGCCCCGCGACTCACACCGAGTTCTGCTGCGAGTTCTCGCTCCCCTGGGAGGCGGTCGCCCACCGTGAGCGCTCCGGAGAGTACCTGTTCTTGCAGATGGGTGAGCGCGAGGAGGTATCCCCCGGCGGTGTCAGGCAAGCTCGGCATAGCACGCTTCTAGCACGGCTTCGTCGGGGCTGATAACGATGGTTGGCGAACCTACCTCGCGTAGGCAGACGAGCCGCAGGGCCTGGCCGCGTGACTTCTTGTCGAGGCTCATCACGTGCCGTAGCCCGGCGAACTCTCCATCGTAGGAGGTTGGGAGTTGCAACGAGCGGAGGAGCTCGTCGTGAAGCGCCACGGTGTCATCGTCGAGTCCGGTGACCTTGCCGGAGACGCGAGCGATCCAAGCCATGCCCACCGCGATGGCCTCGCCGTGGCGCCACGAATAGTGTTCGGAGGTTTCGATGGCGTGGCCCAAGGTGTGACCGTAGTTGAGAGCTTCGCGTCCTACCTTGTCCCCGACGGACGTCGCCTCGCGAAGATCGGCGGCAACCACGTCGGCTTTCACCGAGATAGCTCGCTGAACGAGTTCCGCGAAGGTGCTTCCCGATACGTCGAGCCGATCATCCCGCGCTGCCAGGGTGAGAATGCGTGCGTCGCGAATGAAACCGCACTTCACCACTTCGGCCATGCCGGAGCGCAGTTCGCGTGACGGAAGCGTGGCGAGGAAGTCGAAGTCGCAGAACACCGCGCGCGGCTCGTAGAACGCACCGACGAGGTTCTTACCCGCCTCAAGATTGATGCCCGTCTTGCCACCCACCGCCGCGTCCACCATGGCGAGCACGGAGGTTGGCACGGAGATGTACGCGACGCCGCGAAGCCAGGTGGCTGCGACGAAACCGGCGAGGTCGGTCACCGCTCCCCCGCCGATGCCGACCACCAGATCGTTGCGGGTGAATCCGGCCTTGGCGAGCTCGTTCCAGCAGTGCTGCAGCACCGTTGCGGTCTTGGCGGCCTCCGCATCGGGAACGGGAATACGCACGACGTTGCCGGCCACGTGCGTTGCGACGGCGTCCGCCAGTTGCGGCAGGTGTTCGGGGAAGACGACGGCGACTCGAGAGCACCCCTCGCCCGCCGCGGAGATGCCCTCGAGTACCCCGGCGCCGATGTGCACGTCGTAGGGATGCTGCTGGGAGTGGACGGTGATCACTGCTGATGCTCCGCGACGATCTGGTCGGCCACCTCGGCTGTGCCCCGCCCATCGGTCTCAATCGTTTGCGTGGCGCATGCCTCGTAGAACGGCGTGCGCTCAGCGAGCAGCTTGACTAGCGTCGCGCGAGTATTGCCCAGCAGAAGCGGGCGGACAGTGTTCATGCCTACGCGGCGCGCGGCCTGGCCCGCAGACACCTTCAGCCAGATCACCTCGTGGCCTTGGAGCGCTTCGCGGATGGGTTCGTTCATCACGGCGCCGCCGCCGAGCGAGACCACATCGGCGGTATCCAGCAACTCGAGTGTGGCTTCCTCCTCGGCTTGACGGAAGTAGGCTTCGCCCTCGTCGGCGAAGATCTCGCTGATGGGTTTTCCCAGCACCTCTTCGATGCGGGCATCGACATCGACGAACGTGAGGTTGAGCTTTCGCGCGACGCGCTTGCCGACGGAGCTCTTCCCGGCGCCCGGCGCGCCGATGAACACCATGCTCATGCCAGCCCCAGCCCCCGTTCGCGGACTTCGTCGAGGTACGCGGTGGCGTTGCGACGCGTCTCCGCGACGGAGTCGCCGCCGAACTTCTCCAGCACGCACTCGGCCAGCACCAGCGCCACCATTGCCTCCGCGACGACGCCCGCCGCCGGCACGGCGCACACGTCGCTGCGCTGATGGTGAGCGGATTGAGGCTCGCCCGTCGAGACGTCGATTGTACGCAGCGCGCGGGGCACCGTCGCGATGGGTTTCATCGCCGCCCGGACGCGCAACAACTCGCCGGTGGACATGCCGCCTTCGGTGCCGCCCGCGTGATCGGTGGCGCGACGGATACCTGGCAGGATTTCATCGTGGGCCTTGGAGCCTCGGGTACGGGCGAGTTCGAACCCATCGCCCACCTCGACGCCCTTGATGGCTTGGATGCCCATGAGTGCGCCAGCGAGGCGCGCGTCGAGCCGACGGTCGCCCTGGATGTGCGAGCCGAGGCCAGGAGGCACACCCTCGGCGATCACTTCGACGACGCCGCCGAGCGTGTCGCCACCCTTGTGGCACGCCTCAACTTCCGCCTGCATCTTGGCCGACGCCGCCGCGTCGAAGCAGCGCACAGGGTCGGCGTCGATAGTCTCCAAATCGTCCCACGTTGGACGCTCCGCCTTCTCGGAGCGCACCGGCCCGAGCTCAACCACGTGGCTCAACACCTTGATACCCAAAGCCTGATCGAGGAACGCCATCGCGACGGTGCCGAGCGCGACGCGGGCTGCCGTTTCACGCGCAGATGCGCGCTCCAAAATAGGGCGGGCCTCGTCGAAGCCGTACTTTTGCATGCCCACCAAATCCGCGTGGCCGGGACGCGGGCGAGTCAGTTTCGCGTTGCGCGCGAGGGATGCGAGCTCGTTGGGATCCACCTCGCCGGGCGCCATCACTTGCTCCCACTTCGGCCATTCGGTGTTGCCGACCTCGATGGCAATCGGCGATCCGAGGGTCTCGCCGTGACGGAAGCCAGCCAGGAGTCGCAGCGCGTCGGCTTCAAACTTCATGCGGGCCCCGCGCCCGGCCCCCAGCCGGCGCCGAGCGAGGTTACGCGCGATCTCCTTCTCCTCCACCCGAACGTGAGCGGGGATGCCTTCCATGGTGGCAATCAGGGACTGACCGTGCGATTCACCGGCCGTGAGGTAACGAAGCATGCCGATCATTCTTTCAGAGAGTCTTACGCCGACGAAGTTCCTGCTCGGCAGCTGAGAGGCACATCTCGAACGTGACCCGGTGCCCCGTGAGCCAGAAGAACTGATCGACAGCCTGTCCGGCGAGCAGATCCAGGCCCGACAATGCCCGACGGTGCAGCGCGCTCGAGGCGACCCCAAGGGGCGTGGGCCACGGGTCATAGACCACATCGAAGATCGTCGTCGCGCATTCTGCCCAACGCCGAGCGTGAGGCTTAGTCGCGAGCGTAGGAACCGTGCTTGCGAGCAGATCCACCGGCTCCAGCGCGTCGGAGAGCAACTGCACCTGGGCGCTCATCCCCAGCCCAGCGGCAAACTTCCGTAGCCCTTCGGCTCGCTCGAGGCTACGAGCCACAATCACGACGCTCTCGGCACCCAACTGAGCCACCGCCAGCGTGATCGACCGCGCAGTAGCACCATTCCCGACGATCGCCACCCGCCTCGGCGTCGGGGCACCCGAGCGCTCGAGGGCCAGCGCAAAGCCGGGCACGTCGGTGTTGCGAACCAGAGGCTGCTCCCCGAACACCAGCGTGTTGCCGCAACCCAGCAGGCGCGTCGGCTCGTCGGGTTCACCGAACTCGACGATGGCGTCTTTGTGCGGTGCGGTGACGCTGAGCCCCGCCCAGCTGGGGTTAGCCTGACAACGCGCTATAAACGCGGACAGCTCGCTAGGTGTGACGTCGATGGCTTCGTATCGCCAATCCAGCCCGACCGCGGCGTAGCCGGCGGCATGGATGGCTGGCGAGAGGGAGTGTGAGGCCGGATCACCGATGACGGCGCAACGCATCATTTGCCTGAGCACTTGCCCTTGTTGGCCTGGCAGTACTCCTGGAACTTCTTCACGTTGGCGTTGTGCTCCTCGAGCGTATTGGCGAAGAGCGTCTCCCCGGTGTCGAGGTTGACCGTGACGAAGTACAGCGCCTCGGTGTCTGCCGGGCTGAGGGCCGCCTTGATGGCGGTCTCGCCTGGGTTATTGATGGGGCCGGGCGGTAGCCCCTTGTGGCGGTACGTGTTGTACGCCGATTCGCTGGCGCGCTCGGCGGCCGTGGTGGTGACCGCGCCGGTCTTACCCACCGCATAGTGCACCGTCGAGTCCATCTCCAGCTTCATATCCTTCTCGAGCCGGTTGTAGATGACGGCAGCGATGAGCGGCTGGTAGTCCGGGTCGTGCGACTCGCCTTCGATGATCGATGCGACGGTGAGCGCCTCGAGCGGAGACTTGCCGAGGGCCTTCGCACGATCGGCAAGGTCGGTGCGCCCCGCAACGGTATTGAACTGTTTGACCTGGTTCTTCATGATCGCGAAGGCGTCGATGGGCTCAGCCACGTCGTAGCGAGCAGGGAACAGGAAACCCTCGAGCTTCCCCTTGGTATCGGCCCACTTCGGGAGCCCCAATTCGTCTGCACGCCCCGCGGCGGTGTCGATTTGTTCCTTGGAGAGCCCGAGCTCACTACTGATACGGGCCTGCTGTTCCTTCACCGTGGTGCCTTCGGGGAACGTGATCCAGATGCGCTTGATGTTGCTCGGATCGAGCAGCATTTTGAGTGCTGTTTCTGCAGGCAGTTCCTTGCGGAGCTGGTATCTGCCGGCTTGGAGCCGGTCGACGGAACCGGAACTGAGCGCTTCGCTGCGGAACTTCCGCACCGACTTCACCACGCCCGCTTCATAGAGAATGTCGCCGATCTCGGTGATGCCTGCACCGCGAGGAATCACGACGTCGATCTCTTCTGTGCCATTCCCGACGAAGTCGTCATCCGGGGTGGTGGCGGCGACGTAGAAGTCGTGGGCCTTCGAGTACGCGAACCAGCCCCCACCAATGAGTACCGCGAGAGCGAGCAGCACTGCGAACGCGCCTCGGCCGTAGTAGGCCACGTCGCGCCAGTTCACAGGTTTCTTCTCGCTCATTCGTCCTCGTTTCCGTGCAGTGGCTCACCAGCCGGCTCGCCCATGCGCTCTTCGACGTCGACCGCGGTTTGCAGAATCTCTACCGCCGCAGCTTGATCGATGATGCCACGCTGAGATCTGGTGTCTCGTCCGACACTCCCAAGACTACGCGACGCCGACGCCGTGCTCATCCGCTCGTCGACCAGTCGAACCTGCGTTGGCGCGACGCGCTGCGCCAACGCCGTAGCTTTCTGCCGCACAAATTCCGCGGCTGGCCCCAACCGGCCTTTGAGATCGAGCGGATATCCCACGTAGATGATCTCTGGCTCGTACTCCTCGACGATGACGGCGAGCTGGGTGAGCTCGTCGCGGCCGGCCCGCACCGTCGCCACGGGGTGGCACACGGTCGTGTGGCGCCCGCACGCGGCAACACCGATGCGAGCCTTACCCCAGTCGATGCCTAGACGCGGAGAGTCAGGCATCAGCAACCTTGGCTCGCACGGCCGCCAACGCTGCGTCGGCTTGCGCCCAATCAGCGCCGCCGCCTTGCGCCAGGTCGTCCTTGCCGCCGCCCTTGCCGCCGAGCGTCGCACACACCTCCCGGATGAGTGCGCCTGCCTTGAGGCCCTGCTCCCGGGCGGGTTCATTCGTAGCGACGATCGCGGCAGGCTTGTTCGTGCCGCCGATCAGCGCGACGACGCCCGCCGTCGCGCTATCCAGGCGCTCTCTGAGGTCGGACGCGAGGGTGCGCAGGTCGCCGCCGCCCACCCCTTGAACCTTCAATGCGAGCAGATTGACCGAGCCGACGCGTTCCACGCCAGCAAGCATCGCTTCGGCGCTGGCCAGCAGCTTCTCCGACTGCAGCTTGGCGATCTGTTTCTCTGCGTCCTTGAGCTGCTGCACGAGCTTCCCGACACGCTCCCCCAACTGTTCGGGGGCTACCCGCAACGTGTCGGTGAGCTCGCGCACGAGCGCGCGCTCGGCGGCGAACTGCCGGAACGCGTCACCTGCGACGAGCGCCTCGACGCGTCGCACTCCGGAGCCCACCGACTGCTCAGACACGAGGTTGAGCACACCGATCTGTGCGGTGTTCGCCACGTGGGTGCCCCCGCACAGCTCGCGTGACCAAGGACCCGCTAGCTCCACCATGCGCACGATGGGTGGGTACTTCTCGCCGAACATGGCCATCGCCCCGAGGGCTTTGGCGTCCTCGAGCTTGAGCTGCTGGCTGGTCACGTCGAAACCGTCAAGGATGGCCTGGTTGGAGCGCTCCTCCACTTCGCGACGCAGCTCCTCACTCATCCCTTGCGGGGACGAGTAATCGAACCGCAGGTAGCCAGGCTTGTTGTAGGAACCGGCCTGCGTCGCCCCCGAGCCGAGCAGCTCGCGCAGCGCGGCGTGGACGATATGCGTCGCGGTGTGGGCCTGCGAAGCTTGATGGCGAAGCGCCGGATCAACCTGCGCCTCGACGGGCACCCCCACCCCGAGCTCACCAGCGAGCTTCACTCGATGCACGACGAGCCCCGGCACCGGGCGCTGCACGTCGAGCACGTCGGCCGTGAATCCGTCGCCGACGATGACTCCATGATCGGCGTCCTGGCCGCCGGCCTCGGCGTAGAACGGCGTCTCCTCGAGGATGAGCTCCACTTCAGCGCCGTCGCCGGCACGATCGGTGGCGTGACCGTCGACAATGAGGCCGCGCACCTTCGTCTGCAGCCCGAGCTCCTCGTACCCGGTGAAGGGGGTCTCCCCTTGTTCGCGGAACTCACGGTATGCCTCGTGGTTCGCGAGCCCGCCCTTCTTCGCCTTGGCGTCTGCCCGGGCGCGGTCTTTCTGCTCCTTCATAAGCGCTTCAAATGCCGTGCGATCGACGGTGAGCCCCTGCTCGGCGGCCATCTCCATCGTCAGGTCAATCGGGAAGCCGTAGGTGTCGTGCAGCTTGAAGGCCGTATCCCCAGGCACCGCCGTCGCCTTGGACTGCTTCAGCTCGGCGGCGACGCCGTCGAATAGCACCGTGCCCGCCTGGAGCGTGCGTCGGAAGCTTTCCTCTTCCGCAGACGCGGCTTGCGAGACGCGGTCCCATGCCTCAGTGATCTCCGGGTACGACGGCTCCATGAGCGCCTTCGAGACGGGCAGCAGTTCGCTGAGCACTGGATCCTGGACGCCCAGCAACCGCATCGCGCGAATAACTCGACGAAGCAGCCGGCGCAGCACGAAACCGCGAGCCTCGTTGCCGGGAGTGACGCCATCGGTCATCAGCATCAGAGAACTGCGGACGTGGTCGGCAACGACGCGGAACCAGATGTCGTCCTCGGCGTTCGCGCCGTAGCGTTTGCCGGAGAGCTCTGATGCCTTCTGGATGACAGGGAACACCTGATCGATCTCGTACATGTTCGTCTTGCCCTGCTTGACGAAGGCAATGCGTTCGAGCCCGGCGCCGGTATCAATGTTTTTGCTCGGCAGAGCGCGGGCAACGTCGAAGTCGTCCTTCGCGCGAACCGCGGAAAGCTCCTCCTGCTGGAACACCAGGTTCCAGATCTCAAGGAAGCGGTCTTCGTCGGCCTCGGGGCCGCCGTCGGGGCCGAACGCAGGGCCACGATCCACATAAATCTCGGAACAGGGACCACCGGGGCCGGGAACGCCCATGTGCCAGTAATTGTCTTTGAGCCCGCGTTGCTGGATGTGCTCGCTTGGCACACCGACGGCGCGCCACAGGCCGATGGTTTCTTCGTCGCCGTGGAGTGCGGTTACCCAGATCTTGTCGCCGTCGAAGCCCAAGCC
>NZ_CAMYPD010000061.1 GCF_947286155.1 uncultured Tessaracoccus sp.
TACACGTAAGGAGTCGTCGGCAGCGTCAGATGTGTATAAGAGACAGGATCTATCTTTGCCCCATTAGGGTATTTACGCGCAAAACAGCGCCTCGGCCACCGAGTAGGGCCGAGGCGCTGAACCTGACTTGCTGGTATCAGGCCTGCAACGCAGCGGTTGCCGACGAGAGCGCCGACTTGCGGTTTGCGGCCTGGTTGGCGTGGATGACGCCCTTGGAAACGGCCTTGTCCAGAGCGCGGTTCGCGACGGCGGTGAGTTCTGCTGCCTTCTCGGCATCGCCCTCGGCGATGGCGGCGCGGGCCTCACGCACGTGCGTGCGCAGCTTCGACTTCACGGCCTTGTTGCGCTGGCGCGCAACTTCGTTGGTCTTGTTGCGCTTCATCTGGGACTTGATGTTTGCCACGAAAAATCCTTCTGGTGCTCGGTGATGCGCCAACCTTGACGCGACGATCCACAATACATGGCAAGGCCGCACCTCACCAAATGCGCGGCGGAGCAACTCGCCAAGTGCAGCGCAAGGTGAGATGATAGGCCGTCAGAAGTCCCGTTTCTATGCAAGGAATGATGCATGGCCATCCCAGGCAAGACCGATCCGTCGATCATCCGCAACTTCTGCATCATTGCACACATCGACCACGGAAAGTCGACGCTCGCGGACCGCATGCTGCAACTCACCAAGGTCGTCGACGACCGCAGCATGCGCGCGCAATACCTCGACCGGATGGACATCGAGCGCGAACGCGGCATCACCATCAAGTCCCAGGCCGTGCGAATGACGTGGCCGGTGGGCGACACCGTGCACGTGCTCAACATGATCGACACCCCTGGCCACGTCGACTTCAACTACGAGGTATCGCGCTCCCTGCAGGCCTGTGAAGGGGCGATCCTGCTCGTTGACGCGGCGCAAGGCATCGAAGCGCAGACGCTTGCCAACCTCTACCTCGCACTCGAGGCAGAGCTCACCATCATCCCGGTGCTCAATAAGATCGACCTGCCTGGCGCCGATCCAGAGAAGTACGCCGCCGAGCTGGCGTCCATCATCGGCTGCGACGAGGACGAAGTGTTGCGGGTCTCCGGCAAAACCGGAGTGGGCGTGCCCGAGTTGCTCGACGCCGTCGTCGAGCGAATCCCTGCCCCCGTGGGCGACGCCGACGGGCCAGCGCGCGCGCTCATCTTCGACTCGGTGTACGACACGTTCCGCGGTGTGGTCACCTACGTCCGCGTCGTCGACGGCGCGCTGCGTCACCGCGACCGCATCCAGATGATGTCCACCGGTGCCCAGCACGAACTGCTCGAGGTCGGCGTCATCGCACCTGACCCGTCCAAGCAGAATGCCATCGGCGTCGGCGAGGTGGGCTACCTCATCACGGGCGTGAAGGACGTGCGGCAGTCTCGCGTCGGCGACACGGTCACCGTCGCAACCGCACCTGCGACAGAAGATTTGGGCGGCTACGAGCCTCCCGTGCCCATGGTCTACGCCGGCCTCTACCCGATCGACGGCGACGACTTCACCGAGCTTCGTGAGGCGCTGGAGAAGCTGCAGCTCAACGACGCCGCGCTGCTGTACGAACCCGAGACGTCGAGCGCGCTCGGCTTCGGTTTCCGCATCGGCTTCCTCGGCCTACTGCACATGGAGATCGTGCGCGAGCGGCTTGAGCGCGAGTTCAACCTGGACCTCATCTCGACAGCGCCGAGCGTGGTGTACCGCGTGGTGATGGAGGACCACTCCGAACACATCGTGACGAACCCGTCGGAGTTCCCTGAGGGCAAGGTCGACGAGGTGTACGAGCCCGTCGTCGACGCCACCATCCTCGCGCCCGCAGAGTTTATCGGTACCATCCTCGAGCTGTGTCAGACCAGGCGCGGCGTGCAGAAGGGTCTCGACTATCTGTCAGAAGATCGGGTGGAGATTCGCTACCAGCTGCCGCTCGGCGAAATCGTCTTCGACTTCTTCGACGCGCTCAAGTCGCGGACGAAGGGGTACGCATCGCTCGACTACGAACCTGCCGGCGAAGCACCGGCCGACCTGGTGAAAGTCGATATTTTGCTGCACGGCGACCCCGTCGACGCGTTCTCCGCCATCGTGCACCGCGAATCCGCCTACTCCTACGGACTCCAGATGGCATCCAAGCTCAAGGAGCTCATCCCGAGGCAGCAGTTCGAGGTGCCCATCCAGGCCGCCATCGGCTCGCGCGTGATCGCGCGCGAGACCATCCGCGCCATCCGCAAGGACGTGCTCTCGAAGTGCTACGGCGGCGACATCTCGCGAAAGCGCAAGCTGCTCGAAAAGCAGAAGGAAGGCAAGAAGCGCATGAAGATGGTGGGCCGAGTCGAGGTGCCGCAAGAGGCCTTCGTCGCGGCGCTGTCCACGTCGGAGCCGGCAAAGAAGAACTAGCCGCCGCTGCGCCTAGCGCAGGCCCGACGTGGTGAAGCCTCGCACCAGGTAACGCTGGAGGAACAGGAACATCACCAGCATGGGCAGAATCGCGATGATGGAGCCCATGAACAGTTCCGGCAACCGCACGCCTTGGCTGGTCATGAACTGCGACAGGGCCACCTGCACGGTGCGTGTGTTGTCGCGGCCAACCAGGCTGGGCCAGAGGAACGCGTTCCAGGCGCCGAGCAGCACGATGGTGCCGACGGCGGTGATGATCTCCTTGGAGTTCGGCACCACGATGCGCCAGAACACACCCCATGGTGTGCATCCGTCGACGAAGGCGGCGTCCTCCAGCTCCTCGGGGAAATCGAGGAAGAATTGGCGGAACAGGTACGTCGCAAACGCTGAGAAAGCCGCCGGAATCACCAGGCCGCGGTAGGTGTCAATCCATCCGAACTGGGCGGTCATGATGAACGTCGGCACGAAGGTCATCGTCGCGGGAACCATAAGCGTGAATACCGTGAGCCCCAGTAGGAAGCTGGCGAGCCTGTGCTTCCAGCGCGCCAGCGCGTAGCCGGCCATGAGGCTGACGAGCACCGTGATGATGGTCTGCAAGCTGGCGGTGACGGCCGAGTTCAGCATGGCTGACCCGATACCGATCGTGTCGTTGGCAAGCAGCGACTTCAGGTTCGTGAAGTCGAGCTGGTTGGGGAGCCAGTGCCAATTCGGCGACGCGATGTGCTTCTGCGTCGAGAATGCGTTGCGGAACATCACGTAGAACGGCAGCAGGAAGAACAGCGTCAGCATGATGAGCAGCGCATACCGGGCGATCCTGGATGCTTTCATGCTTTTGCCTTCTTCGCTGCGCGTCGCTCCTTGCGCTCCTCCCGGCTCATGAGCCAGTTCTGTGCCAGGGAGAACAGCACGATGATGGCCGCAAGAATCATGGTGCCCGCGCCGCCCAAACCGAGGTTCTGTTGCCCGCCGCCGAACGAGATCAGGTACAGGTGCACCAGGGGCGGGCGTCCATAGGGCGGGTAGGACCCGATGGTGCCCAGCATGTTGTAGAACTCGTCGAATGCCTGGAACGCGTTGATGAGGAGCAACATGATGACCGCCACGCTGGTAGCGCGAAGCTGGGGGAGTGTGATGTAGCGAAGCACTCGCCAGCCGGAGGCTCCGTCGATGGCCGCCGCCTCGTAGGTATCAACCGGGATGCGCTGCAGTCCGGCGATGATGAGGATCATGTAGAAGCCCACCTGCAGCCACAGTCGAACGCTGATGAGCGCGATCCAGTAGAGGTTGTTACCGCCTCCGAGCCAGTTGACGGAGTCGCCACCCCAGGAGCGGATGAGCGAGTTCAGCATGCCGAAGCGGGCGTTGTTGAAGAACACGAGCCGCCAGATGATGGCCGCGACGACGTAACTCACCGCCGACGGGATGAAGAACACCGAGCGGAAGAACGCCTGGCCCCATTTGAGGTCGTTGAGCAGGAGCGCTAGCCCTAGTGAACACACATATGTGAGTGGCACGATCACGAGCGAGAACACGACGAACACGGCCAGCGAGTTGATGAAGAGTTCGTCGCCCAACAAGCTGGTGTAGTTGTCCAACCCGACGAACTTCGTCGGCGTGATCGTGTTCTTGGCCTCGAAGAAGGACAGGTACGCGCTCCACACCACGGGCACGTAGACGAAGACCGTCAGCCCGAGGAAAAACGGTGCGACGAATACCAGGAACCACAGGTTGCGGCCCTGGTATCCGCGCAGGCGTTGCCACACGTCGGGATCAGCCTTGCAGCTTGGCGAGTTCCTTCTTCGCCAGGTCGCCGAACTTGGAGAACGCGCTCTTCGGGTCGGCGCCGTCCACGATCACCTTGCTCACAGCCGCACCGTACGCTTCACCGAGCGAGCCGGACCACATGATGTCGTTGGCGAAGCCATTCTCGCTGACGAACTTGGCGGCGTCGGCGCCTGGGCCGTCCTTGAACTGTTCCGTCTGCGAGGCCAGCGCGTCCTTCGCTGGGATGTGCACGCCGTAGGCAGTGGAGAAGTCGATCTGCTTGTCTTCCTGGTCGATCCACAGCCACTTGATGAACTCCTTAGCGGCATCGACGTGCTTGCTCTTCGCGTTGACGCACGCGCCGAACGCGCCGAACGGCACCGCCGGACGGCCCTTCCCGCCAATCGCGGGGAATGGCAGCACGCCGAAGTCGTCGTCGAAGGCTTCCTGCACCTGGGGGAGGCCCCAGAGCCCGCCCCACTGGAAGGCGCACTCCTCATTCACGAACGCCTCGGGGCCGTACCAATCGTTGGAAGCGCCCGACAACACAGCGCCCGACTTCACGAGCTCGCGGTAGTCGACGAGCGCCTGGTAGAAATCGTCGGTGAGGAATGCGGCCTCCGTGCGGTCGGCGTTGAGCTGATCGTGGCCCGACGCCCAAATGAAGATGGTGCCGAGCACGCCGACGCCCGAGTCGTTGCCAGCGAAGAAGCCGCCCATGTCCTTCGTGTTCACAGCCTTGGCGGCTGCAGCGAGATCTGCGAAGGTCTTCGGTGGTTCGATGCCCTTCTCTTCAAGCACCGACTTGCGGTAGAAGAGCATCTGCATATCGATGGTCTGCGGGATGGCGTAGATCTTGTCTTGGAACGTAAAGCGGTCGATCACAGCCTTGTTGAACTGGTCTTTCACCGGAGCCATGAGCTCGGTGAGGTCAGCGAGCTGCCCGCCGCGGATCATATCCAGCGAACCACCCTGCTCGAATTCGAACACGTCCGGGGCTTCGTCGGTCAGCAATGCAGCGCCGAGGATCTTCATGTAGTCGCCTGGGGTCCACTGCACGCTCACCTTGGCGTCGGTGTACTCAGAGGCGTACTTCTCGACGGCTTCCTTCACGCCGGCTTCGCCGTACTCGTGGTACCACTGCTTGAGCGCAACATCGCTGTTGCTGCCGGAGCCTGCTGAACCGGAGGATCCTTCGAGTGGATTGTTGTCGCCGCATGCAGCGAGCACAGACAGGGCGGCGAGCCCGCCGCCGGATGCGAGGAGTGAACGTCGATTAATCATGAAACATAGTGTGTCATCTCGAGTGAGATGTTGGGGGCATGCCCACGCACGAATCTGTCTTCTGTAAGCGAACGGGTTGGGAGACGACGCTAGGCTTCCGCCCGTGGCTTCCCAACTCCCCGACGGTGAGCCCGCGCCCCGCGACGGTTCACTCCCACCTGGCACCGACGTCGGTGCCCCGCTGTCGCTGTACGTGCACGTGCCGTTTTGTATGACGCGGTGTGGCTACTGCGATTTCAACACCTACACGCCGGCAGAGCTTGGATCGATGTCGCCTGGTGCCTATCTCTCCGCCGCGCGAGCCGAGCTGGACCTGGCCCGTCGCGTACTTGGGCCCCAGACCGTGCGCACGGTGTTTTTCGGCGGAGGTACCCCGACGATGCTGCCGCAGGGGGAGCTCGTCGGGCTGCTCGACGCGATTCGGGAGCGCTTCCCGATAGCCGACGACGCGGAGATCACGACGGAGGCGAACCCGGAGAGCGTCGACGCGAGCTACTTCCAGGCGCTGCGCGACGGTGGGTTCACGCGCATCTCGTTGGGGTATCAGTCGTCGGTGCCGCACGTGCTGGAGGTGCTCGACCGCCGCCACAGCCCCGGGCGTGGCCTGGATGCGGCACGCTGGGCGTCGGGGGCCGGGTTCGAGCATGTCAGTCTCGACCTCATCTATGGCACGCCGGGGGAGTCGTTCGATGATTGGCGACGAAGCCTCGACGCGGTGGCCGACACACCCGTCGACCACGTCAGCGCCTACTCGCTCATCGTCGAAGAGGGAACACGCCTTGCCTTGCGCGTGCGCAAGGGTGAGCTGGCAATGCCGGACGAGGACGATCTCGCCGACAAATACATGATTGCCGACGAGTTCCTGGCCGCACGCGGTTTCCACAACTACGAGACCAGCAACTGGGCGCTGCCCGGCGGCGAGTGCCGACACAACATCGCCTATTGGAAAGGCGCGAACTGGTGGGGGATCGGGCCGGGCGCGCACAGCCACGTCGGCGGCGTTCGGTTCTGGAACCGGAAACACCCGCGCGCCTACGCAGACGCCCTGGCTGCTGGCATCTCGCCGGCGCAAGGGCGCGAGGTGCTCACCTCGGAGGACCGCCGCGTCGAACGGGTGCTGCTGGAGCTTCGGCTGGCCGACGGGCTCCCACTCAGCGTGCTGACGCCGTCGGAACGTGAGCGCGTTCCTTCGATGGCAGCGCGAGGGCTGGTCGATGTCGTCGACGGGCGGCTCATCGTGCGACGGCGCCTGCTGGCTGACGGGATCATCCGCGACCTACTCGACTGATACGCACCTTTTTGCTTTGAGGTGTTGACAGCGTAGCTCCACTGTCTTACTGTATTAAGCACCTAGTACAGCAATGCAGGAGGTGTGGGAATGCAGTTCGACAATTCCTCGCCCATCTGGTTGCAGTTGGTGGACGAATGCTCGCGCAGAATCGTCACGGGCCAGTGGCCCGCGGGGAGCAAACTGCCAGGCGTTCGAGACCTCGGCGTCGAACTCGGGGTCAACCCCAACACCATCCAACGCGCTATGGGCGAGCTCGACCGCATGGGCGTCACGGTGCCGGATCGCACGAAAGGGCGGTTCGTCACCGACGACACCACTGTGATCGACGAGCTGCGCGAACGCGTGGCCACCGGGCATGCTGACGAGTTTGTGCGTCGCGCCCAAGGGCTCGGCATGCAGCAAACCAGGGCGTTGGAGTTACTGAAGCAACGATGGCGACAACTGGAAGGTGAGCAATCATGAAAGCCATCCAAGTGCAATCACTCACGAAGAAATACGGCAAGTTCCCCGCACTCAACAACCTCTCATTCAGCCTCGACGAGGGCAACGTCGTCGGGCTCCTCGGAGAAAACGGCTGCGGCAAGACCACGCTGCTCAAAGTGCTCGCCGGCCTCATGGTTCGCTACGACGGAGACGTCACCGTCGCGGGTGAACGCCCCGGCCCGGCATCGAAGGCGAAAGTGAGCTTCCTCCCCGACGAGAGCTTCCTCGCAGATGGCAGCCGCATCGAATTCTGCGCCAAGCAGTACGCCGACTACTTCGCCGACTTCAACCGCGCCAAGTTCGACGACCTGCTGCAGTTCTTCCGGCTTGACCCGGGCATGAAGCTCTCCCAGCTATCGAAAGGCATGCGGGAGAAAGCACAGATTGCGCTCGCCATGAGCCGTGACGCCAAGGTGTTTCTCCTCGACGAGCCCATCTCAGGCGTCGATCCGGCCGCCCGCGACGTGATCCTGCGCGCCATCGTGCGCAACCTCGAACCGGACTCGCTCGTACTCATCTCCACCCATCTCATCGCCGACATCGAACCCGTGCTCGACCGCGTCATCATGATGCGCTACGGACAAGTGCTCATCGAGGGTGCCGTCGACGATCTACGTGTCGAGTACGGCAAAAGCATGGACCAACTCTTTAGGGAGGTTTACCAATGGTCGGAACAGTACTGAAATACGAATTCATCCGAACCAAGTGGGCGATAGCCCTGGGTTGGGGCTTCACCCTCCTGCTCGCGCTGATCTCGTACGGAGCCGCCCACATTTCAGGCGTTGTGGCGGGAGTGCCGATCGTTCTGGGGATCATCGCGGTAGCTGCACTGCCGTTCGCCGTGCAGCTCTACCTCGGGATACATCTCTACCGCAGCACCTTCGGCCGACGGGGATACTTCGAGCTCACCGTTCCCGTGAAGAACTCCACGCTGATCGCCACGAAGTTTCTCTGGGCTAGCCTCGTGAGCCTGATTTCCCTCGTGGTCAGTGCGGTGGCGCTGTGGCTCGTCGGAAAGGCCGACGCTGTCCTCGGTGGGAGCGCGCTGGAGATAGCGACGCGCGCCGTTTCCGATGCCTTGAGCGATCGGCCTGACTGGGGCGTGATCGCGTTGGTCGTTGGCCTGCTGACCTACCTCAGCATGCTCGCGCAGATCTACTTCGCCGTTGTCATCGGCAGCGAAGCGTGGATCAACAAGTCGGGAGGCTTCGGGCCAGTCATCGTCTACATCATCGTCTACGTGGCGATGCAGCTGATCGGGCTCGTGCTGCTTCTGATCCCACCGACGTACGACTTCATCGGTCGAACCTGGTACTGGACGCCGCCACTGTTCACGGATACGAGTGCCGATGATGCGGCGAGCCTGCCGGTGCTCCTGATACTCGGCTCCATTCTCCTCTCTGCGGTGATGCTCTGGCAGGCATTGGTGAGTGTGCAGCGTCGGCTTGAGCTTCGCTGAAGTCTCACGCCTCTCAACTTGTGGCGTCTCGGAGAGCCTCCGGGGCGCCACAAGTCATGTTCGGTAGGGTCGCCAGCCGTGAACCGATACTCCCGTGACGTCCTCGCGCCCGGCTGGCAGCGCTCCCACATGAAGAAGACCAGGAACGTGCCCGTCGAACTCGACATGGTGCTCGAATTCGACGACTTCTGCGGCGCCGTCGTCGGGTGGGAGAACGGCGTGGTGTTACTCGAAGACCGCAAGGGGAAGCGTCGCGGATTCCCGTTCGGTGCCGGGTTCTTGCTGGAGGGGGAGCCCGTCGCACTGCAGCCGCCGCTTCGCACAGGAACCAGCAAGCCCAAGTACACCGCATCCGGATCGCGTGCGAGTGACGCTCCAGAGCCAGCGAAGGTGGCGCTGCCCAGCCGTATCTACGTCGAGGGGCGCCACGACGCCGAGCTGGTGGAAAAGATTTGGGGCGACGACCTGCGTCACGTCGGCGTCGTCGTGGAGTATCTGGGTGGCATCGACGATCTCCCCGCCATCGTCGATGAGTTCCGGCCGGAACCAGGCAGGAGGCTGGGGGTGCTCGTCGACCATCTGGTGCCGGGTTCCAAGGAATCGCGCATCGTGAAGCAGGTGTACGCCGGCGGCCACGAGGATTGCGTACTGGTGCTCGGACACGAGTTCATCGACATCTGGCAAGCCGTGAAGCCGGAGCGCGTCGGCCGCAAGGCCTGGCCCGAAGTGCCCATGGACATCGATTTCAAGAAGGGCACGCTGGCTGCGCTCGGCCTGCCGCACGACGATCAGCGCGACGTGGCGCGCGGCTGGCAAGCGATTCTCGCCAGGGCCAACAGTTGGCGTGACTTGGAGCCGCAGCTCAACACCATCGTCGAACGCCTCATCGACTTCGTCACTCAGGACCACATCGACGGTTAAACCCCGTTGGGTACAGTTGCCAGCATGGACATCGACGGCATTGCGGCAATGCTCAAAGACACAGCCGACGCGGTGGTCAACCCGCGGTTTCGGCAGCTGGCGGACGCGGAGATCGACGAGAAGGAGCCGGGCGACTTCGTCACCGTCGCGGACCGCGAAGCGGAGCGCCACCTCGCCGGCCTGCTGAAGGAAGCGTTTCCGAGCGCGCTGATCCTCGGTGAAGAGGGCGTGTTCCTCGGCGCATCGACGCTCGACGATCTCGCGTCGGCACCGCACGCGTTCGTGATCGACCCGATCGATGGCACGAGGAACTTCGTGAATGGCAAGCGCGAGCACGGCGTGATGCTCGCCGAGGTGCGCGACGGTGTGACCACGCGCGGCTGGATCTGGCAGCCGCAGTACGAGCGCATGTACACCGTCGAGGCTGGGTCGGGGCAGGTGCTCATGAATGGCGTGCCCGTCGAAGCTCAGCCCGAACGGGAAAAACCGAAGGGGGTTACGGGGCAGCAGCGGTGGCTCGGCCACGATGGGGGCGGCCGACACGAGCCCATGGGCCGCAGCTCCGGTGCGGCCTGCTTCGACTACCCGATGGCGGTATCGGGCGAGATCGACTTCATGTACTACAACAATGCGCACCCGTGGGATCACCTTGTCGGCTGCCTCATGCTCACCGAGATCGGAGGGACAGGGCGCATGTTGAGCGGCGAACCGTACTCCGCCGCGAGCAGGGGCAAGGGGCTGCTTGTCGCGCGCTCAGAGCGCGTGTGGGAACGCGTGGCGGAAGGCTGGGCCAGCTAGCTCTTAGATGCCCTGGATGGGCAGCTGCTTTCGTGCGACGACGCCGTGCGAAGCTAATTCGTCCACCAGCAACGGCAGGGCCTGGCGCACGGTGGGCTCTGAGAATGCCCACCGCTCAGCGGACTCGTAGAGCTGCTCGAGCTGCACGCCTTGCTGCACCAGCGTCGAGGTTGTGGTGTACATGTCGGCGATGCGCCCTGAGCAATCGATGACGGCATCACGGTTGGTGATGGGGCCGTGCCCAGGGATGACTACAGTGCTGGGTTTCGACGAGGTGAGCACGCCGTCGAGGGTGAGCGGCCAGGTGTCGAACTGGGTGGTTTCGTCGAACTGGGGCTCGTCTTCGACGAGGTCGCCCACGACGATCACGTCTGCGGATGGAACGACGACCACGAGATCGGACTGTGTGTGTGCCTTGCCGAAGTGTGCGATCTCGACGAAGCGCTCACCCAGCTGGATGCCCTTGAGCACGCTGATCAAGGTGGTGGGGCGGAATTCGGCGGAGGTGGTGTCGTCGACGATGCACTCGTGCGCAATGGTTTCCACGTCGGACATGCCGGCGATGCCGTGCCAGTGATCGGCGTGGTGATGAGTGATGACGACGGTATCGACGGGCACCGTCACCAGCGTGCGTGCCGAAGTGAGCAGCGCTGCCCCAACGTCGGCGGTGCCCCCGGCGTCGACGAGCATGGCGCGGTCGTCGCCGGCGATCAGCGTGACGTTCGCGGCGTCTGGGTCGACCGTCGTGACCCAAACCCTGTCGGCAACCTCACTCCACGAAATCTCCATGCGCCTGAGCCTAGGGCACGACGCCAAGGATGCCGAGCACGGTGCGGGGATGCCGGATAAAAACTGCAAAACTCGCCAACAGTGGCTCGAAACCTGCCCAAAACCGGGGTGTTGGGCCAACTGTTGGCGAGTTTTGCAGTTTTCTCATCGGACACCCGGCTGCCATGCGGTCTGCGGGGTCGGTACGCGACGCATTTCAACCATCTTGGGAAGAGGGGTAGGCTGGCACTCGCCTGTTGTGAGTGCTAGGAGGTGACATGCTCGACGACCGAAAGCTGGATGTGTTGAAGGCGATCGTGACGGACTATGTTGCCAGCCGCGAGCCTGTCGGGTCGAAGGCGCTCGTGGAGCGCCACCAGATGAAGGTCTCGGCAGCAACGGTGCGCAACGATATGGCCGTCCTCGAAGAGGAGGGGTACATCACCCAGCCGCACACGAGCGCGGGCCGTATCCCCACCGACAAGGGCTATCGCCTCTTCGTCGATCGACTGGCGAGCATCAAACCGCTGTCGACGGCGGAGCGACGCGCCATCGCTTCGTTCCTCGACGGCACGGCCGGCATGGACGACCTCATGGGGCGTACCGTGCGGCTGCTGGCGCAGCTCACCCACCAGGTGGCGATCGTCCAGTACCCCGTGACGCAGCGCGGCCAGATCCGCCACGTCGAACTCGTGGCGCTATCGCCGGAGCGGGTGATGGTGATCATCGTCACGGCGGCGGGGCGCGTCGATCAGGAAGTGGTGGACGTCGGCTTTGTGGAGCCCGAGGCGCTCGCAGAGTTGCGGAACGTGATCGTCGGTAGTGTGATTCAACGCACGCCAGCGGAAGCGGCCGACGCGCTCGCTACGCAGATGGACTCCATCCGCCCGGAGTATCGCCCCATTGCTGCGAACATCATCGCGACGACGCTGCAGCTGCTCGCTGCTGAGCCAGCCGCGCAGGTGGTGGTCGCGGGAGTGCCGAACCTGGCGGGCGTTCCATTCGAGCGCAATCTCCGTCCGCTGCTTGAAGCACTGGAGGAGCAGGTGGTGCTCCTACGCCTGCTGAGCGAGGCCGCCGGCGACGACGTGACCGTCCGGATCGGTGAAGAGAACACCGCCGACGGTTTCCAGTCGACGAGTTTGGTGGCCAGCGGTTACGGGCAGGCGGGCGCTCTGAGGGCGAGCCTTGGCGTGGTTGGTCCGACGCGGATGGACTATCCCGCAACCATTGCATCGGTGCGTGCGGTGGCACGCTATGTGAGTCGATTCCTCATGGAAGGTTGATCTAGCAACTGTGAGCACGAAGGATTACTACGGCATTCTTGGCGTCTCCCGAGATGCGTCGGCGGAGGAGATCAAGAAGGCCTACCGCCGCAAGGCCATGAAGGTGCACCCGGACGTCGCGCCCGACGACGCCGAGGCCGCTGACAAGTTCAAGGAACTCAGCGAGGCCTACGAGGTGCTGAGCGACCCGAACAAACGCTCCATCTTCGATCGCGGGGGAGACCCGCGTCAGGCTGGTGGCGGTGGCGCCGGATTCTCGGGCTTCGGCGGCGGGTTTGCCGGAGGGTTCGACTTCACCAACCTGGTGGACGCCATGTTCGGCGGCCAGGGTGGGCACGGCGGCCCGCGGTCTCGCGTGCGCCAAGGGCGCGACAAGCTCATCTCAGCGCAGATCAAGCTGCACGAGGCGGTATTTGGCACGAAGAAGACGATCAAGCTCAACTCGGCTGTCGTCTGTCCCCAGTGCTCCGGGCACGGCGGGCAGGACGGTTCCGAGCCGGTCGAGTGCAAGATCTGTGGTGGCCAGGGCGAGATCATCCAGATGCAGCGCAGCTTCCTCGGCGACATCCGTACCGCGCAGGCCTGTCCCGAATGCCGCGGGTATGGCACCGTCATTCCGCACCCGTGCACCGAGTGCTCGGGGGAGGGGCGCGTCGCGAGCCAGCGCACGATCACGCTCAAGGTGCCTGCCGGTGTCTCGACCGGGAACCGTATTCACCTCCAGTCGCAAGGCGACGTGGGCCCAGGCGGTGGGCCTGCTGGTGATCTCTACGTGGAGATCCACGTCGCAGATCATGAGAACTTCCGACGCGATGGCGACAACCTGGAAGAGGTCGTGCGCATCCCGATGACCGCCGCGGCGCTCGGGACGACGCTCACCCTGCCCACGCTGGAAGCCGAATGGGAGGGTTCCGACCCGGCCGACCGCACCGTCGAGGTGGAGATTCCGGCGGGCACGCAGTCGGGCACCCGCATTGCGCTCAAGGATCGGGGCGTCCCGCGGCTGCGCGGCGGCGGACGAGGTGAACTCGGCATCACGTTCTTGGTGCAGACCCCGACGAAGCTCGACGATCACCAGCGTGATCTGCTCCGGAAACTCGCCGAGGCGAGGGACGAGACGAAGGGCGAACCGATCGTCGATAAGGGGAAACACGGCGGTCTGTTCGGCTGGCTGCGCGGAGATAAGTAGTCATGACAGGGGCGCTGTTCCTCGCGCACCTCGATAATCCCCAGGTGGGGGATCAGGTCATGGTCTGTCTCTTATACACATCTGACGCTGCCGACGACTCCTTACGTG
>NZ_CAMYPD010000062.1 GCF_947286155.1 uncultured Tessaracoccus sp.
TGACCCTCGCTCGCTGGAAGTGAACCAGTCAAGCGGCTAAATCGTAGTTGGCGCGTGTTTGTATCCGTTGTGGCATGAAAGTTTCGCAGATTGCCACGGCTTGGTCTGAGGTGCTCGACGCGAACGGCAAACAGCTCGCCATCGGACGCGGCACGTTCTTAGCTTCGGCAGCAGGGGTGGCGCCGTGATCGACGGGTACCCATTCACCAATCTGGGTGACGCCATCGCACTCGAGCTCCCCGATGCGGAAGCCATCACGTTTCGCGACGGCGACACGACGCAGCGCATCACTTTCGGGGAGTTCAACGATCAGGCAGACGCGGTGGCCAGCCAACTGCTTGCGCGAGGGCTCACGTCGGGGGAGCGCGTCGCCATCGTCGGGCGCAACTCGATCGAGTGGCTGACCGCCTTCTACGGCGTACTGCGGGCGGGGCTGGTGGCCGTGCCGCTCAGCTTCAAGTTTCCTCCCGAAGTGCTGCGCTATGCGCTCGAGAATTCGCAGAGCACGCTGGCCCTCGTCGACGACGCATCCCGGCTCGAGGCAGTGGGCGCGGAGACGCCGTCGCTGACCTTCGCTGAGGCCAGCGCAGCGCCCGGCGTGACCCCGCAACGGCACCATCGCGATGGCTCGGATGCGGCGATGATCCTGTACACCTCCGGGTCGACGGGGAAACCGAAGGGCGTGGTGCTTTCGCACGATTCGCACCTGTGGGTGCTGTCGCTGGGGCAGCACACCTTCGGAGATGCGACGGACGTTACCGCTATCGTCGCGGCTCCGCTCTACCACATGAATGCCCTAGCCAACGTGCAAGGAGCGCTGGCTGCAGGGCGGCGCGTGGTCATCGCCGACGGCTTTGATGCCCAAGAGTTTCTGCGCGTGGTCGCCGCAGAATCCGTGACGCGGCTCACCGGTGTTCCGCCCATGTTCGCGCTGCTCGTGCAGCAGCGTGCCCTCATCGAGGAGCTCGACCTCAGCTCGGTGCAAGAGGTGTACATGGGCTCCTCGCCCGCGTCGAACTCGCTGTTTACCCAGCTGCGCGAGGCCTTCCCCGGCGCTGCCATCATCTTCGGCTATGGCACGACGGAGTCTGGCCCCGTCGCGTTCACCCGGCATCCGCAACTTCCCACCCCCGACGGGTCCGTCGGCGTTGCGAATCCTGCCGTCGATGTGCGCCTTGTCGATCGGCAGGGACGGGAAGCCAGCCAGGGCGAGCTCGAGATCCGCACCGGGGCGCTGTTCACGGAGTATTTCCGCCGCCCCGACGTCGCTTCGCCCTTCACGCCTGACGGTTACTACCGCACGGGTGACGAGTTTCGTCGCGACGAGCATGGCTTCTACTTCTTCACAGGACGAGCGGACGACATGTTCACCTCCGGCGGTGAGAACGTGTATCCGCGCGCGGTGGAAGCAGCGCTCGAAGCGCACGACGCCGTCGCGGAAGCCGTCGTGGTTCCGGTGCCCGACGAGGTGAAGGGCAGCAAGCCCGTCGCGTTTGTTGTCGCGGCGCCGGGACATGTCGTCGATGAGGCGGCGTTGAAGGCTTGGTCGTTGACGAAGCTCGAACCCTACGCGCACCCGCGCCAGGTGTTCACGCTGGATGCGATGCCGCTGTCGCAGACCAATAAGGTCGACCGCAGCCTGCTCGCGCAGCGTGCCCGCGAGGAGGTGAGCAAGCCATGACTGCCGTTGCAGTATCGCCCCGCCGCGCGCTCCGACGCCCCCATGTGTGGCTGCCCATCGCCACCGTGGTCGCGCTCGTCGACCTGTGGGAGCTGGTGGTGCGCGTCGACCTGGTGCCACAACGGTATTCGCCACCGCCGACGGTCATCGTCGCCGAACTGGCGCAGATGCTCGGAGAGGCCGATCTGTGGATCGCCCTCGGCAATACCCTCACCGGGTGGGGGATCAGCCTGCTGATCTCCGTGGTGGCAGGCACCGCGCTGGGCCTGCTTCTCGGACGCGTTGCCGCGTTGTCGGCGCTGTTCAGCCTGATCATCGAGTTCCTGCGCCCGATCCCATCGATTGCCATGATCCCGCTCGCCATCCTCATTCTGGGCACGGCTCGCCCCACCGAGGTATTCCTCGCCACCTACGCCGGGTTCTTCCAGATGCTCGTCGCCGCAATCGGCGCGGCTGGGGTAGTAGATCCGGTCAGCGTGCAGACGGCCCGCAGCTTCGGGCTCTCGACATGGCAGCAAGTGCGGCACGTGCTGATCCCATCGATGCTGCCTCGCTTGGTGACGGGGATTCGCATCGCGAGCTCCACGGTGCTGATTTTCTGCATCACCGCTGAACTCGTCGCCGGGGTACCTGGTCTGGGCGCGCAGCTCGGTGCGGCCAGAAGCGTCGGGAACACCGCCCGCATGTACGCCTACGTCGTGGTGATTGGCCTCGTCGGTTACCTGCTCGCCGAGGCGCTGAAAGCGATCGAGACAAAAGCGCTGTTCTGGGACCCGTCGGTGAGGAGTGCACAGCGATGAAATCCATCAACCGCAATGTCCTCGCCGTGCTCGGCGCCGTCGTCGCGCTCGCCGTGTGGTTCCTGGCTACGGAGAATGCCGGGTCCATCTACTTCCCACCGCTCACCGAGGTGTTGGGGAGCGTGTGGGAGTACTGGTTCACCGGCGCCGGCCAGAAGCACCTTGTCTCGAGCCTCGCGAACCTCTTCGCAGGGCTCGGCATCGGAATCGTGCTCGGGTTCTTGCTCGGCATCGTCATCGGGCAGCAGCGCCTCGTGCGGATTGCGCTGACCCCCGCACTCGAGTTCGTCCGGGCAATTCCCGCAACTGCGCTGATCCCCTTCGCGATGGTGATTTTCGGCTTGGGGCCCAGCATGAAGATCTTCATCATCGCGCTGGGTACGTTCTTCCCTGTCCTGCTGAACGTCATCGACGGTGTGCGCGAGCTCCCAGAACAGTCGCGCGACACCGCCCGCAGCTTCGGCATCCGCGGGTGGCAGTACCAACGTCGAATCGTGATTCCGGCCGTCGTTCCGCGGCTCGTGGCAGGCATCCAGATCGCCATCCCACTGTCGTTGGTACTGGTGGTCACCAGCGAGATGACAGGCACGAACATCGGCATTGGTTTCGTGCTGATCGGGGCGCAACAATCCTTCAACCAGGTGTCGGTATGGGGCGCAATCGTGCTCCTCGGCATCCTCGGCATCCTTCTGAGCGGCGCATTCACCCTGGTCCAGCGCCGCATCCTCGCCTGGGACCGGGCACGCAACGCATTAGGAGATCACTGATATGGCGCTGCTTGAAATCCGCAATCTCTCGAAAACCTACGCACCCAGAAACCGACGAGGCACGGCCACACCGGTGCTCGACGGCATGGAGTTCGCCGTCGAAGAAGGGGAGTTCTTCACCATCGTCGGTCCCTCCGGCGCGGGAAAGACGACGCTGCTGCGCTGTATCTCGGGACTGTCGGAGCCGACGTCGGGCGAAGTATTGCTCGCTGGTAAGGCCATTGACGGGCCGCCTCGGCAGCTCGCCCCGGTCTTTCAAGACTACTCGCGCTCGCTGTATCCGTGGCTGACGGTGGCGAAGAACGTCGCCCTGCCGCTCGAGGCGGCGGGAGAATCGTCGACGGAGGTGGCGCGTCGAGTGGAGCAGGCGCTCACCCAAGTCGGACTCGCTGGCGAAGACGACAAGTACCCCTGGCAGCTGTCCGGCGGCATGCAACAACGCGTTGCCATCGCGCGGGCACTGGCCTATGAAGCGGAGCTCCTCGTCCTCGACGAGCCCTTCGCCGCCGTCGACGCCCAGACTCGCGCCGACCTGGAAGATCTGCTGCTACGCGTGCGCGACGAGACAGGCGCGACGTTCCTGTTTGTCACCCACGACGTCGACGAGGCGGTGTACCTGTCCGACCGGGTTGCCGTCGTCTCGAAGTCGCCTAGCCGAGTGGAGAAGATCGTCACCATCGACCTGCCGCGCGAACGCTCGCAGCTCGATACCAAGGCCATTCCCAGATTTGGAGAGCTCCGTGCGGAGATCTTCGCGACGATCCGCCACCTGGTCGTCGAACCACAACCCGAACCCGAATACATCATCTGATCGGAGTAACCATGCACAAGATTCGTCACGTCGTCACGGCTGCGCTCTCGGCGGCCCTCCTGATGGCTTCCGGTTGCTCCGGCGGCCCCGAGGTGAAGAAGGATGCCGACGGCAACGTCGAGCTCACTATCCAGCACATCACCACCTCCGACTCCGTGCCGCTCTACCTGGGCATCAAGCAGGGCTTTTTCGCCGACGAGGGGCTGAACGTGAAGGTAGAGATCGCGGAAAGCGGTTCCGCCATCATCCCGAGTGTCATCAACGGCGAATCGCCCATTGGCTACGCCAACGTGATTTCAGACCTCGCCGCGATCGATGAGGGCCTCGACGTCCGGTTCGTCGTCAACTGCTGCGGCACCGGCACTGACGTCAAGAAGGACACATCGAACATCTTCGTGCTCGAGGATTCCAAGATCCAAGGCCCGGAAGACCTTCCGGGCAAGCGCATCGCCGTCAACTCGCTGAAGAATCTCGGCGACGTCACCATTCCCGTCGCGTTGCAGAAGAAGGAGATCGACCCGAAGGACATCGAGTGGGTTCCCATGAACTACTCCGACATGGGCGCAGCGCTGGAACGCGGCGACGTGGATGCGATCTGGCAGGTCGACCCGTTCCGCACGCTCGCTCTGGATGCCGGATACCGGCCAATTCTCTCGAACTTCGTCGAGGCTATCCCGGACACGACGCTCGGCTACTACATCACCAGCGGGAAATTTGCCGACGCGAACCCCGAGGTACTGCAGAAGTTCCAGCGGGCCATGAGCAAGGCGAACGAATACGCCACTGAGCGCCCCGACGAGTTCCGCAAGCTCGCTGTCGAGAAGATCAAACTCGACCCCGCGGTGGCCGACAAGATCAACATCGCCGTCTTCAAACCAGGCCTCGATGTCGAATCGCTGAAGACGATGGGCGCACACGCCAAGGAGTTTGGCATCATCAAGGAGGAGCCCAACTACGACGAGCACGTGATCCAGCCCGAGGGCTGATACAGGCGGTTAGCGGCCGAAAAGATGGCCCTGGATCGACGCGATGAGAGCATCCAGCGACTGTGGCAGCTGTTGCAGGTGCCAATCGTCGGGGGCGTGGAACCAGCTGATCGCATCCGGATCTGGAGTGGTATCGCGATCGGCAGCCACCATCGCGTTGACCCAGCGCTCCTTGCCGCCCAGCACCACCGCATACGGCAGGAACTTGGAGATCTCCTGCAGTTCCCGTCCTGGCGGCATGACTTCGGTGCTCTGCTGGGCGAGCACGGCTGAGAACCCGTGCAGCCCGGCGAGGAGCGCCGCGCCCTTGGCCGAGCGACGGGGCATCTCTCCGGCGATGAAGAGCGCACCCACTCCGACCGCGACCACCGCAAGCCCGACGAGCCCCCAAGTGGTGAGCCAGGCGAGCAGGCCAGTGGCGATCAGGCCCACGATGAGCAAGGCGGCGCCGATGGTGCGCGAATCGGTGCGCGACGCGTCGGGGCGCTTCGCGAACCAGCCGCTCTCCACGACGTCGTCGTAGAGCGCATGCTGCAAGTCAGATACGCACGGACCGACGGCCTGCTGAATCTGGGAGACGAGCACGGGAGACCCGTCGGCGGGAGCGACCGCATCGAGCAAGATGCGCTCGTATTTACGCAGGCTGCTCGTGTCGTCGTTCATGCGCGTGAACGTCCAATCCATGCCGCCTGGCACCTGAAGCTGTTCGATGCGGAGGAAGCCGCGAACGGCGAGATCGAGAATGGTCGCGGTGACGTCGATGGGGTCGACGGACTCGTCCGCGACGGTGCCAATCTGGCCTGGGCGGATGTTCTCGCGCAACCGGAACTCGCTGACACCCTCAGCCACCGGATGGAACTCCCCGATGACAGTGGGTGCGGCGGTGGCCGCCTCGTCGCGACCCACGCGACGGTGCCACTGCCATAGTGCGACGGCACCCACCAGCAGCACCGCGAGAGACACCAAACCGGTGACGAAGGTGAGGGAGAACGCGCGGTCGAGTGTCCAGCGGGTGTGCACCGTCGCGGTGGACGCCACCTGGTTCGCGGGCTGACTTCCCGAGATCTTGATGGTCTGCCCTGGCTCAATCGGCCCGTCCTGGAAGCTGATCGGCACCGGCTTGTCGCGATCGATGTTCCAAGAGAAGCAGTTGTGCGGGGTGCTCGGATTGCCCGCAGCGCACTCAAAATCGGGTGGGATAGCGAGCAGCGCCACGCTGCCTTTCACATTCTGAACGCTCATGTTCAGCCCGCCGACCACCGGCCAGGAGAAATGACGCACATCCTCTTGCCCGGCGGGCGTCGACGTGGTTCCTGTGACGGTGTACGCAATCGTGATGGGCTTGCCGCCCGACTTGCTCGGATCCACCTTCACAGTGACAGCGTCGGAGTTTTCGTCGACGGTGTGCTCGAGCTGACTACCTTCCGCAGTGACAGCGACGCCTGAGACGTCGTAGAGGAACCTCCTCAAGTCGCCGAGGGGAGAGTGCTTGGGGATGCGCATCTGCAAGTCGCTGCCCATGGCATCACCGGTGAGCGTGCTCGTCACGGTGAGGGTGCCGTCGGCCTTCAACTCGGCGGAGACATCGAGTGCATCGACGCTGTTGTCGGCGCGTGCGGGCATGGCTAGCGTTGCGAGGGTGAAGAGGCCCAGAGAGATACTGAGCAGCAGGCGATAGATCTTCGACACGGTCACTCTTTCGTCGGGACTCGCACACTATTGCACACGGATGTGTCATCCGTGCCGGTCATTGCGTGAGCGAGCGGTGGTCCTCTCGTAGGTTACGGTTGTGGCGTGACTATGCCCCCCAATGCTCCCCGAAACGGGTTCGGTGCGTCGCCGTTCCACACCCCTCCCGGGCGCCAGGCGCCATCGTGGGCCAACCCCTACGCCCGCCAACCCGGTCAGCCAGGCCAGCCGTGGGGGGCGCCGTCGAATAATCCACCGTGGGGTGCGCCGTCGCAGGGGTGGCCCGCACCGCAGATGCAGCCGTCACCCCAGCAGCAGTTTGGGCAACCTCAACCGTTCCAGGCAGGGGGATTTGATCCGCGCTATCGGCCGGGTCCGCATCCCGGCGGGCCTCCCTTCGCGCCCGGTCAGTACCCGCCGGCCTACCCTTGGCCGCAGCCCAAGAAGAAGTCCGGAAGCCTCTGGTGGCTCGCGCTACCGGTCGTCGTGCTCGGCATGATGATGGGGTATTTCGTTCTGACCCAGTCCTCGAAGGGGCCAGGCACCACTGGAGGTGGCGGAACACCGGGCAACGACAACGAGGTTGTCTACGTCAATGAGGAGTACCAGGTCCCTGGTGCGGGGCAGGGGCCTTCCGAGGTGGTGGATCCGTACAACGACCCCGACTTGCTCGATCACAATGAGTTCTACCAGCAGAAGGTGCCAGAACCAGTGCGCTGCGATGCGCCCGACGTGTCTGACGTCCGCAATGTTGATGAACTGGAACAACGCCTTCAAGCTCTGTCTGAATGTCTCACGCGCACCTTTGGTCCGCCGCTCGAAGCCGCAGGGTATGAGCCGTATCAGCCGCGCGTCATGGTCTACGAAGGCAACGGCGGCAACAGCCCATGTGGTGAGCTGGAGCCCCGGAATGCGTTCTTCTGCGGAGCGAATCAGGGCATCTACTTCTCCGCCGATCTGGTGGATATCATCGGCGACGACCAGACCGTCTGGGACTACGTGATGGCGCACGAGTATGGGCACAACGTGCAGGGCCGCAACGGCATCCTGGTGCAGCGGCATTACTCGATGCGCGATGCCAAGAGTAAGTCACAGGCGTTCGAGTTGAACCGTCGCCTCGAGGTGCAGGCCGATTGCCTCGCCGCGTCGTTCATTCAGTCGACCACCGTCTCGCTGGGGTATGACGCAGGCGATTACCGCTCCGTGGTGAAGGCTGCGGAGTTCGTGGGCGATCCGCCGGATGCCGAGGAACCGCTCCACGGGGTGAGCGCATCGCGAGGGCTCTGGACGGAGCGAGGGCTGAAGGCATCGACGTACCAAGAGTGCAATACCTTCGTCGCGCCTTCTAGCGAAGTGAAGTAGCGCCGACGACCTCCGTCGCTCAGGCGGGTCGCTGGCGCAGCGCCTATCCGAGTGGTTGTTACGCGACGAGCGACTTCTTGTAGATGGCGTAGTACTCGGCGGGCTCGGTGGTGTCGTCCACCTGTGGCACCTCCGGATCCTCGACGATCAAGTGCTCACCGATGGGGGAGTAGCCGAGAGAGACATACAGCGGGATCGCCTTTTCGTTATTCGGATCGACGGCGAGGAACACCGCTTCGTGCCCGCGATTACGTGCTTCCTCTTCGAGCCACTGAGACAGCGCCCGCCCGGCTCCGCGGCGACGAGCCTGCGGGTACACCCACATATTCCGCAGCTCAGGTGCCCACTGGTAGTCCTCGGTGATGTCCAGCAGCGCAGTGCCGAGCGGCTCGTCATCGTCGAATGCGGCAGCGAAGAGCAGGGTTCCCTCGGCGGCCGCCTCGAAGTGAACATCGACGAGGTTTAGATCTGGGCGCGCCTGATGTTCGCGTAGCGCGGGAAGGTCGCGTTCCTCGACAAGGCGTACGACGATAGGCATGGCCTCTCCTCACAGTTGCTCGAACGATATGGTGTGAGCCTACCCGTCAAGGGCGCAGTTGGGGGAAGGAGCGTCCAAGTGGTAGCATCGCGGGGTTGCCGTTTGATCGGCCACGGCCCAAGAAGAGCTCCGACAGCACCCGCGACCGGAGCGCCGTGCAGCGAGCTGGAAGGAGCACCATTATGGACGCTGCGGAAAAGAAGAAGATTATCGAAGAGTACGCCACCAAGCCTGGTGACACCGGCTCGCCCGACGTGCAGATCGCGCTGCTCAGCAAGCGCATCTCGCACCTCACCGAGCACCTCAAGACCCACAAGGGCGACCACCACTCCCGTCGTGGTCTGATGCTGATGGTTGGTCAACGTCGTCGTCTGCTCAACTACGTCGCGAAGCAGGACATCGAGCACTACCGTGAGCTGATCGCTCGCCTCGGTCTGCGTCGCTGAGTCTTCGTAGGCGGATCGCTTCGAGCGAGCCGGAATAAGCAATGTGGGATTCCACCGTTTTTGGTGGAATCCCACATTCTTTTTTTGGGCGGGGTGCCGTCTGGCTGCAGGGGAGACGTCGGGTGGGTGTGTCGTCGGGCCGCCTTGGGCCGTCGAATACGGGGCATTTCGCATCGTGTCCGCTAGCATGGACGATGACAACCGCATAGATAGTCTCATCGCCGCCCAACCGGAGTGGCTCTGGTCCTCGGTAGTGGCCTTCGGGTGTGATTCCCCGCGGGCCTCGATCGAAGACCGGGTGCTCCACGGCGGTTCGTCATGTTTGGGCGGCACTAGGCGAAAGGACCCCTGCACCCATGGCAGGACTTGAATACACCGAAGCCGTGATCGATAACGGCTCGTACGGCAAACACGTCGTGCGCTTCGAATCGGGCCAGCTCGCGCAACAGGCCGACGGCTCCGCAGCCGTCTACATCGACGACGACACCATGCTGCTTGCCGCCACTTGCGCGCAGAAGACGCCGCGTGACGCCATCGATTTCTTCCCGCTCACCGTCGACATCGAAGAGCGCATGTACGCGGCTGGCAAGATCCCCGGCTCCTTCTTCCGACGCGAGGGCCGCCCCGGCGAGGCCGCCATCCTGGCCGCTCGCCTCATCGACCGCCCGCTGCGCCCCGCGTTCGTCAAGGGTCTGCGCAACGAAGTGCAGGTCATTGTCACCGTCATGGCGCTGAACCCCGACGTGTACTACGACGTCGTCGCCATCAACGCCGCATCCATGGCCACCCAGCTGGCTGGCCTGCCGTTCTCCGGCCCCATCGGCGGTGTCCGCGTCGCACTCATCGACGACACCTGGGTGTGTTTCCCCACCGTCGAGCAGGTGCAGAAGTCGACCTTCCAGATGGTGGTTGCCGGGCGCGTCCTCGACGACGGCGACGTCGCCATCATGATGGTGGAGGCTGGCGGCACCGACGCCACTTGGGAGCTCGTGCGCGGTGGCAAGACCGCCCCGACTGAGGAGGTCGTCGGGCAGGGCCTCGAGGCCGCAAAGCCGTTCATTAAGACGCTGTGCGACGCCCAGGCTGAACTCGCCGCCAAGCTGCCGAAGGAAACCTACGACTTCCCGGTCTTCCTCGACTACCAGGACGACGTGTACGCCGCCGTCGAGGAACTCGCGAAGGATCGCATTTCCGAGGCGATGACCATCCCGGGCAAGCAGGAGCGCGACGACGCCACGCACGCCATCCGCCAGGATGTGCAGGAGCAGCTCGCTGAGAAGTTTGAAGATCGCGAGAACGAGATCGCCGCTGCGCTGAAGGCCATCACGAAGAAGATCGTCCGTCACCGCACCCTCACCGAAGGCGTGCGTATCGACGGGCGCGGTGTCACCGATATTCGTGCGCTGTCCGCCGAGGTCGCCGTCGTGCCGCGCGTGCACGGCTCGGCGCTGTTCCAGCGCGGCGAGACGCAGATCCTCGGTGTGTCTACGCTGAACATGCTGGACATGGAGCAGAAGATCGACACGCTCTCGCCCGAGCACACCAAGCGCTACATGCACAACTACAACTTCCCGCCGTACTCCACGGGCGAGACGGGGCGCGTCGGCTCTCCGAAGCGTCGCGAGGTCGGCCACGGCGCGCTCGCCGAGCGCGCACTCGTGCCGGTCCTGCCCACGCGCGAGGAGTTCCCCTACGCCATCCGCCAGGTCTCCGAGGCGCTGGGCTCGAACGGCTCCACCTCGATGGGCTCGGTGTGTGCATCGACGATGTCGCTGCTGAACGCCGGTGTGCCGCTGCGCGCCGCCGTTGCGGGTATCGCCATGGGTCTCATGAGTGAGGAGCTCGACGGCGAGACGCACTACGTCGCGCTCACCGACATCCTTGGTGCGGAAGACGCCCTGGGTGACATGGACTTCAAGGTGGCCGGCACCCGCGACTTCGTCACCGCGCTCCAGCTGGACACGAAGCTCAACGGCATTCCGGCCAGCGAGCTGCAGAAGGCCTTGCTGCAGGCCCGCGACGCGCGTCACACGCTGCTCGACGTGATGGGCGAGGCCATCGATGTTCCGGACGAGATGAGCCCCTACGCGCCGCGTATCGTCGCGATCAAGGTGCCCGTCGACAAGATCGGTGAGGTCATCGGCCCGAAGGGCAAGATGATCAACCAGATCCAGGACGAGACTGGCGCCAACATCTCGATCGAAGACGACGGCACCGTGTACGTGGGCGCTGAGGACGGCGCAGCCGCCGACGCGGCCATCGCCCAGATCAACGCCATCGCCAACCCGCACATGCCGGAGAAGGGCGAGCGGTTCCTCGGTACCGTCGTGAAGACCACCACCTTCGGCGCGTTCGTGTCGCTGCTGCCTGGCAAGGACGGCCTGCTGCACATCTCGAAGCTGCGCGCGCTCGCCGGTGGCAAGCGTGTCGAGAACGTCGACGATGTGGTCAGCGTTGGCCAGAAGCTCCAGGTGGAGATCTCCGACATCGACGATCGCGGCAAGCTCTCGCTCGTGCCCGTCATCGAGGAAGAAGAGAAGCAGGAGGACAACTCCGAGGAGGAGTGAGTTCCGTTCATCCAAGTGATCACGGCCGGCCATTGCTCTTCGGGGCAAGGCCGGCCGTGGCGCGTTCGTGGGCGGTCGCATCCTTGGTGCGGACCCTGCTGGTAGAACTGAAGTAGTACGAAGCGATGGACTCGCCCGAACCATGCAGGAGGTAACCAGCATGAACGCAACTAAGGTTGGCGTCTTTGGCGTCAGCGGCAAGATGGGTAGCCAGGTGGTGACAGCCGTCGAGGAAGCCGAAGGCATGGTGTTCGCAGGCGGCTCCGATCTTGAGGCACCCCGAGAAGACATCAAGGATGCCCAGGTGGTCGTCGACTTCACCCATCCCGATGCGGTGATGGACAGCATTGAATGGGCACTTGAACGCGGCCTGGACATGGTGATCGGCACCACAGGCTTCGACGAGGACAGGCTGCAGCGTGTGCGCACGTTGTGCGACGAGCACCCCGACGTGGGCGTGCTCATCGCATCGAACTTCTCCATCGGGGCGAATTTGTTGATGCGGTTCTCGGAACTCGCGGCGAAGTACTACCCGTCGGTGGAGATTGTGGAGCTGCACCATCCCAACAAGGCCGACGCCCCGTCGGGCACAGCGACGACGACCGCGCAACGGATCGCTGCGGTGCGCGAGGAAGAACGCATGGACGCGGTGCCGGATGCGACGGTGCACGACGAGCTGGGTGCCCGTGGCGCGCAGGTCGAGGGGATTCACGTGCACGCGGTGCGCCTGCAGGGGCTCGTTGCGCACCAGGAGGTGCTCTTTGGTGCGGCCGGTGAGAGCCTCACCATCCGCCACGACTCCTTCGACAGAGCCTCGTTCATGCCCGGCGTGATTGTCGCAATCGAGCACGTGCGCACCCACAAGGGCCTCACCCTTGGGCTCTCCGACGTGTTGGGAATCTGACGCGTCTGAGTCAGCCACCCAGCCCCACTCACATAAGGAATGCTGGAACCCACCCAAAACGGTGGGTTCCAGCATTCTTTATCGACGACGCCCGAGCGCGCCGCAGATGATTGAGTAGCGCCCG
>NZ_CAMYPD010000063.1 GCF_947286155.1 uncultured Tessaracoccus sp.
CACCCACATCCATCCGACGCGTCCCCACCCCCAGCCCAACCCCATCACCGACACCAACTCCATCCCCCACAGCCCACGAATCCTTCCCACCACCAGAACCAGGTGAGAGCGAAGAAATCCAAGCTGTACGCAAAGGCTGGGAAGAGTACGAAACGCAATGGGACCGCTACGCCAAAGACTCCTCACTGAACGACCTCACACAACTGGTGTTCACTACTACTGGGCAAGCTTCCATCGATGTGGTCGACGAACTCGCCTCATTCCGCGACGCCGGGATAGAACAACAAGGCTCCGTCTCTTTCCGCGATGTCGAAATCTCCGAACCTCAACGAAACAAGCAGGGCCACAACATCTCCACCATCACTGCTTGCGGAGATTTTTCAAAGGTGAAATTCGTTCATACGAAAACGGGAGAAGAGACAGCGGAAAGTAAAGATCAAAGCTGGTCACGCACTATCGAAGCCACAACTATCATGCAGCAGAATCCCGACGGCAGGTGGGTCGTTTCCGACGCGCAAGGAAAGGCGAAACAATGCTGAAACGAACCTTGGTGATTGCCTTCTGCGCCCTCTGCATGATGGCCCCCTCGACTGTGTGGGCTGACACTTCAGCCACATGCCGCCGAAGCTTATGGACCTGTTCCGTCGAAGCTGACGGTGGCCACAAGCTTCCCGGTGACCCAACTAAAACAGACGACAAACCCGCGCCAGGCAAGAAACCTGGCAAACCACGCCAATGCCACATCGGCAACCAACCCATCCCCTGCACCAACACCTTCGGAACCTGGATCAGCACCCGCCAAATGTGGTGCAAACCCAAACAACCCCAACCCCCAAATACCGACCCCATCTGGAAGAACAACACCGAAGGCAAAATCTACCTCTGCACCCGCCCCGAACACACCAACATCGCCGACCCCGCCATGCAAACCACCACATGGCTCCCCAACACCAACCCCACACCACCCCCAAACCCTGAACAACTCGCCTGGAAAGCACTGGCCACCATCCACCTCCAACCCACCACACCACAACCACCCAACAAACCCTCAAAATCGGCGAACTCCAAGTACTCAACACCAACCCCAGGAACCCGTGATGAGAAGACGTGATGAACGAGGAACCAGCCTTCGAAGGAAGACCCGGATAGCCACGGAAAAACTTCATAATCCGTACGCAGATTGACCAAACATGCCGAAATCGGGGGGTTAGCTGGATCTGGGTACGGATTATGAAGTTTCAGCGCCCCTACCCGTCGATTCGCTGTCACAACCTTGCATCGGCTACGCACAAGCTTCTGATGCTGAGGCAGCGCACTGTTGCCGGGCCCACGTCGCTATCCTGGTCGCCGACGACTTTGGAGGAACGATGCCAGAACCCAGCAGGTGGGCGCAGATCATTGCCCAAGACCCGGCCCATTCGCAGCGCTACATCGAGCGTTTTCGCGCCATGGAGGCCCAGGGCAACGATCTCCACGGCGAGGCGCGCACCGTCGACGCCATGTGTGAGCGCGGGTCGCGCATCCTCGATGCGGGCTGCGGCCCGGGCCGTCTCGACGGATTTCTCCACGGGCTCGGCCACACCGTCGTCGGCATCGACGTCGACCCCGCGCTCATCGCCGCAGCCGAGCAAGACCATCCCGGGCCGACGTACGTCGTCGGCGATCTCGCCGAGATGGATCTACCGGCCGAGGGCATCGAGGAACCCTTCGACGTCATCGTCTGCGCCGGCAACGTGATGGGCTTCCTCGCTGAGTCCACCCGCGTCGACGTGCTTCGTCGTTTCCGGGAGCACCTCGCCGACGACGGTCGCGCGATCATCGGCTTCGGCGCGGGGCGCGGCTACGAGTTCGGCGAGTTCATGTCCGACGCGGCCACCGCCGGGTTGGATGCCTACGCCGCGTTTTCGTCGTGGGATTTGCGCCCCTTCACCGAGGACTCGTCGTTCCTCGTGGCGGTGTTTTCGCCGACGCGTAGCTGACGTCAGCGCTTGTCAACGGCTTTCGCGGCCGCCTTCTTCTTGCTCGTGAGCACGGACGACACCACGATCACCACGATCAGGCCCAGCGCCACGTACAGCGAGATTTTGGCGTACCAATCGAGCACCCCGACGATCGGCTCACCGAATCGCCAGCCCAACCAGAAGTAGAGCGCCAACCACATGGTGCTGGCGATGTAGTCGTAGGCGAGGAACCGCTTGATGCTCATGTTCGTCGCGCCGGATATCACGAACACCACCTGCATCAGCGGTAGTGGGATGGGGATATACGCGACGATGAACCCCAGCGCTCCCAGTTTCTCGGCCCAGCGCTCGGCGCGGGCGTAGCTCTTCGCGGCGCGCTTGGACTGCCCCGCCCACACCTCGATCATGCCGCGCCCCCACAGCTTGCCGGCCCACCAGTAGATCCAGTCGAACTTCAGGCTCAAGATAGATGCGACGATGAACACCACCACCCAGTGCTCAAGCCTGCCCTCGCCGGCGAACGCGCCCGTGATGGCGACGGCGGTGCGGCTTCCGGTGAGCATGGCGAACCATTCGGGCGCGTTCGGGAGCATCCATGCGCGCACGGGGATCAGCACGAGTGAAAAGATGCCGACGAACCCAAACCAGCCGAGGCACCAGTAGTCGGCCTTCTGGGGTTCACGCTTCCACGGCATGCCCTCGTCGGCCCACCAGGGTTCTTCCTGGGTCTCCTCGGACGGCTGGTCGTCGGGGGCGGCGGTCGGGGCGTCGTCGTGGCTCACGCGCTGCATGGTAGCGCGTCGGCGGGGTACTCGTCGCTCGATATGCAGTTGCTTTCCCGTGCCCGCCAGTCCCCGCCTTCCCCGCCAGGCACCTGCAACCTGTGCGGCAACAGAGCGGATCAAGTGTCACCTGCTTCCCGACGATGCCTCGTCGCAGCGAGGCAGGTGACACATGTTCCGGAACAGAGCCGCACAGGTTACGTCTGCCGGGAGGCACATCCCCGACGGCGCTCCTCGCGCAAGTGCTTGCCAGACCCCGTTCGGCACCGTTACAACATCGTGACCGAAAAATAGTCCCCACCCCCTTCAACTCCGAACAAGGGGCCGTGTAGAGTCACGTTCTACGGAAAACCCGTTACTCCACTACGGATCGTCGGGCACGTACCTGCCCGTGGAAAGGATCGTGGCATGGCCACTGTAAGTTTTCGTGAAGCATCTCGCCGCTACCCCGGCGCCGACCGCAACGCCGTTGACAAGCTGAACCTCGACATCGAGGACGGCGAATTCATGGTTCTCGTCGGCCCGTCGGGCTGCGGCAAATCCACCTCGCTGCGTATGCTCGCTGGCCTCGAAGAGGTTACCGAGGGCGGCATCTACATCGGCGACCGCGACGTCACCGACCTGCCGCCGAAGGATCGCGACATCGCGATGGTGTTCCAGAACTACGCTCTCTACCCGCACATGACCGTGGCCGACAACATGGGCTTCGCACTCAAGATGCAGGGCAAGCCGAAGGCTGAGCGCGAAGAGCGCGTCAAGAAGGCTGCAGAGCTGCTGGGCCTCGAAGACTTCCTCAACCGCAAGCCGAAGGCGCTCTCCGGTGGTCAGCGTCAGCGTGTCGCCATGGGTCGCGCCATTGTGCGTGAGCCCCAGGTGTTCCTCATGGATGAGCCGCTGTCGAACCTCGACGCCAAGCTCCGTGTCTCCACCCGTACCCAGATCGCCGCGCTGCAGCAGCGCCTGGGTGTCACGACGGTGTACGTCACCCACGACCAGGTCGAGGCCATGACCATGGGCGACCGCGTCGCAGTGATGCGCGACGGTCTCCTCCAGCAGGTTGCTTCGCCGCTCGAGCTCTACGACACCCCGGTGAACCTGTTCGTCGCTGGCTTCATTGGCTCGCCGGCCATGAACCTCATGAAGGGCAAGCGTGTCGAGGACGGCGTCCAGGTGGGCGACTACACCGTCCGCGTGCCGCGCGAAGTGCTCGCGAAGGCCGAAGGCGAAGAAACCCTGACCATCGGCGTTCGTCCCGAGGCGTTCAATGTGTCCACCGACAACGACGGCATCGGCCTCGACGTCGCCGTCGTGGAGGAGCTCGGTGCCGACTCGTACCTGTACGGCACGGTCGCTGGCCTCTCCACCGAAGAGAAGCTCACCGCGCAGCAGATCGTCGCCCGTGTCGGCGCACGCACTGCCCCGACGAAGGGTGAAGTGGTCCGCCTGAAGGCCGACCCGGCCCAAGTGCACGTGTTCAGCAACGAAACTGAACTGCGCATCTCCTGACGCACAGCTGTTCGCGAGGGTCTCGGTACGCCGGGGCCCTCGCGTCGTTGTTTGGGACCCTCGCAGCGGCGAGTCCTCGCTCCGCGTTTGGGGGCGCCGACGTCGAAGTGTTCTCGGCCGCCTAGGATCGATGTCGTGCGAGAGTTTCATAAGCCAATTCGACGCCCCGGCGACTTCATCGAGGTGCTGATGCCCTCGAGTGGCCCGTCGGAATCGTTAGCGCGTGATTCCGCGGCCGCCTTCCTGCACCGCGTGCGTGCGTCGAAGGATCCCGCGCTGGCGGGGCGCATCGTCGAGTATGCGCAGGAACACGGGGTCGACGATGTGGCTGAGCTCTGGGCGGAGTCCGCGCCGGACACCTTGCCTGGGGCATTGTGGCGGCTCTACTTACTCCGGCACGTGGTGGCATCCGACTCAGCGCTGGCCGGGCTGCGATTCCGCCAGGGGCTCGCGTCAGCATCCGAGCGTGACGTCGTCGTCGCCGGCGCCCCTCATGCGCCCCCGCCCGACGAGGTGGTTGAGCTCGTGAACACCATCTTTCGAGGCGCGTTCGCGGGTGACTTCGCCGTCGCGCTCTACCGGGCCGCTTCGTTCGCGCGCATCGAGGCTGCGGGCGCGGAAGACCTCGGGCGCGAGGATGCACGTCGCGTATCCGAGCGCTTCGCCAGCCTCGCAGCGGAGCTGGAACACGCGGCCAAGCTCTGGCTGCAAGGACGGCTCGCGTAAGTAGGACCAACCGCGTTGTGCGACTGAGCGTACGCCAGCTGCGCAAAGTGCCCTCGGAGCCCCCGACTCGTTGACCTTACCGTTAAGCGGAAGATATATTCCTGATTTGTGAAACCATCGCACTCGCAGTTGACGCCCTTCGTCCGCTCGGACGCCGTCGGCGCCATTCTTGCTGAGTTGCTCGGCCACCCTGACCGAGAGCTCTCGCTCTCCGATCTCGGACGGCGTACTGGAGTGAGTGCGCCGGTCGTGCACAGAGAGGTGAGCAGGCTCGTCGACAACGACGTGCTCCTCGACCGTTACGAAGGACGTAACCGCCTCGTTCGCGCAAACGAGGAGCACGCCCTGTTCACCTTGATGCGCGATCTGATTGCCGCAACCTACGGGCCGGTACCTGTGCTCCGCGAGCTCTTTGACGAAGTCGAGGGCATCGATCAGATACTCATCTACGGCTCATGGGCAGCTCGCAGAGCGGGCCTGAGCGGCCCGTATCCCAATGACATCGATGTGCTCGTGATCGGTTCGACGCCACGAAAACTACTCGCCACGGTCGCAGCACGAGCAGAAGAACGCCTATCGCTCCCCGTGAACGTGACGAGGCTCAGCCCGGACGACTGGAGCGCAGACACACCATCACCGTTTGTAGCTACCCTCAGAGAACGTCCATTCGTAGACATCGCCACGGGTGAAGTTCATAAGTAGCGTCGACGATGCCTCGCTCGACGAATTTGATTGGATGCGTCAAGTTCGCAATGCGACGGAGTATCCCGACCCCCTCACGCCCACCGGCCACCTCGCAAGATCTCTCCGAGGCCATCGAATCGGCCGAGGCCATCGTGGATGCCTGCGCTATCTACGTCGCAAACACTGCTTCTGCATGACGAGGCTGCCGGCTGAGTGACTGACCAACCACCACCCCCAACCGCGTTATGCGACTGAGCGCACACCAGTTGCACACAATGCCCCAATTCAACCCGAAATCAGCATCTGGAGTGCGCTCAGTCGAGTTTCACCCTCACTTGGGCCAAGCGTGATGAGCTACTACAGTGGTGGCGGCTGGGCCGCGGTAACCCCGGGCTCCAATATTTGCCGCTGCGAGCGGCCACGCGCCGAGAGGCGTTCTGCGGTCCGGCCCTCAACTGTTCAGCGCGGCTGGTTCAACAGCGCATGGAACCCCGCCTGGAGCACGCGACGTTCCCGCTCGAACTGGGCGAGCTCATCGGCCATCGGATGCTGGGGCGGCACATATGCAGCCTGCGCGCGCGTCGCGGCTTTCAGCACCTGATTCGCGATCTGGCCGGGCTGCGCGCTCAATATCCACTGCTTGTCGAACTCCGCCGTCGCCGGCATACCGCCAGGGCTCAGCGTTACCGTGACGCCCTTCGCCTTCCCCTGAATGGGATGCGGCTCCTGCTCGACCTCCGCGGCGCGCTCGATCGCAGCCTTCCACGCCGCCTCGTGGTCGTCCATCATGCGCAGATACGCCTCGAGCGAATCCGGGCCGAAGTCAGGCAGATCTGGGAACTCGAGCTCCGAGAGATCCTCCTGCCCCACCTCGACCTCCGACAGCGTGAGCATCGCCGCAGCAAAGGCCTCCTGAAACGCGATCTCCAGCTCTGCGATCGTGCGCAGCTTCGATGTCCAGTTGGAGTTCACCCGCACCCCGACGAGCTGATCGCCGTCGTATCGCAACCACACCGTGCGCTTCGAGTCTCGTGTGGTGTCCTCCGCGCCCTCGTCCCCGCCCGGCTCTTCACCGACGAAGTCAGCGGCGGGCACATCGTCGAGGCTCTCCGCTTCCTGGGGCCCATCGCCGCTCGGCTGGCCCAATGTGGGCGCGAGGAGATCGTCGTCGTATTCGCTCTCTTCGTACCCGAACGAGCCGGTGCTCATCGGCTCAACCCGAACTTCGGCAACCGGTAGCGAACCCTGGCGGACTCCGTCGACGCGTGCGCGCTGATCTGGGTGGAGGTGTTGCCAGCGCGTGTGCCTGCCATAGCAAGGCCGGACGGCCAACCCTTCTGCGTAACCGCGAGCGCGCTGCGCACCGCGGCGAGCTGGGAACCCACCGAGTTGGAGCCAGAATCGGACACTAAGAACACCGAGTCCAGCTCGGCGCTGAGGTCGTCGAGGATTGCTCGCCAGTTGTTGCTGAGCGGGTACAGACGGCGGAAGAGTCGCATGAACGGGTTCTGCAGCGTCGCATCGACTTGGTCGGCCTGCACCATCGCGAACCGCAGGGCCCGTTCGGCGGCGCACAGCACGGCCTTGTTGAGGTCGCGGTACATGGCGTAGGAATCCGACATCACGCGGGGCAGATGCTGAAACTCCTTGCTGGCTTCGATCTGCACGTCCACCATGTTGCCGTAGGTGGACGACGCCGGGCCGTCCCACCCCATCACCTTGCTCAGCAGCAGCACCTGCTTGTTGATTTCCTGGGCACGCACGCTTGCCTGGCGCCACATCTCCGACGTCTTGTCGAGCTGGTCGGGCACGGGCAGCCTCGGCTCGGCCTGCGACTCAACCTTCTGCCGAATGTCAGCCAATGCGTTGTCGAGCTGGCGCCTGAGGCTGCGCACTTTGCTGTTGAAGATCTGCGCCGCGAAGCCGAGGGTGAACACCTTCTTCAGCCACCACCAGACGCCGTCGGTGATGTCGCGACGGTCGGCCTCCCAGTCTGCCTGCACCCGCTGCTCGAGCTGCTCGAGCCGCTCCATGATGTGCCGGTACGACTCGGACGCGAGCTCCTCACCGGTCACTCATGTAGGAGCGCAGCGACTTCGACACGCCCTCCGCCGTCTCCGTGATACCGCCACCGCGTTTACCGAACAGGTCTTGCAGCGCGCCTGGGATCGATTCCAAGATCGTTGTCACTTCGACGTCCTTCCAGCTTCGTTCGCCAGGCGAGCGTTGTTCAGTTCACGCTCGTCGTACTCACCCGCCGCACCGTGCAGCCTCCGATCGATAGCGACGAACTCGTTGCTCGCCTGCTGCGCGTAGTGCTTGGTGAGCTGCGACAGTTCGTTCGTCGGGCCCTGCGCCACGTTCGCGAACCCGAGGTCGTGCGGGATCTGCATCGCCTGATCCGCCTCACCCATGATGTGCGCGATCGCCTGCCACCCCGTCGCTGCGCGCCGGAGGTGTTCCGGCTCGACGGCATACCCATCGACGCGCTGACCTCCCGCACCGTGTGTGCCGGCGAGGGCGTACCCATCGACGTGCCGACCTCCCGCGCCGTGTGTGCCAGCGACGGCGTCACTGCCGGCTGTGCCCTCGGACGCTCCAGTGCCGGAGTACAAGCCCGACGGGGTTCCGTCGGGGTTCGTGCCTCCTGCCGCCATCACGCCGCCGGGAGGGGCACCGTGTGCGCCGGCTGCGACGCCGCTCGTGCCGGCTGACCCCGCGGCGCCGAGTCCCGCTGGAAGAGTGCTCGCCCCAGACTGGGCCGCGCCCGCTTGCGCGCCGCCTGCGCCGCCCATCATCATCGGCGGCATAGCTCCTGTCCCGCCCCGCTGACCAGCCGTACGCCCAGCGGCGTGGGGATTGATCCGGCCTTCAGTGATATCGGCGTCGTCCACCACGTCGCTCGATTCACTCGTGATACCGCCGAGTCGCGCCGCCACGGCGGACTCACTCAGCATCTTCCACGCTTGCTCTGCCTCGGTCACTCTCGCCTCGCTCGGATCTTGCAGGAGCTGCAAATCACGTTGTCGCTCTGCAAATCAAACCTATGCAGTGTGGGGTTCACTCCGCACCATTCCACGGCACCAACGTTACTGGGTGGACACCCCACCCTGACGCCGCGTGAACCAGCTACGTTGGAGCAAAGGAGGAACCGATGGCTGAACTTGGAGCATGGACGAACGCCGCGCAGGCCGGACTCGACACCGACACCGGGCGGGGCGCGGTGGTGCCACCGATCTATCTGTCCACGAACTACGTGTTCAACGACATTGGCGAGCCTCGCGACCACGACTACTCGCGAGCCGCGAACCCCACCCGCGACGTGCTCGCCAACGCGCTCACGAGCCTCGAAGGCGGCGCCGGCGCGGTGCCCGTCGCGAGCGGCATGGCGGCCGTCGTGCTCGCCATTGAGACACTGGTGCCCGTCGGCGGGCGCGTCGTCGCACCTCACGACGCGTACGGCGGCACCTGGCGGCTACTCACCTGGTGGGCTGAGCGCGGGAGAGTCACCGTCGATTATGTGAACCTCACCGACCTCGACGCTGCCGCGGCGGCACTTTCGACGCCGGCGGATCTCGTGTGGATCGAGACGCCGTCGAACCCGCTCCTGCGGATCACCGACATCGAACGCGTCACTGAGCTCGGGCACGCCGCCGGGGCGAGCGTCGTCGTCGACAACACCTTCTGCACCCCCTTGCTGCAGCAGCCCCTCAGCTTCGGCGCCGACGCGGTCGCGCACTCGACGACGAAGTTCATCGCCGGACATTCCGACGTGGTGGGCGGTGCCGTCGTGGCCGCCACCGACGAGCTGCAGGAGCAGCTCACCGGCTGGGCGAAGACGCTCGGGCTCACCTCCGGCGCGATGGACAGCTATCTCACCATGCGCGGCCTGCGCTCGCTCGACGCGCGGCTTCGCGTGCACGCCGCGAACGCTGAAGCGGTGATCGACGCATTCGACGGCCACCCCGTCGTCGAGGCGCTCCACTACCCCGGCCTCCCCGACCACCCCGACTACCAGCTGGCCCAGCAGCAGATGCGCACGCCTGGTTCGATGGTCACCGTCGAACTGCGCGGCGGCGAGCCCACCGTCCGACGCTTCCTGGACGGCCTCAAGGTGTTCCATCTGGCGGAGTCGCTGGGCGGCACCGAGTCGCTGGTGTGCCATCCCGCGACGATGACCCACGGCGCCATGAGCCCCGAGGCGCAGAAAGCCGCCGGCATCACCCCCGGCATGCTGCGCTTCAGCGTCGGCCTCGAAGGCATCGACGACCTCGTCAGCGTCATCGCCGAAGCTTTAGAGCGGGCTGAGCTCGCAACAGGAGACGCCCACTAGACTACGGGGCATGCCTCGTTTCCTTGCTGCCAAGCCCGACGCGGCCCTCCTGCGCCTTCCTTGGCATCTGCCGCTGGAGCAGTGGCCGACGCAGCACCTCGTCGCCCTGCCCCGCGGCATCTCGCGCCACGTTGTTCGGTTCATCAAGGTGGGTAACCAGATCGTCGCGGCGAAGGAAATCCTCGAGGATGTGGCGGTCAACGAGTACCGCTTGCTGTCCGAGCTGCGGCGGATGGGCATCCCGTCGGTGGCGCCCATCGGTGTGGTCCTCGGTCGAACCGACTCGGACGGCGCTCCCCTCGACCCCATGCTCCTCACCGAGCATCTGCCCTTCTCGCTGCCGTATCGCTCGTTGTTCTACCAAGGCGTGAAACAAGAGACGGTGCAGCGCCTCCTCGACGCAATGGTGGTGCTGCTCGCCAGGCTGCACCTGACCGGCTTCTACTGGGGCGACGTCTCGTTGTCCAACATCCTCTTCCGCCGCGACGCCAGCGAGTTCGCCGCCTACCTCGTCGACGCCGAGACCGGCGAGCTGCACAACCGGCTCACCGACGGGCAGCGCAAACACGACCTCGACATCGCCACCACCAACCTCTTCGGCGAGTTCCTCGACCTCGAAACCGGCGGCCTCATGGATAGTTCGCTGAAACCAGAACTGCTCGTGCGCACTATTCTCGACCGGTACGACCAGCTCTGGGGTGAGCTCACCGCCGTCGAGGAATTCGACGACTCGGAGATGCACCGCCTCGAAGGGCGCGTGCGGCGACTCAACGCGCTCGGCTTCGACGTCGCGGAGATCGACGTCTCCACGTCGGCCGACGGCCGCAAGGTGCGCATGCAGCCGAAGGTGGTCGACGCCGGCTACCACTCGCGCCGTCTCATGCGCCTCACGGGCCTGGACGCCGAGGAGCACCAGGCGCGGCGGTTGCTGAACGACATGGACACCTACCGCGCCGGTCTGGGCTCGTCGTCGCCGGAGTCCGTCGTCGCGCATCAGTGGCTCGTCGAGATGTTCGAGCCCGCCATCAACCAGATCCCCGACGACTTGCGCCGCAAGCGCGACCCCGCGCAGTTCTACCACGAGATGCTCGACTACCGCTGGTACCAATCGCAGCGCGAGAACCGCAATGTGCCAACGCACGAGGCGGTGAACGGGTACATCCACGACGTTCTCAGCGAGCTGCCCGACGAGCAGATGGGCGGACTGCAAACTCCGTCCGAGCACGAACTTCGTAACAAGTTCGACCCCTCGCACGGGTTCGTCGATGACGATGACGACGATCCACCGTACGACCCGTGGGAAGACCAGGCCAACCACCCGGATCTGCCCATCAGCATGGGATTCGACATCGATGCGCTGCGCCGCAAGGCGGCGCAGCAGCGCGGCGAGGCGTAATTTCGCCACGGCTCTGCGGCGTGAGACCAGCGGAAAAGTGACCGTTATCCTCCACACGCAGCCACCGACCCGCCTGTTTGCGGGATTTTTTGCAGGCGTGGAGGATTTCGGTCACTTTGGGGTGGTGCCCAGCACAAGCGCCCGCACACCGCTCCTCTCCTCGCAGCTGCGGCCACCGAGCGGCCGTTGACCGTTATCCTCCACGCCTGCAAAAAATCGGCGATTTCGAGGGGCCAAAAGCTTCTCGTGGAGGATAACGGTCAACTTTTGCGGTGGCCCTGACCGCCGACGCCTGCCACCGCCGGATTCGGCATAGACTTATCGGGTGACATTTCGACTGTTTGACTCCGCAACCCGCACCGTCCGCGACTTCGTGCCCCTCGAAGAGGGCCGCGTGTCCATCTACCACTGCGGGCTGACGGTCCAGTCGTCTCCACACCTCGGCCACATCCGCAAGGAAGTGGTGTTCGACGTGCTCCGTCGTTGGTTCCTGCATGAGGGCTACGAGGTGCGCATCGTCGCCAACGTCACCGACATCGACGACAAGATCCTCGCTAAATCCGCCGAACGCGGGGTGCCATGGTTCGAGCACGCCTACGAGTTCGAGCTCGAGCTGCACCAGGCCTACGCCAGCCTGGGGTGCCTCCCGCCCTCCTACGAGCCGCGCGCTACCGGCCACATCCCCGAGATGGTGGAACTCATCCAAGAGATCATCGACGCCGGCCACGCCTACCCGGCTCCCGACGGCTCCGGCGACGTCTATTTCGATGTTCGATCCTGGCCCAACTACGGCGAACTCTCCGGCCAAAAGGTCGACGAGATGGAGGCCGCCGCCGACGCGGACCCTCGAGGCAAGCGCGACCCCCGCGACTTCGCCCTGTGGAAGGGCCACAAGGACGGCGAGCC
>NZ_CAMYPD010000064.1 GCF_947286155.1 uncultured Tessaracoccus sp.
TGGGCGGTGGCGCGGCGTGTTATCTGCACGGGCTGATTCAACGCGAGCCCGACTCCATCACGATCTGGTGCGATTCCCCGAAGGTGGCGTTGGAACATTCCGGGTTTCGCGCCCAGTTCAAGCGCGCCCCACGACGCGCACGCGGGGAGATGCCGCGAACCAACGTGGAGGAATCGCTGTGCGACTACGCTTCGGAGACCAATCCGCTGAACCTGATTGAGGCGGTCACTCGTGCCTTCGGGCAGCGCAAGACCACCCCGGCGAGAGTGCGGGATGTGCTGGCGTCGCGCAGCCGGGTTGCGCAGCGGCAGTTGTTGATGGATCTCACCGATCATGCCAACACCGGCATCCACAGCGTGTTGGAATGGCAGTTCAATGTGCTCGTAGCCAGGCCCCACGGGCTGGCTGGGCTTTCCAGGCAGGTGAAGCTCACACGTACCAGCAGGGTGGATGTGTGGTTCGACGACTTCGGCGTCATCGTGGAGTTGGATGGCCGTCAATTCCACGACGCCGACCGCGATGCCCGGCGAGACAACGAGCACGCCCTCAGGGTGGGGGCGGTAACGCTGCGGTTCACCTGGCAGCAGGTGATCCACGAGGCGTGCGAGGTTGCTCGCGTGATCGAACGGGCGTTGAGAATTCGCGGTTGGGAGGAAGGTATTCGCACTTGCGCGGACTGCCGCATGGTGCGTTGACGCCAAGATAGATCAAGTTGGTGGCGCGTCTACCCGCCACGAACTTGATCTATCTTTAGTTCCAGCCGGGCCAGCGCGGTATCCGGCCGCCGACGGCCTGGGCGCGTTGCAGTTGTGCCGCCCAGCGGTCGTCGTCCGGTTGTTCGGCGGCGAGCAGCACGAGCGCCTCCAGCAGACGCACCTCCAGCGTGCGCCACACGGAGCGAATTTCATCACTCGTGCTGATAGGGCCGGGAAGCTCAAAGGCTGGCGGCTGCGACGGGGTGGTAAGCCCACGCCGCAGCTCGTCGCGCAACGACTGTGCCGAGGCGAGGCGCGTCGACAGTTCTTCGCGAAGTGCCTTGTCGTTGCGGGTTCGACCGAGGCAGGCTTCGAGCCCGTAGATCAGGGCCCACACGTGAGTGAGTGCGGTGTACTGCTGGTCGCTGAGCGTCTCGACGGGGCTCGGTTCGGCACCTTCCCCGGGGATGAGATCTCGCTTCGCGAGCCCACGTGTGGCGGCTGCGATGGAGATCAGCAGTAGCCGTGTCGACGGGGCCTCCTCGCGGTGGGCGGCGGCCGAGCACGCATCTACGACAGCAGCGATAGCCTCGTCAAGGCTGGCCGCGCTCTCCGGCTGCGGTTCGAACACCGGGTCGGGGCTGGCGAATGGGTTGACGGAGTTGATGCGCGCGAGCTGATCGTCACACTGCGCTAGCGCGGCCGCGCGCCAGGCATCCTCGGGTTCCTTCGCGACGAGTTCCCTCACCCCGGCGAGCAGGGCGGCCACTTTCGCGAGCGACTCGGATTGCTTCGGCGCTGCGGCAGCCTGCGCGCGGGACGGGGCGCCGTCGGGTTCTTCGATAGTGGGATCTGGTGCGCACGCCGCGAGGCACAGCACCGCTCCGACGAGTACCGAGCGGCGAGGGACATCCATGGCTTGCAGCCTATCGGTATGCTGGGGATCCACAATTGAGCACACAATCGGATACGGAGTTGTCATGCAGGAACGAACCGTAGCCGAGGTGGTAGAACCCATCTTGGCTGAATACAAACTGGAGCTCGACGCGCTCGACGTCACACCAGTCGGTAAGCGCTCGGTGCTGCGCATCACCGTCGATGGTGAAGGCCCAGAGGGGCGTGGTCCGCTGCTCGACGACATCGCCGAAGCTTCGCAGGCCGTCTCGGCAGCGCTGGACGCGAGTTCCGTGATGGGGGAGCGGGCATACACCCTCGAGCTGTCGAGCCGTGGTGTCTCGAAGCCGCTCACGGAACTGAAGCACTTCCGCCGCAACACAGGGCGGCTGGTGAAGCTGTGGCTTGCTGAGTCTGAGGTCACTGGCCGTATCGTCGGAGTTGATGCCGACGCGGTGGTCGTCGACGTCGACGGCACCCAAGCAACCTACCCCCTCGACGAGGTGCGCAAGGCCGTCATTCAGATTGAGATGAACCGGAAGGAAGCCTGAGCATGGACATCGACATGGCAGCGTTGCGCGCTATCGAGCGCGATCGCGATATTCCGACGGAGTACCTCCTGAAGACACTTGAAGACGCAATCTTGAACGCCTACACCAAGACCGACAACGCCTTGCGCGGTGTGAAGATTGACATCGACCGCAAGACGGGCAAGGTGTCGGTGCTGGCCCCAGAGTTCGGCGACGACGACGAGATCATTGGCTACTTCGACGACACCCCGGAAGATTTCGGGCGCGTGGCCGCGTCGACGGCACGCCAGGTCATCACGCAGCGCATCCGCGAGGCCGAAGACGATCAGAAGTTCGGCCACTTCTCGGGCGTGGAAGGCGACATCGTCACCGGTGTTATCCAGCAGGACCGCGACTCGAAGACGGTGCGCGTCGACCTGGGGACGTTGGAGGCGATCATGCCGTTGGCAGAGCAGTCCCCTGGTGAGGACTACTCGCACGGCCGTCGCTTGCGCGTGTTCATTGTGAGCGTGCGTCGCGATCCCTCCGGCCCACAGGTAGTGGTGTCGCGCACGCACCCCAACCTGGTGAAGAAGCTCTTCGCGATGGAGGTGCCGGAGATCGCCGACGGCATCGTCGAGATCAAGGAGATTGCGCGAGAAGCCGGCCACCGCACGAAGATCGCGGTGGTATCGAACAACCCGGACGTCTCCGCCAAAGGCGCTTTCATCGGGCCGAACGGGCAGCGGGTGCGTGCGGTCACGAATGAACTGGGCAACGAGAAGATCGACATTGTCGACTACTCAGAAGACCCGGCGAGGTTCGTTTCCGCCGCGCTGTCGCCAGCCAAGGTCGTCAATGTGATCATCACTGACAAGGCTGGCAAGGCGTGTCGCGCGATCGTGCCCGACTATCAGTTGTCGCTGGCCATCGGGCGCGAAGGGCAGAACGCGCGGCTGGCCGCCAGGCTGACGGGGTGGCGCATCGATATCCAGCCGGACACCGAAGCCTGAGCGCGGCTCGAAGGAGCGCGGTCATGCCGCAACGTCGATGCATCGGGTGTCGCCAATCCGACGAGCAATCCTCGCTCATGCGGTTGGTCCGGCGCGACGGCGTCGTGATTGAGGCGACGGCCCCCCGGCTGGATGGCCGCGGGGCCTACCTGCACCCGGAGTGCGCACGTATCGTGCTGGAACGTAATGCCATTCCGAGAGCCTTCCGTGGCGCGGAACCCAGCGCCGAATTGGGGCATCTGCTGCGAGCGATGTCTGAGTAATCGTGTGTCGCGTGTTTCGCATGATGCCTGGTTGCGCGTTAGACTGGCCAATGGCCCATCCACGGGCCGATCGTTTCCATGCCCCCGCGGGGGCGCTAACCAGAAGGTGGGCTGACGCTCATGACCACTCGATGAGTTACCAACGATGAGCACCAACAACCAATAGGTCCTAGCCGCTTGAGGCTTGGGCCCCCAAAGGAGAGCAGTGGCTAAGCCTCGCGTTCATGAGATCGCAAAGGAATTCGGCATGCCCAGCAAGGAGTTGCTGGCGTGGCTGAAAGATCAGGGTGAGTACGTCCGCGGCGCATCGTCGTCGCTAGAAGCACCCGTCGTACGTCGTATTCGCGAACATTTCAGTGCCGACGGTGAGTCGGCCAACAAGGACGCACCGAAGACGTCTGCTTCGAGTAGCGCGCGCCAGTCGAAGTCGAAGTCGGATGCCCCAAAACCGGGTGGCATTCGCGCGCCGAAGGCAACGCCCGGCGCGTTTGATCCAGGCGCAAGCCCCGTGCCGACGAGCGCGCCCAAGCCGACAGCGCCGAAGCCTGGTGTGACGGCAGCACGCCCTGGCGCAGCGCCGAAACCTGGTGCCCCCAAACCAGCCACTCCTCAGCCCAAGCCCGCTACTGGTGCGAAACCAGGCGCTGAGGCGAAGCCGTCGAGCGCGCCGAAGCCCAGCGCTCCGAAGCCAGGCGTGCCGAAGCCTGCAGCGCCGAGCGCAGGATCTCGCACGGGTGGTGTGACTCCCGGTTCCATGCCGCGACGCACCAACGCGCCGCGTCCGGGTAACAACCCGTTTGCTGCCAGCCAGGGGATGGGCAAGCAGCCGCAGCGTCGTCCACGTCCCGACGGTGATCGTCGCGGCGGTCAGCGTCCGCAAGGTTCCGGCAGCGAGCAGAACTTGATGCCGCGTCCTGGCGGCACGGGAGGCATGCCTCGCCCTAACCCCGCGATGATGCCGAAGCACCAGTCGAGCCAGCTTGGACAGGCCGGCTCGCGCCCTGGTCGTGGTGGCGGTCGCGGACGCGGTGGACGTCCTGGTTCCGGTGGGCCTGGCGGCGGTGGCCGCTTCGGTGGCCCACCGATGGGCGGCCCCGGAGGCATGGGCGGGCCGGGCCGTGGCCGTGGCCGCGGCGGAACGCAGGGCGCCTTCGGACGAGGCGGTTCCGGTAACCGTCGCCGCAAGTCGAAGAAGCAGCGTCGCCAAGAGTTTGACGAGATGGAGGCACCGACGATCGGTGGCGTACGCGTCCGCAAGGGCGGCGGCCAGACCGTTCGTCTGCGCCGTGGTGCGTCGCTGACCGATCTCGCCGAGAAGATCGGTGTCGACGCGGCAGCGCTCGTGCAGGTGCTCTTCCACATGGGAGAAATGGTCACCGCCACCCAGTCGGTGAGCGACGACACGCTCGAACTCCTGGGTGCGGAGCTGGAGTACAACATCCAGGTCGTGTCCCCCGAAGACGAAGACCGCGAGCTGCTGGAGAGCTTCGACCTCGAATTTGGCGAAGACGCAGGCGACGAGGACGACCTCGAGGTTCGTCCCCCGGTGGTCACCGTCATGGGTCACGTCGACCACGGCAAAACCAAGCTGCTCGACGCGTTCCGTCATTCGAACGTGCAGACGCGTGAGGCCGGTGGCATCACGCAGAAGATCGGCGCTTACCAGGTGGAAGCCGAAGTGGAGGGCGAAGAACGCGCCATCACCTTCATCGATACCCCTGGTCACGAAGCCTTCACCGCCATGCGTGCCCGTGGCGCGAAGTCGACGGACATCGCCGTGCTGGTGGTTGCCGCCGACGACGGCGTGATGCCGCAGACCATCGAGGCCATGAACCACGCGATGGCTGCCGATGTGCCGATCGTCGTCGCGGTGAACAAGATCGATAAGGACACCGCAGACCCGACTAGGGTGCGCGGCCAGCTCTCCGAGTACGGCCTGATCCCGGAAGAGTACGGCGGCGATACGCAGTTCGTCGACGTGTCGGCTGTCACGCGTCAGGGCCTGGACGAGCTCCTCGAAGCCATCGTCCTCACGGCCGACGCGGCGCTTGACCTTCGCGCGAACCCCGATATGGACGCTCAGGGTGTCGCCATCGAGGCCCACCTCGACAAGGGTCGCGGCGCAGTCGCGACGGTCCTCGTACACCGCGGCACGCTCCGCATTGGTGACTCGATCGTCGCGGGCTCTGCCCACGGACGCGTGCGCGCCATGATTAACGATCAGGGCGAGAACGTCGACGAGGCGCCCCCGTCGATGCCGGTGCAGGTGCTCGGCCTCACCTCGGTGCCAGGTGCTGGCGACAACTTCCTCGTGGTGGAAGACGATCGCGTTGCCCGCCAGATCGCCGACAAACGCGAGGCCCGCATGCGTGCCGCGCTGCAGGCCCGCACCAGCCGTCGCAAGACCCTCGACCAGCTGTTCGAACAGCTCGAGAAGGGCGAGACGCAGGAGCTGCTGCTCATCCTCAAGGGCGATGGCGCTGGGTCCGTCGAAGCCCTCGAGGATGCGCTCACCAAGATCGAGATCTCCGACGAGGTCGGGCTGCGCGTCATCGACCGCGGTGTGGGTGCCATCACCGAGACGAACGTCTCGCTGGCTGCCGCGTCGAAGGCCGTCATCATCGGCTTCAACGTTCGCCCCACCCCGCACGCTGCGAAGATGGCGGACGAGGAGAACGTCGATATCCGCTCCTACTCGGTGATCTACGACGCGATCGACGAGATCGAGGCCGCGCTCAAGGGCATGCTCAAACCCATCTACAAGGAGCAGATCATCGGCCAGGCGGAGATCCGCGAGATCTTCCGCTCGTCGAAGATCGGCAACATTGCGGGTTGTATGGTGCTCGACGGCGTCATTCGCCGCAACGCCAAGGCGCGGCTCATCCGCGACGGTGTGGTTATCCAAGACACCTCTATCGCCTCGCTGCGTCGTGAGAAGGATGATGTCACTGAGGTGCGCGAGGGCTTCGAATGTGGCCTCACGCTGCACAACTACAACGACATCAAGACCGAAGACGTAGTCGAGGTCTACGAGATGGTCGAACAGGAGCGTGAGTGATGCCCAGCCCCCGCAATGCCAAGCTGGCTGACCAGATCCAGACGATCATCGCGCAGACGCTGGACCGCAAGGTGAAGGATCCCCGCAAGGGTTTCATCACCATCACTGAGGTACGGCTGAGCGGCGATAACCGTGAAGCGACGGTGTTCTACACCGTGCTCGGCGACGACACTGCCCGCGCAGGCAGTGCGGCCGCGCTGGAATCAGCGAAAGGTATGCTGCGCACGGCGGTTGGCCAGCAGCTCGCGATGCGGCACACGCCGACCCTCACGTTCGTGCTCGACGCGACGGAGGACGAGGCACGCCACATCGAGGACCTCCTCGCTCGTGCTCAGGCCAGCGACGCGGCCGCTGCGGCGGCACGGGAAGGCAAATCCTTCGCCGGCGAAGCCGACCCGTACAAGAAGCCCGAGGAGTGACAGGTACCACTCTCGATGGGATCGTGGTCCTCGACAAGCCGTCGGGGGCCACGTCTCATCAGATCGTAGGCCGGCTCAGGCGCGTGCTGGGCACGAAGAAAATCGGGCATGCTGGCACGCTCGATCCGATGGCGACGGGGGTGCTCATCCTCGGCGTGGGGAGGGCAACCAGGCTGCTCGGCCATCTCGCCCTCAACGACAAGCGTTACAGCGCCACGGTCCGGCTCGGCGAGCGTTCGGATACCGACGACGCCGATGGCACCGTCGTACCCGTCGCCGATGCGTCTGCGCTCACCAGGGAACAGCTCGAGCAGGCGCTGGCGCAGTTCCGGGGCGAGATTATGCAGACCCCGAGCACGGTGTCTGCCATCAAAGTCAATGGCCAGCGCGCTTATGCCCTCGCGCGCGAGGGCAAGGATGTGCGCCTCGCTGCGCGCCCCGTCACGATCGAGCGCCTCGACCTGGGCGACGTGCGCGTCGACGGCCAACGTCTCGACGTCGACATCGACGTGGAATGCTCCAGCGGCACCTACATTCGAGCGATCGCCCGTGATCTCGGCGAAGCCCTCGGCGTGGGCGGTCACCTCACCGCGCTGCGCCGTACCCGCGTCGGAAAGTATCCCATCGACGACGCCGTCGTCCTTGGTGATGAACCGCCGGCGCTCATGCCGATGGCCGAAGCTGCGAGGCGGAGTTTCCCCGTCGTGCAGCTGAACGATACGCAGGCACGCGACGTCCGGTTCGGTCGGGCGCTGGATATCGAGCTGCCGGGGGAAACCGTCGGGCTGCTGTCGCCCGGTGGGAAATTGCTGGCGCTGTACGGCCCGAAGGATGGCCGGGCCGTTCCCGTAACGGTGTTGGTAGGCCCTGACGACGATGTGCAATAAGGTGACCGACGTGAGTGTTTTGGCGATCGGCAACTTCGACGGGGTACACCTCGGTCATCAGCGCGTGCTGCAGGAAGCGTGCCAGGGTGACGTCGGCCGACTGATCGTCCTCACCTTTTGGCCTCATCCCGTTGGGGTACTTCGCCCTGACAAGGCACCTAAGCTGCTCATGGACCTGCGCGAGCGCATCGCGAAACTGCGCACGTTCGGCGCCAACGAGGTGCGCGTCGTGCGCTTCAACCAAGCCGTGGCCTCCATGTCGCCAGAGGAATTCGTCGAGGATTTCCTCGTCTCCCTCAAACCCTCCCGGATCGTCGTCGGCAGCAATTTCCGGTTCGGCGCCAAAGCGGCAGGCGACGTCGACACGTTGCGCGAACTCGCACGCGGGCGCTTCGAAGTAACGGCCGTGCCGCTCACTACCGACGGCGACCAGACCATTTCATCCACCCTCATCCGTGGCAACCTGTACGACGGCGATGTGCGCGCCGCGGCGGCGCATCTGGGGTCGCCGTTCGAGTACCGTGGGCTCGTCGTCGTGGGAGATCGCCGGGGCCGCGACCTGGGATTCCCAACAGCAAACCTCGTCGTCCCCGACGAGATGGCCGTCCCTGCCGATGGCGTGTACGCGGGATGGCTGACGCGCGTCGACATTCCTGGGTGTGAGCCGCTGCCGGCGGCGATCTCCGTCGGATCCAACCCGACGTTTGACGGCACCGAACACCGAGTCGAGTCGTATGTGCTGGATCGCACCGACCTGAACCTCTACGGCGTGGAGATTGCGGTGACCTTCATCGAGCGCCTGCGAGGACAGCAACGCTTCGACGGCGTTGACGCGCTCATCGCGCAAATGCACGAAGACGTCGAGCACGCTCGCGAGATTTTGCGGTAACCCACCGCCGATGCTGCCGCTTCGCGCGACCCGTCTCAAAAATAACTCCCTGGCACTGGGAATATTCTGAAAGCCCGTAGAGTTCTGTCACACGAAGGCAACCGCCAAGTCGCAAGGAAACCGCTCATGGCTCACAGCACGATGTGCATCATGTCCGCCGCCACCAAGGCCGGGCGCATGATGTGTTGCTGTTTGATGGCAGCCTGAGCGAAGCATTCACCCCCCGCGTAGGGAATCCCAACAGCTAATTCCGGGCACAGCCATACCCTCATGCATTGAGGCGCTGGTTGGCGTGCCCTTGTGCGCAAGGAATCACCATGCAACATCTACGAAACCTGGACCACATCGTCGTAGCGACACCCGACCTGGACGCCACGGTGCAGGCGTTTACCGACGCCACCGGCGTCTCCCCAGTGCTCGGGGGAGTGCACCCAGACCAGGGCACCCGCAACTACCTCGTCGCATTCACCGGCGGTGGTTACCTCGAGATCATCGGCATTGACGAGCCTCGTTCCGGCCCTCGAGTATTCGACCTGCACCTCGTCGATGCGCCCACCGTGGCCACGTTCGCAGTGCACCCAGACGCACCAGAAGCCAAGCTCGGCGCAGCATACGAGTTGGGCTTCGACCTCGGGGTGCTCGGAGCAGGGCAGCGACGTGACCCGTCGGGCACGCTCCTGCGCTGGCGGCTCACACCGCCGCTCGCGTCCGACCATTCGGGTGCGCAGCCATTCGTCATCGACTGGGGAGCCACACCCTCACCGGAGCACACCGTCGACGCACGCGTCACCCTCGACGACTTTCACGTGACCCATCCCGAGCCCGCCCGAGTGCAGGAACTCTACGCCGCCCTCGACGTCGACGTTCCCGTCGAGGAAGGCCCGGAGCCGGCACTCACCGTGACAGTACATGGCCCGTCGGGCCAGTGGACCCTTCGTTGACAAGGAGCATCATGCGAGCAGTCATCATTCCCAAGCACGGCACCGTCGACGACCTCCGACTAGTCGACGACCATCCCACGCCCACCGCAACGCCAGGGCATGTGGTGGTGAAGGTGCGAGCGAGTTCGTTGAACTACCACGACATCTTCACCCTGCGCGGCATGCCCGGCATCACCGTGCCGCTACCCGTCGTACCCGGGCTCGACATCGCCGGCGAGATCGCGGAGATCGGCGAGGGCGTCGAAGGTTGGAACATCGGCGACCGCGTGCTCGTCGACCCCCTCACCGAGCGCGGACACCTCATGGGCGAGCTGCTCGACGGTGGCCTGGCCGAGTATGCGCTCGTGGAGGCCGGACAGTTGCTGGCGCTGCCTAACGAGGTGAGCTTCGAGCAGGCGGCGGCCCTGCCTGTCGCGTATGGCACCGCCCACCGAATGATCGTCGGAACCAGGGCCGTGCAGCCGGGGCACAAGGTGCTCGTGCTCGGTGCGTCGGGCGGTGTGGGCACTGCGTCGGTACTGCTGGCCAAGCGGCTGGGCGCCACCGTGGTGGCTGCCGCAGGGAGCGACGAGAAGGGGGAACGCCTGCTGGAGCTCGGTGCGGACGAGTTCATCAACTACCGCACGCAAGACTTCTACGCCTGGACGAAGGAACACCTCGGCAAACCCTCGCGGACAAGCTACGACGGTGGGTTCGACGTGATCGTCAACAACACCGGAGGCGACACCTGGGCGCCGACGCTGCGCTCCACCAAGCGCGGCGGTGCGATCCTCGTCTGTGGCGCCACCGCTGGGTACAACCCGCCGGAAGATCTGCGTTACGTGTGGAGCTTCGAGCTGCGCATCATCGGCTCGAACGGCTTCACGAAGGACGACTTCCACGCGCTGCTGGGTTACGTCCAGGAGGGATCGTTCTCGCCGGTCATCGACTCGGTCGTCGGCCTCGACGGCGCCATCGACGCGCTCGGGCGACTCGAACATCGCGACTTCCTGGGCAAGATCGTGATCGCTCCATGGAAGGATGCCTGATGTCGCTCCCTACACTCGACGAGGTGCAGGCCTGGTTGGAGGCCGCACCCTTCCACCAGTGGCTAGGCCTTCGCGTCACTGAGCTCACCACCACCGACATCATCATCGAGGCGGAGGCAAAGCACTCGTGGCTCTCCGACACCGACCGGGGCTCCGTCCACGGTGGCATCTTGGGCGCACTGCTCGACACCGCCGCCGATTTCTCTCTGATCGGCACCATCGGCGCACCCGTGCCGACGGTCGACCTCCAGGTGAACTACCTGCGGCCGGCCGGCGTTGGGCTGCTCACCGCGAAAGGACACCTCGTGAAGCCTGGGTCGCACAACCGGTCACGATGGATACAAGACCCCAGTGCGGAGTGGCGCTATCGGA
>NZ_CAMYPD010000065.1 GCF_947286155.1 uncultured Tessaracoccus sp.
CCTGTGGACCGTGCAAGGTGCGGGCGAGAAATCGTCGGGGCATGTGGATGCCACGGGGCGTGTGGCGTTGGTGCCACAGACCGCATCAGACCTGCTCTACCTTGCGAGCGTGCGCGCTGAGTGCGAGGCCAGCGACCAGGCAGCCGATGTACCCGACGGCACCACCGCCAAACTCCTGCTGGAGCTCGTGCCCAGCATCAACCTAGACGCGCACCCACGCGACCTCTCCGAAGGGCAGAAGATCGCGGTCGTACTCGCGGCTGAGCTCGTCGGCGACCCCCAGGTGGTACTCCTCGACGAGCCCACCCGCGGCCTCGACTACGCCGCCAAGGGCGTGCTCAGCAGCACCATCGCACGCATGGCGGCTGAGGGCCGTTCCATCCTCATCGCTACCCACGACGTCGAAATGGCCGCCCGCACCTGCGGACGCGTCATCGTGATGGCAGAGGGCGAGATCGTCTCCGACGGCCCCGCCCGCGACGTGCTCGCCTCCAGCCAGCTCCTTGCCACACAGGTGTCCAAGGTGGCGAGCCCGGTACCGCTACTGACTGTCGAGGAGTTCCATGCAGCCGCGCGTTGACGATCGCCTCGACATCCCGGCCCCGCTGGTCGGCGTCCATCTTGGGTGGACCTCGTGGCTGCTCATTGGTGTCATCAGCGTGTTCGGTTTCTTCGCCCTGGCTTGGCCGTTCTTCGTACCGGCGGTGGGTGTTGGCACGCAACATTCGCAAGACGCACCCTTCATCTTGGCCGCGTTGCTGCCCCTCATGCTCGCGCTGGTGATCGCACAGGTGAACGAAGGCGGCCTCGATACCCGGGCTCTGGCAATGCTCGGCGTGCTCTCGGCCATTTCCGCTGTGATGCGCCCAGTGCTTGGTGCAGGTACGGCTGGCGTCGAGAGCATTTTCTTCATCCTCATCCTCGCGGGGCGGGCGTTCGGCCCAGGCTTTGGGTTCTTGCTCGGCAATACCGCGATGTTCGCTTCGGCCTTGCTCACCGCCGGTGTTGGCCCCTGGCTGCCGTTCCAGATGATGGGCGCGAGCATCTGTGGGCTGGCGGCCGGGCTGCTGCCCCGTCGCGTGCACGGCAAGGCCGAGATTGCCATGCTCATCGGGCTCGGTGTGGTGAACGCGTACGTGTACGGCATGATGATGAACCTCTGGTTCTGGCCATTCATCACGGGCACGTCGGTCGACGGTGTTGCCGCAGGCGCTCTCGACTATGTGCCAGGCGCGCCACTCGTCGACAACCTTCGCTCGTTCTTGTGGTTCACGCTGCTTACCTCGACGGCCGGCTTCGACACCGGCCGGGCTCTCGCGACGGGTATTGCCCTGGCTGTGCTGGGGCGGCCGCTGTTGGTGGTGCTGCGGCGAGCCGCGGGCATGGCGCGCATTCAAGCTACGGCCCACTCCAGTGGCACCCAGGCCGTCGTGGCCTGAGCTTGCGCGGTCACCGTCGGGCGAGAGGAAGCGCCCAACCACCCTGTTCTCCTTCCTCGATCCAGCCGCCTTCTGCCAGCTCGTGCAGACCCGAGAGGCACGCTGCCAACGGCAGCCCCGTGCGCCGAGACAAGGTGGACGGCAGCATCTCTTCGCCCACGACGAACACTTCACGCAGCATTCGGAGGTCGGGGCGCAGGCGGTCAAGTGCTACGTCTTCACCGCGGGCTCGGGATTCTGGCACGCTACCCACCGGGTTGAGGAGCTCCCGCACGTCGCGTGAATCGGTGACCAGCACTGCCCCACCGTCGCGGATGAGCCGGTGTGGTGTTTGGGAGAGCGTCGAAGTGACCGGCCCTGGAACGCCCATGACCACCCGCCCGAGCTCATTGGCCCACGCCGCCGTGTTCTTCGCGCCCGAGCGGAGCGCGGCTTCTACTACCACCGTGCCAGCAGTGATGGCAGCGATGATGCGGTTCCTGGCCAAGAATGCGGGGCGCATCGGCCTGCTGCCGGGAGGCATCTCTGATACGACGGCACCCTTGCGCGCGATCATCGCCGCTAAGGATGCGTTCGACGCCGGGTACGGCTGGTCGACACCGCTCGCCACCACACCGATCGTCATACCTCCAACTGAGAGCGCTCCCCGGTGCGCGGCGGCGTCGATACCGAAGGCCAGCCCGGAAACAATGGCAACGCCTTCTGTGGCCAGGTCTGCTGCGAGTTCGAGTGCCACGTTTTGGCCGTACTGCGACGCCGCTCTCGACCCTACGAGCGCCACACCGGGAGGGCTCGCGTCAAGGGGAGCCCCTCGAACCCACAGGCCGAATGGCTGTCCGCCTTGGTCGCCCACCTGGGCACTCGTCAGGCTACAGAAGTTGGCCGGCCATTCGTCGTCGCCTGGAATGATGAAGCGCGCTTCGCACTGCTCAGTAGCGGCTTGAATGCTCTCAAGGTCGATGGTGCGTGCGCGCGACGCCCACGCTGATTGCTCACGCTGCGTTCGCAGTGCTTGCCACACCCACTGCGCGCCTTCCTCTTCTACCAGCGCGGCGAGCTTCGGCGATGCGAGAGACCCGAGTGCGCACAGGCCCATCCTGGCTTGTCGTTCGTTCATGTCAGGCCGCCTTTGCAGATTCTCCGAGCCGCAGCTGCATGGCAGCGCCGAGCTCGGTGTCGGTGACGACGTCGTTGCCTGCGAGATCTGCGAGTGTCCAGGCGACGCGGAGCACCTTGTCGACTCCGCGAGCGCTGAGTGTGCCTCGCGCGAGCGCCCGGTTGATCAGCGCTGTATCTGGCAGTGGTAGTTCCTTGCGCAGGAATGAACCCGACACCTGGCTGTTGGTGGCCCACGGGGTGTCGCGAAGCCGGTGACGTTGGCGTTCCCTCGCTTCCAGCACCCGCTCGAGTACGACGGCGCTCGTCTCCGACGGGGGTTGGTTGATCTCCATGAACCGACTCACCGCTGGCATTCGATGCAGGATGTCGACTCTGTCGAGGATGGGGCCGCTCAGCCTGTCTTGGTATTGCCGAACCCGAAACGGTGGACACGAGCACTCCTTGCCCACGACGCCGGAATACCCGCACGGGCACGGATTCGCTGCCAGCACCAACTGAAACCGAGCGGGGAACTGCACCTGGTGCATGGCACGACCGATGCTGACGTACCCGTTCTCCAGCGGTACGCGTAGTGACTCCAGCGTTTTCTGACCGAATTCTGGCCCTTCATCCAAAAAGAGCACTCCGAGGTGGGCAAGGCTGACCGCGCCTGGGCGGATTTCTCTGCCACCTCCCCCGACGAGGCTCTGCCGGCTCGCCGTATGGTGCGGGTCTTGGTACGGCGGGCGGGTGATGAGCCCCTCCGTGAGGCGTTCTCCGGCCAAGGAATGCAACGCCGACACTTCGATGGCTTCGTCTGGTGTGAGCGGAGGAAGGATCGACGTCAACCGCGACGCCAGCATCGTCTTCCCCACCCCCGGTGGGCCATGCAGGAACAGGTGATGACGACCAGCCGCGGCCACCTCAAGGGCGAACTTCCCGTCCTCATGGCCCTGCACGTCGGAGAGATCGGGAACGAGTGGGTGGGCGTCAGCGGACGATGCCAATGGTGCGGCGGGGTGCACCGTCGGATTGCCGGCGAGCACGCCAAGCACTTCGCACAGATGCTCCACACCCCACACTGTGATGCCTGGGACAAGCTCGGCTTCCGAGAGCTGTGTGGCCGGGACGATGGCGTTGGCGAACCCCCGTTTTGACGCGGCAAGCAGCAAGGGAATGATGCCGCGCACAGGGCGAATCCGCCCGTCCAGCCCCAGTTCGCCGAACATGACTGTTCTCGCGAGCAGCTCCGTGCGTACCTCGTTCTTCGGGTCGACAGCCATCACCGCCACGGCAATGGCTACGTCGAAGTGCGTGCCATGCTTGGGCACCGAACCTGGCGAGAGATTCACGGTGAGCATGCCGTCGGGCCATTTCTTGCCGGTGGCCCGAACCCCATGTTTGACGCGTTCTTTCGCCTCGTTGAGCGACGCATCCGGCAGCCCGACGAACACCGTCTTGGGGATGTTCATCGTGGTGGCTGCCTCGATTTCTACCTTCGTGCCTTCCAGCCCCTGCAGGGCGATGCACCACGCCGTCGTGCTCATGCGGCCACCCCTCGAATATGCGTGATATCAGGTGTCCTACCGCCCAGCAACACTCCGATGGCATCGACACGAATCCTGGAACCGCCCGCCTCATGGGCGTCCAGCCACATGTGCGCCAACTGGTACAGCCGCCGGGCTTTGGTGGGCGTTATCGCCTCAATGGGGGCACCAAAACCGCTGCCTGAGCGGGTTTTTACCTCGATGAACACCACGACGCGTTCGGATGGCTCATACGCCACGATGTCGAGTTCTCCATGCTCACAGCGCCAATTACGCTCGAGCACCTGGAACCCATTCGACTGCAAATACTGCGCCGCGACTCCCTCACCGTATGAGCCGAGAGCCCTGGACGCCTTTCCCAAACGGACCATAAGTCACCTCCACCTATGTGATAGGCAACTCGGTACCCCTCACGCCCGTTTTCCACAGGGTGAATTTGCCCGAATAGGAAAAACTTACGGTTTCGGCACCTCTAGCTCCGAGTGCGCGATCTCCTCGATGGAGACGTCGCGGAAGGTGAGCACCTTGGCAGACTTCACGAACCGTGCGGGGCGGTACATGTCCCACACCCAGGCGTCTCCCATCGACACCTCGTAATACACGTCGCCGCCCTCGGTGCGGACTTTCAAGTCGACGGCATTGCAGAGGTAGAAGCGCCGCTCAGTCTCCACTGCGTAGGTAAAGATTCCTACGACGTCCTTGTACTCGCGGTACAGGTCCAACTCGAGCTTCGACTCGTACTCATCAAGGTCCTCGGAGTTCATGGTTCCTCACTGTACTGGGACCGAGGCATGGCTGCTATGGGCGGCACGAACGTTGGCGAAACACCAGCGGTGGATTCGCGTCGGCCCATGCTCAAGGAGCGCGGCCTGATGGCGCGCCGTGTTGTACCCCTTATGAATCTCAAAACCGTACTCTGGAAACTCCTGAGCGAAATCCGCCATGATGCGGTCTCTCGTCACCTTCGCCACCACCGACGCAGCACTCACGCACGCAGATACCTTGTCGCCCTTCCACATCGCCAGCCCCGGCACATCCAGGCCGTCGACGGGAAAACCGTCGGTCAACACGAATCCAGGGCGTACGTCGAGTTTGCTCACGGCCCTGCGGAGCGCCTGAATGTCGGCTTCATGCATGCCCAGCGCATCGCATTGCTCCGGGCTCACCTCCGCCACCGCCACGGCTAGGGAGCACCGTCGGATCTCATCCAGGAGACGTTCGCGCTTGGCTGGGGTGAGCGCCTTCGAGTCGTCGAGGTCAGGGATGGGTTTCGCGGGGTCGAGAATCACAGCTGCCGCCACCAATGGCCCGGCGCTCGCACCGCGGCCAGCCTCGTCGACGCCAGCCACCGGCCCGAGCCCGCTGTGCAGCAGTGCGCGCTCGTAGGCGTAATTGCCCTGCCCGAGTCGGACCATTAGCAGCCGGGTTCGACGTGGTGCAGCACAGGCTTGTCGGGCGCAGGTTCAGCAGGGTCGGGGACGCTCGCGAATGTTTCAGGCACGACGAACGTGGAGAGCCGGTCGAGTGGCGCGACGATGGCGACGGCGGAACCGACGACCTTGTCAACCGGGATAAACGCCGCCATGCCTTGCGGCTCACCCTGTTTCACATTCGCGAGTCGGCAGCGCGAATCCCCTGATGCGTTGCGGTGATCCCCCATCACAAAAATATGGCCGGCAGGCACCACGATGTCGAAAGGCACCGTCGCAGGCTCCACCTGAACACCGTTCTCCGCGAATAGATACGGGGTTTCGTCGAGGGGCTGGCCGTTGACCTCGATCTTGCCTTCATCGTTCAGCCGAACATGATCGCCCGGCATTCCGATGAGACGTTTGATGAGGTGCTCCGTACCGCTGGTGGGGACTAACCCGACGAACTCCAGCCCACGCTGCAGCGGGCCGGGATCTGGCGTTTGTGTGCTGCCGAGCCAGTGATCGGGATCTTCGAAGACGACGACGTCGCCGCGCTGAAATCCGCCGAGTTTGCTGACGAACACGCGGTCGCCGACGTCGATGGTGTTCTGCATAGAACCGGATGGGATGACGAACATTTGCCCAATGAAGGTTCGCAGCAGCACAGCGATGATGATGGCTCCCACGACGATGATGGCGCCCTCGCTGACCCATCCGAGCACGCGCCGCCCGAAGGGACGCTCGCTGTCGGCGTCGACGTCCTCGGGTGCTTCGGCGTTCGGCTGTGCATTCACTCCGCACACTCTACCGGGAATGGCGAAGGCCACCGGGACAACACCCGATGGCCTTCAAAGGTATGGGAAGCCCTCATTCGCTCAGGCGCGCTTTTCCTTGATCTTGGCTGCCTTGCCACGGAGCCCGCGGAGGTAGTACAGCTTGGCGCGACGCACGTCGCCGCGACGCTCGACCTCGATCTTGTCGATTATGGGGCTGTGCAGCGGGAAGGTACGCTCAACACCAACGCCGAAGCTCACCTTGCGGACGGTGAATGCTTCCTGGATGCCGCCGGCATTCTTGGCGATGACGGTGCCCGCGAACACCTGGACACGGGAGCGGTTGCCTTCCACGACCTTCACGTGAACCTTCACGGAGTCGCCGGCGCGGAACTCGGGGATGTCGTCGCGTAGCGACTGCTTGTCGAGCTCTTTGATGATGGGGTTCGTCATGTTCGTTCCTCGTCAGTGCCGCAGGTCACCGCGGTAGTAGTTCGTCGCGACGTGCTGGACGGTCCCCCTACGGCAGGAGCCACCACGCCACCAGACGCCTGCTGGCGCCAAAGAGCAATCTTGCCAGATCCCCGTCGCATCCGGAAATCGAGCCGGCTCACCGCCGCGTCCCTCACCCCAGGCAGACGTAACCTGTGCGGCTCTGTCCCGGAACAGGTGTCACCTGCCTAGCCGCGACGAGGCACCGTCGGGAAGCTGGTGACACATGATCCGCTCAGTTGCCGCACAGGTTGCACCTGCCCGGCGGGGAAAAGCGAGGCCCCGAGATACCCGACGGGGTCCGCGCCGGGAGGGTGCCCGACGACGTGGGCACTGCATGCGAAAGGTGCGGCAGGCTGCACCAGCCCGCCGCACCTTCGCTTACGGTTTGCTTACTTGCCGTCGCCCTTGAACATCGCCTTCATGAGGTCGCGGTTCAGGCGGGAGATGGACTCCAGCGGGATGCCCTTCGGGCAGACCGCGGCACACTCACCGATGTTGGTGCAGTTGCCGAAGCCTTCCTCGTCGTGCTGGGCAACCATGGACTTCACGCGGCGGTAGCGCTCCGGCTGGCCCTGCGGGAGCAGCGCCAGGTGGGAGATCTTCGCCGAGGTGAAGAGCATGGCCGAGCTGTTCGGGCATGCCGCAACGCAGGCACCACAGCCGATGCAGGTTGCGTTGTCGAACGCGGTATCCGCCTCGCGCTTCGGCGCCGGGGTGGCGTGCGCGTCGGGAGCGGAGCCGGTGTTCGACGACACGTAGCCGCCGGCGGCAATGATGCGGTCCAGCGAGGTGCGGTCGACGACGAGGTCCTTGATGACCGGGAACGGCCCGGCCTGCCAAGGCTCGATGTCGATGGTGGCACCGTCGGAGAAGGAGCGCATGTGGAGCTGGCAGGTGGTGGTCACCTCGGGGCCGTGAGCGACGCCGTTGATGACCAGGGAGCACATGCCACAGATGCCTTCACGGCAATCGTGGTCGAACGCAACAGGCTCTTCGTTCTTCTCCGTCAGCTGCTCATTGAGCATGTCGAGCATCTCGAGGAAGGACATGTCCTCGGACACGCCGTCGAGGTGGTACTCCACCATGCTGCCCTGAGCATTCTTGGAGGCCTGACGCCAGATACGTAGCTTCAGCTTCACTTGTAACTCCGTTGCTTCAGTTCGATTGCGTTGTAGACGAGTTCCTCACGGTGGAGCACCGGCTTGGCGCCCTCGCCAGTCCATTCCCAGGCCGCGACGTAGAGGTACTCGTCGTCGTGACGCAGTGCCTCGCCCTCTTCGGTCTGGCTCTCGGCGCGGAAGTGCCCACCGCAGGACTCACGACGGTGGAGCGCGTCGATGCACATCAGCTCGCCCAGCTCCATGAAGTCGGCCACACGGCCGGCGTTCTCGAGCGCCTGGTTGAAGTCCTCAGCCTTACCCGTCACACGGACGTCGCGCCAGAACTCCTCGCGCAGCTCGCGGATGAGGCCGATGGCCTTCTGCAAGCCTTCCTCGGTGCGTTCCATGCCGCAGTACTCCCACATGATGTGGCCGAGCTCCTTGTGGAACGATTCGACGGAGCGCTTGCCCTGGATGGACATGAGCTTGTCGATGCGAGCTTGCGCAGAATCGCGAGCTTCGACGACAGCCGGGTGGTCGGCGGCGAGCTTCTCGAACGGCGCATCAGCGAGGTAGTCGTTGATGGTGTTCGGGAGGACGAAGTAGCCGTCGGCCAGACCCTGCATCAACGCCGAAGCGCCGAGGCGGTTGGCGCCGTGGTCGGAGAAGTTGGCCTCGCCGCACACGAACATGCCGGGGATCGTCGACTGGAGGTCGTAGTCCACCCAGAGGCCACCCATGGTGTAGTGCACCGCCGGGTAGATACGCATCGGAACCTCGTAGGGGTTCTCGTCGGTGATCCGCTGGTACATGTCGAAGAGGTTGCCGTACTTGGCTTCGACGGCCTTCTTACCGAGGCGGTTGATGGCGTCGGAGAAGTCCAGGTACACACCGCGACGCACGGAGCGCTCGGTGCCATCGGGAGCCTTCTCGACGATGGCCGGGCCAACGCCGCGACCCTCGTCGCACATGTTCTTCGCCTGACGCGATGCGATATCGCGCGGCACCAGGTTGCCGAAGGAGGGGTAGATGCGCTCCAGGTAGTAGTCGCGATCTTCCTCGGGAATCTGGCGCGGATCCTTGCCGCAGTCTTCTGCCTTCTTGGGCACCCAGATGCGGCCGTCGTTACGCAGCGACTCCGACATCAGCGTGAGCTTGGACTGCGACGTGCCGTGCTGCGGGATGCAGGTGGGGTGAATCTGGGTGTAGCAGGGGTTGCCGAAGTAGGCGCCCTTGCGGTGCGCACGCCAAGCGGCGGTCGCGTTGCAGCCCATCGCGTTGGTCGAGAGGAAGAAGACGTTGCCGTAACCACCCGTGGCGAGCACGACGGCGTCGGCGGTCCACGTCTCTACCTTGCCGGTGACCATGTCGCGGGTGACGATGCCGCGAGCCCGGCCGTCGACGGTGATGAGCTCCACCATTTCGTGGCGGGCGTACATCTTGACGGTGCCGGCTGCCACCTGGCGCTCGAGCTGCTGGTAGGCGCCGATCAGCAGCTGCTGACCCGTTTGGCCACGAGCGTAGAAGGTGCGCTGCACCTGCACGCCACCGAACGAGCGGGTGTCGAGCAGACCGCCGTACTCACGCGCGAAGGGCACGCCCTGCGCGACGCACTGGTCGATGATGTTCGCCGACACCTCGGCGAGGCGGTACACGTTCGTTTCGCGAGCGCGGTAGTCGCCGCCCTTCACGGTGTCGTAGAAGAGGCGGAAGGTGGAGTCGTTGTCGTTGCGGTAGTTCTTCGCAGCGTTGATACCGCCCTGTGCGGCGATGGAGTGAGCTCGTCGTGGCGAATCCTGGTAGCAGAAGTTCAGCACGTTGTAGCCGGCCTCGCCGAGCGTCGCCGCCGCTGCGCCACCGGCCAGACCGGTGCCGACGATGATGACGGACAGCTTGCGGCGGTTGGCCGGGTTCACGAGGCGAGCCTGGAACTGGCGTGTCGACCAGACCTTGTCGATCTCGACCTTGGGGGCCTTCTCGTCGGCGATGTTCTCGCCCACGGTGTAGTAGTTCGTTGCGACGTCAGTCATTGCTAATCACGCACCAATCAGTCCGAAGGCCACGGCCAGCGGCATGGCCATGAAGCCGATGTAGAGGAGCACTGCGACGAAGATCGCCAGGCCGTTCAGGATGGCGCGCGAGCGGGGCGACAGGTTGAGGCCCAGCGTCGCGAACGCGCTCCAGAAGCCATGACGCACGTGCATGCACACCAGGATCATCCAGAACGCGTACATGGCGACGAACCACACCTGCTGGAAGGCGTGCACCACCATGACGTGCGGTGCGTCGATGGGGCCGCCGTGGAACGTCGTCGGGATGATCGTGAACTGCAGCAGGTGGACGATGAGGCCCACCAGCACGATCACGCCGCCCCAGCGCATGGTACGCGCGGAATAGGTCTGCGAAATGCGCGTGGTGTGCTGGTAGCCGCGGCCAGACGCCTTCGAGGAGATGCTCCACAGGGAGAACGCGCTCATGAAGTGGAGCACGATCACGAGCACCATCACGGCGCGGAAGATCCAGATGAACGTGCCATTCGGGAGAATGGGGTACATCATGTCCTCAACGCCGTCGGCACCCTTGAGCCAGTGCGCGTAGTGGTCGAAGGCGTCCGTGCTTAGGAACATCTTCAAGTTGCCATACATGTGCATGAGCAGGAAGCCGATCATGATCAAGCCGGTCACCGCCATGGTGAACTTCTTGACCACAGTCGAGCGAGCTGCCCGCTGATGAATAGTCATTGTTGTCGTCACGCACCGTACTGTAGCTAAGTTCCTGGCCGTTCGTGCGCCCGGGGTCGGTATTGCGCCAAGTTCTTTATTTGGCCCGCGACTAGGGGATTTTTGCTATTTTCAGCTTGCGTAATACCAAGCGAGGATGAAAGGGCAGGTCAGCCGTCAGTCGCCCATGAGATCAGGGCGACGCTGCCTCGTCCTAGCCTCCGATTGTGCCCTGCGCCACTGCGCGATGAGCCCGTGGTTGCCGGACAGGAGCACGTCGGGCACTGCTCGCCCGCGCCAGGTTGGAGGCTTGGTGTAGTTCGGGTATTCCAGCAGGCGGTCGTTGTCGTCGGAGTGGCTTTCTTC
>NZ_CAMYPD010000066.1 GCF_947286155.1 uncultured Tessaracoccus sp.
CCCGGAGAAGGAAGAAGCGATCGACGGCGCTACCGCCTTCATCGACGACATCACTCAGCGTGGGTTTCGTGTCGCGGTCCGGGCGGTAGACAAGGCGCGCCTCGCCAACAGCGTGCGAGAGCCGCTGGACGTCCTCGTCGACGACGCCGCCGTTCCAGGCTGCGAACTCGCTGTCGTATTCGGCGGCGACGGCACCCTGCTGCGGGCCGCTGCGTGGGCGCTGCAGCATGACATCCCCGTGCTGGGCGTGAACCTCGGTCACGTCGGCTTTCTGGCTGAAATGGAGCAGTCGGATATCGAGGCGCTCCCGCTCGTCGTCGATGAGCAGCGGTACAGCGTCGAAGAGCGCCTGGTGCTCGACATCGTCGTCAAGCGCGACGGTGTGGAGCGCTGGCACGCCTCCGCCATTAATGAAGTATCGCTGGAGAAAATCGCGCGGGAACGCATGCTGACGGTGCTCGTGAGCGTGGACGGGCGACCGCTCAGCCGCTGGAGCTGTGACGGCGTGCTGGTGAGCACACCGACCGGCTCCACAGCCTACGGTTTCTCCACCGGAGGCCCAGTGATCTGGCCCGACGTGCAGGCCATGCTCGTCGTCCCGCTCGCCGCGCATGCGCTGTTCAATCGGCCGCTGGTGCTGAGCCCCGAATCCACGGTGCTACTCCAGCAATCAATCGAGGGTCCGCACGGCATCTTGTGGTGCGACGGGCGCATTAGCTACGAGCTCGAATCTGGCGACGAGGTGATCGTCACGTCGTCGAGTCACAAGCTTCGCATCGCTCGTCTGTCGGAACAGCCGTTCACCACTCGGTTGGTGAAGAAATTTGCCCTGCCGGTTCGAGGCTGGGGAAGGAACTGACGTGCTGGAAGAACTCACCCTCACCGATTTTGGTGTGGTGGAGCACACGCAGCTGGATTTGCGCCCTGGGCTCATCGCCGTGACAGGGGAGACGGGCGCGGGCAAAACCATGATCGTGCACGGCATCGGTCAGCTGCTGGGCGCCCGGGCAGACTCCGGCATGGTGCGTCGAGGAGCCGAGAAGGCCGTGGTTGCAGGGCGCTGGGAGGTCAGCGCAGCCACGAGTGAGTCCGTCGCTGATCTGGGCGCGGAGCTCGACGGGAATGAGTTGGTCACCGTGCGGCAGTTGAGCGCCACCGGGCGTTCGCGCGCCGTCGTGGGCGGTAGCCCCGTTCCGGTGAGCGCCCTGGCCAGGCTGGAACTGGCGACGATCCATGGCCAGTCAGAACAGCTTCGGCTGGGTACCCCGGAGCGACAACGAGAACTCCTCGACGCGCACGCCAATCCTGATGGGCTCGACCGGTACCGCGAGGCCTACCGCGAACACGAAGCCGTTGTCGCGGAGCTCGAAGAGCTCCAGTCGGCTGCCATGGAGCGTGCACGCGAAGCCGACATGCTGCGCTTCGGCCTGGAAGAGATCGGTGCCGCGAACCCGGTCGCCGGAGAAGACGCTGCCCTCGAGGCTGAGCAAGCGAAGCTTCAGGACCTCGACGCGCTGCGTCAACTGGCTCAACGCGCGTCGCTTGCGCTGAGCGGGGACGAGCAGGACTTTGACGCTCCCAGTGCGGTTGGCCTCGTCGGGGAGGGGCGCAAGGCGCTGCGCGAACTCGCCTCTCACGATGCCGCGGCGTCATCCCTGCATACCCGGGTAGAGGAAGCGCAAGTGCTGTTGGACGACCTCGCAGCGGATCTGGCGACCTACCTGGCAGATCTCGTCGACGACCCACTCCGTCTCGAGGCGGTAGTCGAGCGGCGGGCCGTGCTCGCCGGGCTGACGCGCAAATACGGTGCCACCATCGACGAGGTACTCACCTGGGCGGAGACCTCGTCGCAGCGCCTCCACACGCTGGATGGCTCCGACGAACGCATCACGGAGCTGCGTGCGCGCAAGGAACAGCTCGAAGGGGAACTGCTCAGCCTCGCGAAAAGCATCTCCCAAAGCCGGCACAGCGCCGCGGAGTCTCTTGCTGAGCAGGCCCAGACGGAGCTCGCGGCCCTCGCCATGCCGCATGCTCGGCTCACATTCCAGGTCAGCGACGCGCCGCTCGGCCCGCACGGGGCGGACAAGGTGGAGTTGCTGTTCAGCGCGAACCCAGGTTCCGAACCCGCGCCGCTCGCCAAGGTGGCATCGGGCGGTGAGCTCTCGCGGGTGCGGCTCGCGCTCGAAGTGGTGCTTGCCGATGCCGAGGGTCACACGTTCATCTTCGACGAGGTGGACGCAGGGGTGGGCGGCGCCGTCGGCTTGGAAATCGGCCGACGCCTGCAGCGTCTGGCTGCCACGTCGCAGGTGATCGTCGTCACCCACCTCGCGCAGGTCGCAGCATTCGCAGACCAGCACCTCGTCGTGCGGAAATCCAGCGACGGAGCAGTGACGGTCTCGGACGTCGCCGAGGTGCGGGGTGAGGAGCGCGTGACTGAGCTCGCGCGCATGATGGGCGGTTCCGCCGATACGGACGCCTCCCGCAGGCACGCCGCAGAACTCTTGGACGACGCGGCCCGCACACCGCAGCCCACAACGTCGTAGCGAGCGGCTAGAGTCGATTGGGTGAAGAAACTTCTGCTGATCGACGGACATTCGATGGCGTACCGGGCCTTCTTCGGTCTGCCCGCCGAGAACTTTCAGACTTCCACCGGCCAGCACACGAACGCGGTGTTCGGATTCACGTCGATGCTCATCAATCTGCTCAGAGACGAGCAGCCGACGCACGTGGCCGTTGCGTTCGACGTCTCCAGGCATTCCTTCCGCACTGACGAGTACCCCGAATACAAGGCGACGCGGTCGAAATCGCCCGACGAGTTTCGCGGCCAGGTTGAGTTGGTGAAAGAGGTGCTCGACGCACTGCGCATCGTGCACATCGAGAAGGAAGGCTACGAAGCCGACGACATCATCGCCACGCTGGCAACCACAGCGGCTGGGGAGGAATTCGCCGTCGACATCGTCACGGGGGATCGCGACGCCCTGCAGCTCGTTGATGAGAACGTCACGGTGCTGTACCCGAGGAAGGGCGTCTCCGATCTCGCGCGGCTGAACCCGGAGGCCGTCGAGTCGAAGTACCTGGTGCCGCCCGCCCGATACCCGGAGCTCGCCGCGCTTGTGGGGGAGACGAGCGACAACCTGCCGGGTGTTCCGGGGGTCGGCCCGAAAACCGCTGCCAAGTGGTTGAAGGAATACGAGGGCCTCGACAATCTCGTCGATAACGCGGAGAGCGTGCGAGGCAAGGCGGGCGAGAACTTCCGCGCCCACCTTGACGACGTTCGTCGAAACCGCCGGCTGAACGCACTCGTGCGCACGGTGGAGCTCGACGTCGCTCCGGGTGATTTCGGCCGTGAGCCATGGGATCGAGACGCCGTCGCGCGGTTGTTCGACGCGCTGGAGTTTAGGGTGCTGCGCACCCGGCTCGAAGAACTCGGAGGAGAAGCCAGCGAGCCGTCGTCTGCCGAGAGCGTGGAAGTGGACGGGTCGGTGCTCGCGCCCGGTGCCGTCGGGGAGTGGCTCTCGGAGCACACCTCGAGTCCGGTGGGCGTGGACTTCGTCGGGCACTACGCACGAGGCACTGGCGACGTCGCAGGAATCGCTGTCGCATGTGCCGACGGGGCGGCCGCGTATTTCGCGACGTCCGACCTCAGCCCCGAGGACGATCAGGCAGTCGCAGATTGGTTGGCCGATCCGAAACGATACAAGGTCATCCACGACGCGAAGGGCCCTCAGCTGGGTGTCTGGGAGCGGGGCTGGCAGCTCGACGGGGTGCGATGCGACACGCTGCTCGCGGCATACCTGTTGCATCCGGAGCAGCGCTCGTACGCGCTCGAAGACTTGGCGATGCGCTACCTCAAGCGCTCGCTCAGCCACGATGACGCGCCGGCTCAGCAGACGCTGGATTTCGGTGACGACGCTGACGCCGACAACGCCATGCTGCGCGCTCGCACCGCACTCGACCTGGTGGAGGTGCTCGAACGCAAGCTCGACGAACAGCAGCAGCGATCGCTCCTCGTCGATCTGGAACAGCCGCTCATGCGGGTGCTCGCGGGCATGGAGCGTACCGGCATCGCGGTCGACCTGGACCGCCTGCAGTCCTTGCGCGCCGAGTTTGATGAGGCCGTCCAGACGGCGCAGACGCAGGCCTACGAGGTGCTCGGCCACGAGGTCAACCTGGGCTCGCCGAAACAGTTGCAGGCGGTGCTCTTCGACGAGCTCGGCATGCCGAAAACGCGACGCACCAAGTCGGGCTACACCACCGACGCGGAAGCCCTAGCCGACCTGTTTGCCAAAACCGAGCACCCATTCCTGGAGCACCTACTCAACCACCGCGACCGCATCAAGCTGCGACAGACGGTGGACGGGCTGATCTCCGCGGTAGACACGGACGGGCGCATCCACACCACGTTCCAACAGACGATCGCCGCCACAGGGAGGCTTTCGTCGACTGATCCGAACCTGCAGAACATCCCCATCCGCACCGAGCTAGGGCGACGCATCCGCACGGCGTTCGTGCCAGGCGAGGGGTACACGGCGCTGATGAGTGCCGATTACTCGCAGATAGAGATGCGCCTCATGGCCGATGGCTCTGGCGACGAAGGGCTCATCGACGCGTTCCACTCGGGCCGTGACTTCCACAATGAGATGGCTGCGAAGGTCTTCCACGTGGAGCCCTCTGCGGTGACGGGGGAGATGCGCGCCCGGATCAAAGCCATGAACTACGGCCTCGCCTACGGACTGAGCGCGTATGGGCTCTCCAACCAGCTGGACATCCCCGTGCCGGAGGCCAAGAAGCTGATGGAAGAGTACTTCGCCCGCGTAGGTGGGGTACAGCGCTACCTGGCCGGGCTCGTCGATGATGCCCGAGCCAAGGGGTACACGGAGACGATGCTCGGGCGGCGGCGTTACCTGCCCGACCTGCAGTCGTCGAATCGTCAGCGTCGTGAAATGGCGCAACGCGCAGCGTTGAATGCCCCCATCCAAGGTTCGGCTGCGGACGTCATCAAGCTCGCCATGCTTGCCGTCGACGCTGCGTTGGCATCGTCGAAGTTGCGCAGTCGGGTGTTGTTACAGGTGCATGACGAGCTTGTACTCGAAATCGTCGACGAAGAACGCGATGAGGTGGCCCGGCTGGTTGCCGACGCGATGGGTGGGGCAGCCGATCTCAAGGTGCCGCTGGCGGTATCGATCGGGGTGGGCGACAACTGGCACAGTGCCGCCCACTAGCCCGAAGCGACCGAAGCGTTACGGCAGCCTTAGAAGAGTTCTCCGTAGAAGAACACGCGAGACTGCCAGGGATCCTGGCCCTGCTCTTCTAACTTGCCGTCGAAATCCCAGCAGATGATGATGGCGACCTCGGAGTCACCCTCGAAGTCGACCATCATGTCGGAATCCGGGTCGTACTCGTCCACCATGACTCTCTTGGCTTCGGTGAACTTGTAGCAGGCAACCTCGCCATTCTCGCCGTAGAGCTTGATCTCGTCGCCAGGCTTCATCTGCGAGGTGCCGTCCTTGTACATCTCATTGCCGAGCGCCTTGCCGTTGCGGTACGTGTGAATCGAGAGCACCGTCTTGCCAGGGGCTCCGGGCTTCGGCCCTTCATTCCACCAAGCCGCAGTGCGCTTCTCGGCGGGCGGGGGAGCGGCAATGTTGCCCTCTTCGTCTTGCCCGAGTGAGAGCACCTTCTCATCGGCTTCGAGCGCTCCGGAGAAGGTGTAGCGGACGGGCACAAAACCGTCGGTTGTGGTGGTACAGGTGAGCTCCTTTGATGGGCTCTCGGACGCAGCAGCCGGTGAAGCTGGTGCTGATGCCGACGCGCTGGGCGTCGAAGCGGCTTCGGGCGCGTCCTTAGGGCGCGCGAGGTAGAGGCCGCCGGCGACCACGAGGATAAGCGCCACAACGGCCGCAACGATGGCGATAATCTTGTTACGCGTGTTCACGCCGTGGATTCTACAACGCCGTACAAGCAGCGCTATGTCGCAAAAGAAGGGCGGGATTGACCCGCTTGGAGCGATGGCCTAATGTTGAACCGCATTGTGGTTTGTTGTGCCCTCGGACGGAGCAGGGTCAACGCGAAGCAGGAGTCATTGCTTCACAACTGCCGTGCGTCCAAGTTCATACCATCCAAATCGGAGCCCACCTTTTATGACCTCCCCTACTGAGGCGTCGGCCGTAGCGGTTGACGATATCGGCAGCCCGGAAGCCTTCCTCGAAGCCGTCGATCAAACCATCAAATACTTCAACGACGGAGACATCGTCTCCGGCACCGTTGTCAAAGTCGATCGCGACGAAGTTCTGCTCGACATCGGTTACAAAACCGAAGGCGTTATTCCTTCCAAGGAACTCTCCATCAAGCACGATGTGGACCCGTCCGAGGTCGTCCAGATCGGCGATGAGGTCGAGGCTCTGGTGCAGCAGAAGGAGGATAAGGAAGGCCGCCTTATCCTCTCGAAGAAGCGTGCACAGTACGAGCGTGCGTGGGGCACCATCGAGAAGATCAAGGATGAGGATGGGGTCGTTTCCGGCACCGTCATCGAGGTCGTCAAGGGCGGCCTGATCGTCGATATCGGCCTGCGTGGCTTCCTCCCGGCGTCGCTGGTCGAGATGCGTCGTGTACGCGACCTCCAGCCGTACGTTGGCATGGAGCTCGAAGCGAAGATCATCGAGCTCGACAAGAACCGCAACAACGTTGTGCTGTCGCGTCGTGCATGGCTCGAGCAGACCCAGTCCGAGGTGCGCCATTCGTTCCTCACCGCGCTGCAGAAGGGCCAGATCCGCAAGGGCGTCGTGTCCTCCATCGTCAACTTCGGCGCATTCGTCGACCTCGGCGGTGTCGACGGGCTCGTGCACGTCTCCGAGCTGTCGTGGAAGCACATCGACCACCCGAACGAGGTCGTCGAAGTGGGCATGCCCGTCACGGTCGAGGTGCTGGAAGTTGATATGGACCGCGAGCGCGTGTCGCTGTCGCTCAAAGCCACTCAGGAAGATCCGTGGCAGACCTTCGCGCGTCTGCACCAGATCGGCCAGATCGTGCCCGGCAAGGTCACCAAGCTGGTGCCGTTTGGTGCGTTCGTTCGCGTGGGCGAAGGCATCGAAGGCCTGGTGCACGTCTCCGAGCTCGCTGAGCGTCACGTCGAGATCCCCGAGCAGGTCGTCTCCATTGGCGACGACGTCATGGTCAAGGTCATCGACATCGACCTCGAGCGTCGCCGCGTTTCCCTCTCGCTCAAGCAGGCGAACGAGGGTGTTGACGTCGCAGCCGACGAGTTCGATCCGTCGCTGTACGGCATGACGGCCAGCTACGACGAGCAGGGCAACTACATCTACCCCGAGGGCTTCGATCCGGAGACCAACGAGTGGAAGGAAGGCTACGAAGAGCAGCGCGCTGCTTGGGAGGCCCAGTACGCCGAAGCTCAGGCACTCTGGGAGGCCCACAAGCGTCAGGTCGAGGACGCCGAGACCGAGGCCCGCGAAGCCGCAGTCGAAGCAGGCACTGGCTACGTCTCCGAAACCACCGACGAGGGCTCGCTCGCTTCTGACGAAGCGCTGCAGGCTCTCCGCGAGAAGCTAACCGGCGGCAACTGATCCGCTGACAACCTACAAACGGCGCCCCCAAGGGGGCGCCGTTTGGCGTTCTGGGCGGGATGCAGGGAAGCCTGGGTGCCGCAGGGAGAAACTGCAAAACTCGCCAACAGTGCGAAGCCTTACGCTTGGTTCACGCGGGAGGCGTGCAGCTGTTGGCGAGTTTTGCAGTTTTACCCCCGTGCCTGCTTCCTCGGGGTGGGTGTAATCGTCGTGGGCTGGCGGAAGCTGGCATGATCTGGTGCATGACTCGTATCGCACTGACCGGAGGCATCGCCTCGGGAAAGTCCACCGTCGCGGACATGTTTGCCGAGCTGGGGGCAGTCATTGTGGATTCGGATGTGCTCGCTCGCGAAGTGGTCGAGCCGGGGACGCCTGGGCTGGAGGCCATCGTCGAGCGCTTCGGGAAAAGAGTCCTCACCGACGACGGCCAGCTCGACAGGGCAGCGTTGGGAGCGATCGTCTTCGGCGACGACGAAGCTCGCCGTGATCTAGGTGCCATCACGCATCCGCTGGTGGCGGCGCGCCGCGAGCAGCTACTCGCCGAGGTGCCGGCGGACGTCGTGGCAATTTCGGTGATTCCGCTGCTGGTGGAGGGAGAACTCGAGCGGGGCTTCGACGAAGTCATTGTTGTGGACGTGCCTGTCGAGGTTCAGCATGCGCGGCTGATTGCTCGAAACAACTATTCCGACGACGAGGCATGGGCGAGGATTCATGCTCAGGCGACGCGGAAGGAACGGCTCGCCGCAGCAACCCACGTCATCGACAACTCCGGAAGCCTCGCTGCGGTCCGCGAGCAGGTGGAAGCGACGATGGCGCGCCTGCGGAGCGAAGCGTCGGGCGAGGGCTCAACGTAGCGAGGTCACCCGACGCTCGGCTACGCTGATCCGCGGCTCGGTGAGGCTCACATACTGGTCTTCGCTGCGCTGGAGGAGGCCCTGCCCTTGGCCCAGCACCTCGTAGCGGCCGTCGGGAAGTCGCGTGAGGAAAGCGACGGTGTCCGGGCCCAGAGCGTCGGTGAGCTTCGGGCGGTCTTGGACGGTGGCCTTCGGCCCGCCGAGTTCGATCAGCGTGAGTTCCTCCCCGTCGCCTGCTCCGCGCAGCACATCCACGACGCGTACGGTGTGCACGGTGATCGGGACGGCTCCGTCGCGGATGTCCTCCCAGCTGGGAGCGGCGGGCGCCCCGGCTGCGGGGTTGGTGCTGGGGTCGTCACCGGAGTACTCGGGCAGCAGCTCGTCCTGCTTCGAGGAGATGATCTCGAGCGAGGCAATGACGTCGGCGTCGCGGTCGAGCTGGTCGAGAGAGTCGTACACAGGCCCGTCGACGTGCATCGTGACGGGTGCCGACGGAGCCGGCTCGGCGGGCTGGGCGCCGCAGCCCGCTAGCGCGAGTACAGCGAGAGTTGCGATCAGTGATTCGAAGTGCTTCATGATCAGTACCTTCTCGAAACGTTTGCACGGTCGTAGTGCGTGTGAGTGATCAGGGTGTTGCGGTCTCGCGAATACTTCATGATGCTGGGAGCCGAAGTGGGAGGGTTGTCGCCCAAGCTCAGTGCGTGACCCAGCTCGTGCACAGTGACACTCCGCACGAATCCGTTGAAGTTCTTGGAGTCCTTCGAAATGGTCCTCGAATTGATCGAGACGTTGAAGTAGCGGCCCGAGTAGTAGCTGGTGTGTTGTTCACGAGGCGTGTAGAGCCCATACCAAGAAGCGGTGTAGCTCGCAACCGTGATCGTGCTGGGGGTGGCAGGAGTCTTCGTCGAGACTCGCCTGAACGCCACCTCTGGGACCGCATTCCAAGCGGACTCCGCAGTTGCCAGAGCTGCATTCCAAGCGCTGTTGTAGTTGGGACGGTACCAAGTGTGTTTGGCAGAGGTGAGTCCGCCCGAATAGTAGACATCAGCATGCGATGGGCCGGCCGCAAATAGTGAAGCCGATGCGAGGGTGAGAGCAGAGAGGAACGCCGGATGACGGCGTCTAAGCTTGGGGTAGTTGGGGCGAGCGGGCACGGGTCCCCCTTCGGTTCGTCGGCAGCGGTGCCGATATTTTCGGCAAACGTAACACGGGAACGGGCCGCAGGGAAGGGGTCGACGAGACTCACATGTAGTCCCGGGATGTTAGGGGCCGTGCCTCACAGGTTTT
>NZ_CAMYPD010000067.1 GCF_947286155.1 uncultured Tessaracoccus sp.
CCCGTGACACTCGAGTGAGAACCGAAGATAGATCAAGTTGGTGGTGGGTAGACCAACCACCAACTTGATCTATCTTGGAGATACTCACATACGTCGAGAACAAGACCCCCGAAAAATAACAAACCCCCTAGCTAGGAGGTTTGGGCAGTGAGCCTAGCTGGACTTGAACCAGCGACCTCTGCCTTATCAGGGCAGCGCTCTAACCAACTGAGCTATAGGCTCGTTCACCGACTTGAAACTTTATCAAACCATTCGAGCGGCTCGCAAACTGTCCGGAGGGAGCACTGGGCAAACCGCGACTGAGCGCACTCCAGACGACGATTTCGGCCCTAAAACGAGCATTTTCTGCATCTGGAGTGCGCTCAGTCGAGCTTTGCGGGCTATCAGTCCTCAGCCAGCGTGATTTCCAGGCCACCCATCACGACGGACGCGAGGTTGTAGAGGAACGCGAACAGCGTAGCCACTGCGGTGAAGATGACGACGTCGATGGCGGCAAGCACGGTGGTCAGGCCCATGACGCGCTGCCAGCCCAGGAACTCGTGGATGTTGAAGCGTTCGCCGCCACCTTGTGGGTCAGCGACTACGGAGTTCACTAGGTCGTTGATGGTGTTCAGCGCATCCGATCCGGCTACGACGGACCACAGCACGCCCACACCTGCGACGAGCATGACACCGAAGGCGATCGAGAACAGGAACGACGTTTTCATCACCGACCACGGATCAATCCGGTTGATCCGCAGACGCGCCTTACGGGTACGTCGCGACGAGGACGCGCGGCTGAGCGGATGGCCAGCAGACTCCGAATCCGACGTAGCCGCTCGTGACGGACGCGGCGTGGGAGCAGGAGCCTCCACCGGCCGCGACGCGGAGGCGCCAGACGCCACCGGCTGCGGCCCAGGCGGACCGGGCTCTGACTTGGTTGAACGCGTGATGCTGTCGAGCTCCCAGTCATTGGCGTTCTGTGACTTGCGAGCATCTGGACGGGCGTCCGTCGCAGACTGCGCACTGCGCGGAAGCTTTACCGCACGCGTGGCGCCCTCGTCGAGACTCGGGGCAGACGGCTGAGGCTTATCCTGCGCCCCAGACCCCTTCGCTGGGGCACCCTGCGGCTTGGGGCCGCTCGTCGGCCGAGGGCCACCCTCAGCGTTTCCAGCGGGCTTCTGGGGGTCAGCATCAGGCTTCCGGGAGAAATCAAGCCCTGGGGAACCGTCGGCGCCAGGCCAGCGCGGCGCATCACTCATCGGTCGCCTCCTCGTTCACGTCCGTGTCGTCTACCGTAGCGGTTTCTTCACCCTCCGCAGCAGCAGACTCGGCGGATTCTTCTTCGTCCACCTCTGTTTCAGGGTAGAGCGCAATTACACTCACGGCGTCCTCGCCACGCACGCCGACGAACTTCACGCCCATCGTGTCGCGCCCCTTCACCGGGACTTCCGCCACAGCGGAGCGAGTGATCTGCCCGGAATGCTTGATGGCGATGACCTCGTCGGTTTCATCGACGATGAGCCCGCCGACGAGCGAGCCGCGGTCGTCGACAAGCTTCATGGCCTTGATGCCAAGCCCGCCACGTCCCTGCGTGCGATACTCGCTCACCTTGGTGCGTTTGGCGTAGCCACCTTGCGTGACGGTGAACACGAAACGCTCGTCCTCCTCGCCGCCTGCGGGGAGCACGGACATGCTGAGGAGCTCGTCGGATTCGCCGCCCACCTCACGGAAACGCATGCCGGTGACGCCCGACGTCGCACGCCCGGTGGGACGCAGTTGCTCGTCGGAGGCCTGGAATCGAATCGCCTGGCCTTTCTTCGACAGCAGCAGCACGTCGTCGTCGGCCGAGCAGATCTCAGCGCCGATGAGCTCGTCGTCCTCGTCGCGGAAGTTGATGGCAATCACGCCTGCCTGACGCGACGAGTCGTACGCGGTCAGGGCAGTCTTCTTGACCAGGCCCTTCTTCGTCGCCAGGAGCAGGTACGGGGCGTCTTCGTACGTGCGCAGCCGCATCACGCGGGCGATCTTCTCGTCGGGAAGGAACGTCAGCAGCCCGACGACGTGGCTGCCCTTCGCGTCACGTCCGCCCTCGGGGAGCTGCCACGCCTTGATGCGGTACACGCGCCCAAAGTTAGTGAAGAACAGCAACCACTCGTGGTTCGTCGCGGTGAACAGGTGCTGGACCTCGTCGTCGGCCCGCAGCGTCGCCCCGCGAACGCCCTTGCCACCGCGCTTTTGGGCGCGGTATTGGTCGGTGCGGGTGCGCTTGACATAGCCGCCGTAGGTAATGGTGACGACGACGTCCTCGTCGGGAATGAAATCTTCCTCCGAGAAGTCGCCCTCGGCTGCGATGATCTTCGTGCGGCGCTCGTCGCCGTACTTGTCGACGATCTCCTGCAGCTCGACGCCGATGATCTCGCGCTGGCGCTCCTCCTTAGCGAGAATGTCCTTGAGATCGGCGATCTTCGCCTCGAGCGCGGCGAGCCGGTCGATCGTCTCCTGACGTTCAAGGGCCGCGAGCCTGCGCAGCTGCATATCCAAAATGGCGCTGGCTTGCACCTGATCGATGTCGAGCAGCCCCATCAGGCCGGTGCGGGCGTCGTCGGCGTTCGGCGAGCGCCGAATGAGCGCGATGACCTCGTCGAGCTTGTCGAGGGCCTTCACCAACCCGCGGTAGATGTGCGCCTTCTTCTCCGCATCCTCCAGCTGGAACTGGGTGCGCCTGCGGATGACCTCCATCTGGTGCTTGATCCACAGCGAGATGAACTGGTCGAGACGCAGTGTGCGAGGCACGTCGTCAACGATGGCGAGCATGTTGCAGCCGAACGATTCCTGCAGTGCGGTGTGCTTGTACAGGTTGTTGAGCACGACGCGAGGCTGCGCGTCGCGCTTCAGCACGATCACCAGGCGCTGGCCTGTACGCGCCGACGAGTCGTCGCGGATGTCAGCAATGCCGGCGAGTTTGCCGCTGTTGACGAGGTCGGCGATACGTTGCGCGAGAGTGTCGGGGTTCGTCATGTACGGCAGCTGCTTCACGACGAGCATCTGCCGCCCGCGCTCGTCTTCCTCGAAGTCGACGACCGCGCGCATCACAACAGAACCGCGCCCAGTGCGGTACGCGTCTTCGATGCCTTGGCGCCCGACGATCAGCGCTCCGCCTGGGAAGTCGGGGCCGTGGATGCGCTGCATGGCCGCTTCCAGCAGCTCCTCGCTGCTCGCCTTGGGATGCTCGAGTGCCCACTGCACCGCGTCGCCCACCTCACGCAGGTTGTGCGTGGGGATGTTCGTCGCCATGCCGACGGCGATACCCGTCGAGCCGTTCACCAGTAGGTTCGGGAAGCGGGCGGGGAGCACCGTCGGCTCCTGCTCCCGGTTGTCGTAGTTGGGCATGAAATCGACGGTGTTCTGGTCAATCTCACGCACCATCTCGGCGGCGAGCGGGGCCATCTTGCACTCGGTGTATCGCATGGCCGCGGCTTTGTCGTTGCCCTGCGAACCGAAGTTGCCCTGCCCCGCGACAAGGGTGTGCCGCATCGCCCACGGCTGAGCCAGGCGCACGAGGGCGTCGTAGATCGCCGAGTCGCCGTGCGGATGGTACAAACCCATAACCTCACCGACGACGCGCGAGCACTTGTTCCAGCCGCGGTCGGGGCGGTAACCGCCGTCCCACATGGCGTACAGCACGCGACGGTGCACGGGCTTGAGGCCGTCGCGCACGTCGGGCAGCGCACGCCCGACGATCACGCTCATGGCGTAGTCAAGGTACGATTTTTGGATTTCCTCTTCGAGGTCCGTCGCATCGACGCGGCCGTGGCCGCCTGCCTGCAACTCGTCGTTCAGGGCTTCTACCGGAGTTTCTTCGTCTGCCATAGCTTCTTCCTCAGATGTCCAGGAAGCGCACGTCGCGAGCGTTGCGCTGAATGAAGGTGCGTCGCTGCTCGACGTCTTCGCCCATCAGGATGGAGAACATCCGGTCGGCTGCGGCAGCGTCGTCCATGGTGACCTGGAGCAGGATGCGGTTTTCGGGGTCCATCGTCGTCTCCCAAAGGTCGTCGGCGTTCATCTCGCCGAGACCCTTGTAGCGCTGGATGGGGTTGACCTGCGGGAGCTTCTTGCCAGCCGCCAATCCGGCCTCGCGCAGTGCGTCACGTTCTGCGTCGGTGTATGCCAGCTCGTGCGGCGCATTCGTCCAGCGGAGCCTGAACAGCGGCGGCTGCGCGAGGTACACGTGGCCGGCCTCGATAAGGGGACGGAGGAAACGGAAGATCAGCGTCAGCAGCAGCGTGCGGATGTGCGCGCCGTCGACATCGGCGTCGGCCATGAGCACGAGCTTGTGGTAGCGGAGCCGGTCGATGTCGAAGTCTTCCTGCGCGCCGGTGCCGAGCGCGTTGATGATGGCCTCGACTTCCTTGTTAGCGAGGATCTTGTCCAGGCGTGCCTTCTCGACGTTCAAGATCTTGCCGCGAATGGGCAGGATGGCCTGCGTGCGCGGGTCACGACCACCGCGGGCGGAGCCGCCGGCGGAGTCGCCCTCGACGATGAACATTTCGCACTCTTCAGGGTTGCGCGAAGAGCAATCCACCAGCTTGCCGGGGAGACCACCGCCTCCGAGCAGACCCTTGCGATTACGCGCCATGTCGCGCGCCTTGCGGGCCGCGATGCGCGCCTGAGCAGCGGCCTGCGACTTGCGGATGATGTCTTTGCCCTCTGCGGGGTTGAGCTCGAACCAGTCGCCCAGCTTCTCCCACATGACGCGCTGCACAAAGGTGCGTGCTTCGGTGTTGCCGAGCTTCGTTTTCGTCTGGCCCTCGAACTGCGGTTCGGCCACCTTGATCGAAATAATTGCGGTGAGGCCTTCGCGGATATCGTCGCCGGAGACACGATCTTCCTTCTTTTTGATCATTCCCCAGTTTTCGCCCCACTTATTCACGGTATTCGTGAGCGCGGCGCGGAATCCTTCTTCGTGCGTGCCGCCTTCGTGGGTGGAAATGGTATTCGCGAATGTGTACACATTCGATGAGTACGACATATTCCATTGCATCGCGATTTCCAGGCTCATTCCCTGATCGGGAGCGTGCGCCTCCATATCAATGATGGAATGGTGCACGGGCTCTTTGCCCTTCGAGACGAATCGCACGTAGTCCTTCAGGCCCTCGGCGTAATGGAATTCGTCGTGGCTGATGTCGTCGGGATCGCTGGTGACGTCGTCGCTCGTATCTTCGCCCTCGGCGGCCTCGACGGTGGCATCCGAGCGGCGGTCGTCAAGGATGATGCGCAGACCCTTATTCAGGAACGCCATTTCGCGGAAACGGTTCGCTAGGGTGTCGTAGCTAAACCGTGTTGTTTCAAAGATTTCCGACGATGGATAGAACGTAATAGTGGTGCCGGTGGATTCACCGTCGGCAAGCTCGCGTACGGTCTCCAATTCATACACCGGAACTCCGAGCTTGAATTCCTGGCGGTAGAGGTGCCCATCTCGACGCACTTCGACGATGAATTTCTCGGATAGTGCGTTCACGACAGACGAGCCGACGCCGTGCAAACCACCCGAGACTTTATAGCCGCCGTTGCCGAATTTGCCGCCTGCGTGGAGCACGGTGAGGACGAGGGTTACCGTCGGGATCTTCTCGACGGGGTGTTCCTTCACGGGGATGCCGCGGCCATTGTCGACGACGCGCACGCCCCCGTCGTCGAGCAGCTCGACGTTGATCTGGGAGCAGTAGCCGGCCAGGGCCTCGTCGACGGAGTTATCGACGATCTCGTATACGAGATGGTGGAGGCCGCGCTCGCCGGTGGAGCCGATGTACATGCCTGGGCGCTTGCGCACCGCCTCCAGGCCTTCGAGGACCGAGATTTGGTCGGCGTCGTAGTCGCCAGACACTGCACTCTCGGGCTGACCGTCGAGATCAACGACTGCATCCGTCGCGTCAATCGGGGTGGACTCGTCGTGATCCACGCGTACTCCTTACATGCCACGGCCGTCGATCCGACGGCCGACGTCAAGCATACCGCGCTTGGGCGCCGGATTGCGCATCGTCGACATGCGAAATCCGTTGTACGCCGCTTGAGGGGCGTTTACAGCGCCGCGACCATCGTCGCAACGTAGTCCCCCGCACCATGGGGTCGGCGCGCTATGGGGCCTTACGGCAGCTCGGGCTCCTCGTCGAGGGCATCGAGGTCGGGCGCCCAATCGTCCACCAGCTCGAAGACGCCCTCCAGCACCTCGGAGGGGCGGAATGGATACTCCTCCATGCTCTCGTGCGTCTCGATTCCGGTCAGCACGAGCGCAGTGTGGAGGCCGGCTTCCATGCCAGCGACGATGTCGGTAGACATGCGGTCGCCAATCATGCCGGTGGTTTCCGAGTGCACGCCGATGCGGTTGAGCGCGGAGCGGAACATCATCGGGTTGGGTTTACCGACGACGTACGGCGCGCGGTTCGTCGCCGCCTTCACCAGCGCGATGATGGCGCCGGTGGCAGGGAGCACACCGTCGGCGCTGGGGCCAGTCGGGTCGGGGTTGGTGGCGATGAACCTTGCCCCACCCAGAATGAGGCGAATGGCCGTCGTGATCTGTTCAAAGGAGTAGGTGCGGGTTTCACCAAGAACGACGAAATCCGGCGAGCGGTCCGTCATGACGAACCCGGACTCGTGCATGGCGGTAATCAGGCCCGCTTCCCCGACAACGTATGCGGTGCCCCCGGGCTGCTGACGCTTCAGGAAATCCGCAGTGGCAAGGGCCGACGTCCACACCCGCTGCTCCGGAACTTCGAGGCCGGAGGCATGCAGGCGAGCGGAGAGGTCGCGCGGGGTGAAGATGGAGTTGTTGGTGAGCACGAGATACTCCGTGCCGCGTTCGTTCCACTGGTTGATGAGATCGCACGCGCCGGGCAGCGCGTGATTCTCATGGACGAGCACGCCGTCCATGTCGGTGAGCCAGGAGACGACATCGGATCGATCACTCATGCCTCCAGCTTAGAGGGTGGGATTCTCGCAGGCGGCTGACCATGACGAAATGGCTAGCCCGGGCTGCGATCGTCGGGTTACGGTGGAGCAATGGAGACGTTTCGCAAACAGGACTCGAAAGAAGCCATCGCGGCCGAGGCGGCCGGGTTGCTGTGGTTGAGCGAGGCCGGTGGCGCCCCCGTCGCGGAGCTGGTGAACGTGGGCGACACTTGGCTCGAGACGCGCCTGCTTGCCGAGGGGTTTCCGTCGCGGGACGATGCGCGCGACTTTGGCCGTGGGTTGGCCGCGACGCACGCGGCCGGCGCGGACTGGTGGGGAGCTGGCCCGCCTGGGCTCGGGCAAAACTGGGAGGCGAGCATGCCCGCGCCGCTGGCGTCGGAGCCCCAGTGGGGGTCGTTTGGGGAGTTCTTCGCCGAAACGAAACTCGAACCCTACCTGCGCAAAGCGCGTGCGATGGACACCTCTGCCCGACGGGTCGTCGCGCAGTCCGTGGAACGCGTCGCAGCCGGAGAGTTCGACGCGCCCCAGCCGGCGTTATGTGTGGAGCGGGGTGCGACGGTAGCGCGCACGCACGGTGACTTGTGGGGTGGCAACATCGTGTGGGCACGCGCGGCGTCGGGGACGGTGGGCACACTCATCGACCCCCACGCGCATGGCGGGCACGCCGAGACCGACCTCGCGGCGCTCCACGTGTTCGGCTCGGCGCATCTCGACGCGACGATGGAGGGCTACCAGGAGGTGAGCCCGCTGGCCGACGGCTGGCGCGAGCGGGTGCCTATGCATCAGCTCCACATGCTGCTGGTGCACGTGGTGCTCTTCGGCGCAGGGTACGTCGGGCAGACCCTGGCGGCGGCGCGGCAGGTCGTGTAGCGAAGAACCATCCACAGGGTTCTCCACAGCGTGGAATCGATGCGTATTGGCTTGTAGATGGCATTTCCCAGCGTGAGCTCTCTGGGAGTTGTCCACATATCCACAGGCTTGCAAGCCTTGCAAGTTTGGCCACCCCGGTGGGCGCGCTAACGTGTGCGCGTGGTTTCGATACGCCGCCTGCGGCGGCTGCTCAACCACCGGGTTGAGGCGCCCTCACTCGTCGTCGGGTGCCTCTTCCTTTGATTCTTCCTGCGCCTCTTCCTCAGGCTCATCGGGCTCATCGGGCTCCTCCGGCTCTTCCGCCTCAGCCGCATCCTCAGTGTCATCAATGCGCTTCGCGGATGCCCAGCTGAATAGAATGACGCCGGCGATCACCATCGGCAGCGACAGCCACTGCCCCATGCTGAGGCCCAAGCTGAGGTAGCCCAGGTGCGCGTCGGGCTCGCGGAAGTACTCACCCACAAACCGAGCCAGCCCATACCCAGCCACGAACAGCCCCGACACTTGCCCGCGATAGCGGTTGCGCTTCGCTGCGTAGAACCACACGACGAGGAACAGCAGCAGCCCTTCCATCAGTGCCTGATAGAGCTGCGACGGGTGACGCGGCACGTCGCCTCCGGTGGGGAAGATCATCGCCCAGGGAAGCCCGTCGGGAGCGGGTCGGCCCCACAATTCTCCATTGATGAAGTTCCCGAGCCGGCCGAACATGAGGCCGGGCGCGACGGCGGGGACGACGAAGTCGGCGATCTGCAGCATGGGACGCTTCCGTCGCCACGCGAGGTAGATGAAGCCGAGGAAGACGCCGATAGCGCCGCCGTGGAAGCTCATGCCGCCATCCCAGACTTTGAAGATGTCGACAGGATGGGCCACGTAATAGGCGGGCTTGTAGAAGAAGCAGTACCCCAAGCGGCCACCGACGAGAACGCCGACGATGGCAGCGGTGAGGATGTCCTCGATGAATTCCTTGCTGTACGGCTCGGGTTTGGTGATGGAGCGGTACGGCTCGTGGGTGAGCCTGCGTCGCATGAGGATATACGCCACCGCGAAGCCGATGAGGTACATGATGGCGTACCAGTGAATTTGGAGCGGCCCGAGGCGGAACGCTACGGGGTCGATGTCGGGGAAGGTCAGCACGAGACTCGTCACCCATGTAGCTTGTCACATTCCCGACGCGGATCGTCTGCAGGCAGGGCACCCAGCCACCGCCGCATGGCTGCACGGGCCCGACGGTGGCTCAGTCTCGTCGAACTGCCAGCCGCTCCAGCGCTTGACGGACCTGGCCATGGAGGATGAACTCGAGGTCGCCGGCCAGCCGCATCGGATCGGTGCGCATTCCACCAGCGAGCCAATGGAGGAGGTGGCCGAGCACAGTAAGGGTGAAGTGGTCGACGATGAAGTTGCGGTCTGCGGGACGGAGGGTGAGGTCGCCGCTCAGCTCGGCGACGATCGCCCGCATCATCTCGCGCAGGTTGTAGTAGAAGAAGCGCTCGAGGTCACGAAGCCCGAGCGACTCGGTGACCGCGTAGGTCTGCTCGCGATGGTCGGCGAGATACACCAGCAGGCGCTCAAAACCCTCCTCCCATCCAGCGAGGCTCGCGTGGCTGAGAATGTGGTTGGCGACTTCGGTGGTGAACACCCACACCGCCAGCTCTCTGATGTCACCGAAGTGGTTGTAGAACGTCTGTCGCGTGAGACCACAGCGTCGGCAGAGGGCTACAACGGTGAC
>NZ_CAMYPD010000068.1 GCF_947286155.1 uncultured Tessaracoccus sp.
GAACAGGTGTCACCTGATTCCGCGCGGCGAGGCGTCGTCGGGAGGCAGGTGACACCTGATCCGCTCTGTTGCCGCACAGGTTGCACCTGCCTGGGCGGCGGGCACCGCGCCGGCGGGACGACGACCCGGTCGCGTTGCAGAAAGGAGCCACTAGGCTGGCGGTATGGATTGGAGCGCACACGAAGCTGCACTGTTCGACCTCGACGGGGTCATCACCCCCACCGCTGAGATTCACATGCAAGCGTGGAGCGAAATGTTCAATGCATTCCTCGACGCCGACCAGCCCCGATATACCGACGACGACTACTTCCGCTTCGTGGATGGCAAGCCCCGCTACGACGGGGTCCGCGACTTCCTCGCCTCACGCGGCATCATCCTTCCCGACGGCGACCCCACCGACGAGCCCGACGCGCGCACGGTCTGCGGCTTGGGGAACCGCAAGAACGAGCAGTTCAACCTCATCATCGAACGCGACGGCATCGCCCCGTACCCCGGCTCCAAGCGGCTCATCGAAACTCTGGCCGAGCAGGGCCTCAAGCTGGCAGTCGTGTCCAGCTCGAAGAACGCCCCGGCCGTGCTGCGGGCCGCGAAGATGGACCACCTCTTCGAGGTGATCGTCGACGGTAACGTCGCCGTCCGCGAGCACATCCCAGGCAAACCGGCCCCCGACATGTTCCGGCGCGCCGCCGAGCTCCTGCAGGCCGACGAGCGCCGCTGCGTCGTGCTCGAAGACGCCATCTCCGGCGTGCAAGCGGGCGTGGCGGGCGACTTCGCGCTCGTCGTCGGCGTCGACCGCGGGGTCGGCCCCGACGAGTTGCGCAAGGCTGGCGCTGACATCGTTGTGGAAGATCTTGAGGAGCTGCTGTGATCCGGGGTATTAGCACCGACCCTCTGAACCGCACGCGCTTCCCGGTCGAGCCGTGGCGCTTCGTCGAGCGTGAATATAACTCCGCCGACCTTGGCACGACGGAAACGCTGTTCGCCGTCGGCAACGGCTTCCTGGGCATGCGCGGCAACCCGGGGGAAGGCCGCCCGTCGTACGCGCACGGCACGTTCGTCAACGCCTTCCACGAAACCTGGCCCATCCACCACGCCGAGGCCGCCTTCGGGTTCGCTGAAACCGGCCAGACCATTATCAACGCCCCTGACTCGAAGGTCATCAAGATCTACGTCGACGGCGAGCCCCTCACACTGAGCATCTCCGACCTGGAGCATTACGAGCGCGCACTCGATTTCCGCGCGGGTCGACTCACCCGCGACATCATCTGGCGCACGCCTGCGGGTAAGCGGGTGCGGATCCGCTCGTCGCGGATGGTGTCGTTCACCGACCGCTCGATCGCGCTGTTCGACTTGGAGGTGGAGCTGCTCGACGGCGACGCGCCCATCGTGCTCAGCTCCCAGATCGTGAACCGTCAAGATGGCGGCTCAGACTACTACTCGCCCTCCGAATCGAAGGAGGGCTTTGACCCCCGTCGCGCCTCGGGCTTCGGCTGGCGGGTGCTGGAGCCGCAGCTGCAGTGGTCGGACGACACCCGGATGCTGCTCGGCTTCCGGGCCGCGCACTCCGGCATGACGTGCCTCGTCGGCGCCGATCACCACTTCGAGACGGACAACCCCTACGAGGTCGACACCCATATCGACCCCGACGTCGCCAAGGCGGTGTTCCGCGTCGAGGCCAAGCAGGGCAAGCCCGTCCGGCTGCGCAAGGCCGTGGCGTATCACACGTCGCGAGGCGTCGTCGTGCCGGAGCTGGCCGACCGCGCGAACCGCAACCTCGACCGCGTCCGCGACCTCGGGTTTGAGCACTTCGAGCAGCAGCAGCGCGCCTGGCTCGACGAGTTTTGGGCCAACTCTGACGTCGAAATCGGCGGGCGCCCAGCCATCCAGCAGGCCGTGCGTTGGTGCCTCTTCCAGCTCGCGCAGGCCACTGCCCGCAGCGACCAACTCGGCATCGCAGCGAAGGGCGTCACCGGCTCTGGCTACGAGGGGCACTACTTCTGGGACACCGAGATCTACCTCGTCCCGTTCCTCATCTACACCAACCCCAACGTCGCAAGGAACGCGCTGCGAATGCGCGTCAACATGCTCCCGCAGGCCCGCGAGCGCGCGTCGGTGATGTCGTTGCGCGGCGCGCTGTTCCCATGGCGCACCATCAACGGCGAGGAAGCGTCGGCCTACTACGCGGCCGGCACGGCGCAGTTCCACATCGACGCCGACGTCGCCTACGCCTTCACCAAATACGGGGCCATGACCGGCGACAACCAGTTCCTCTATCGCGACGGTGTGGCCGTCCTCGTGGAAACCGCACGCATGTGGGCCGACCTGGGCTTTTGGCGCACCGACGCCGACGGCACCGAGCGCTTCCACATCCACGGCGTGACGGGCCCCGACGAGTACACCGCCGTGGTGAACAACAACTTCTTCACCAACGTGATGGCCAGGGCCAATCTGCGCAACGCGGTGCGGCTGCTCGAGGAGATGGCGGCCAACGACCAGGCGGCGTTCGAGCGCGCCGCGGAGGCGCTGGAGTTCACGCAGGACGAGGTCGAATCGTGGCGTCGCGCGGCGGACGGCATGGTGATTCTCCACGACGAGAACCTCGGCATTCACCCGCAGGACGAGAAGTTCCTCCAGTCGGAGATGTGGGATCTCGAGAACACTCCCGACGAGAAACGCCCGCTGCTGCTGCACTTCCATCCGCTCGTCATCTACCGTTTCCAGGTGCTGAAGCAGGCCGACGCGGTGCTCGCCCTGTTCCTGCAGGGCGACGAGTTCACCGCCGAGGAGAAGCGCTCGGACTTCGAGTACTACGACCCGATCACGACGGGCGACTCGACGCTGTCGGGCGTCGTGCAGTCGGTGATGGCCGCTGAGGTGGGCTATCAGGAGATGGCCATGGACTACTTCCTCTCCGGCCTCTACGTCGACCTCGCGGATCTCCACTCGAACGCCCGCGACGGCGTGCACATCGCGTCCACCGGTGGCGTGTGGAATGCGCTGATCTACGGCTTCGGCGGCATGCGCGACCATGGCGGCAACCTCACCTTCGACCCCCGCCTGCCGAAGGATTGGCAGTCGCTCGGCTTCCAGCTGCAGGTGCGCGGGTCGAAGATGAAGGTCAACCTGACAAGGGCGAGCATCACGTTCGAGGTGGTGGATGGAGGCCCCGTGGAGCTGTCAGTGCGAGGCAAGCCCGTCACGGTGCAGCCGGGTGAGGTCAGTTCCGTCGTGCTCGACGGGCACGGGCCCCAGTTGCCGACGCTGCACGGCACGCACCCTGTCGTCGGGCACCGTCGTGCGGACGGCTCCGTCATCCAGGCGGTGGTGCCGGAAGCGGGCGAAGATTGATCCACGTCCACGGGCTCGATGCCGAGCTGCTTGTTCCCGACGAGTGGCGCGAGGTTTCCGCGGAGATCGGGCGACGGTGGGAGCACCCGTCGGGACTGACGCTCGTCGCGAAGTTCCACGACGGTGACCGCGCGCGCATCGAGGTGTCGGTGCTTTCTGCCGACTCCGTCGCGATGGCTCCAGCGCCGCGCGCCACGGTGACCTCTGCGCACTACCTCATCGGCTGGCTGGGCGGTGCCAGCGCTGAAATCACTGCTCCGACGGCTGACGGCCCCGTCTTCGCGCAGCAGCGCCGCGGGTTTGCCGTCGGGAATCTGGAATCCATGAGCCTGTTTCCTGAGCCGCTCGTGGTAGCGCCGGGGCATCCGCACACGTCGGTGTGGGTGGTCGAACAACTAGCCGGCGACATGTTCCAGCTTCCTCCCGAGCCCGACTGGTTGCCCGCGCGCAGGCACGTGCCCTACGGAGATGAGTTGACGCTGCGGTTGCCCGACGCGGTGGTCACGGGGGTGGACGCCGTCGCTCACGACGATAGGCACGAGCTCGTGGGAGAGCCGGGGCTGCACACCGTCGAAGTGGGCGACATGGCGGGCATCTCGCGCCTCGAGGTGGGCTGGCACCGCGATTGGGACGAGCTCGTGGAGGGGGCCCGGAGCGGGGCGCCCGACGACCTGTGGTGCTACCTCACCACGCTCACCCGCGAACCCGACGTCGACGAGCTGGCACCCCGGCTCGCACGAGCCCTCGAGACGCCGACGCTGTGGGCCGCACTCGCCGCCGCGCACACCGTCGGTATGGGATTGACAAGCCACGACGACGCCCTCACGGCAGCGGGAGCGGTGTTGCCCACCGCGGATGTGGCCACGATGGTGGCGCTGGTCAGCCGGGGGCTTGCGACGGTGGACTCACTCGTCGGCGTCAAACTCGGCCAGGTGGCCTACGACGGGCTGCTGCAATTCGGGCTCGGGCGCGTGATGTCCGACTACCCAGACGGCGCCGAGCGGCATCTCGTGCCGGTCTGGTTGTGGCTGGCAGGCATGGGGGAGAGCGAGGCCGCGGCGCGGATCGGCGGCATGGTCGGGCTGGCGCAGGCGCGCGCGCTGTGCCGGGCATCGGACACGCTCGACGCCGAGGCGGTGGCGTGGCTGTCGCTCAGCGGCTGACCAGCGTCAGTTGTCTCGCGCGAGAGGTTTCGAACGCCGGCGTAGGATGGCCGGCATGGTGAAACCGCTCGTCGTGTTGGTGCACGGCACGCACGAATCGAAAGCGGAGTGGGACGGCTACGACGCGCTCCTCCCCGACGTGGAGGTCCTCGCGATCGACCTCCCCGGCCACGGCGATGCCGCACATCAACGCTGCACGCGCAGTAACGTCCTCGCCGCGTTCGAGGACGCGCTCGCGCAGGCCGAGCCTGGTCAGCCCGTGGTGCTGGTGGGGCACAGTCTGGGCGGTTACTTCTCTGCGCTGTACGCCAACTACCTGGCCGACGAGGGCCGGGACGACCTCTCCGCGCTCGTGCTCGTGGGCACCACGGCAGACCCGTCGAGCCTCATCGCGCTCGGCTACAAGGGGTTTTTGTGGTTGATGTCCGCCCTCGGGGTGCAGCGCATGACCACCATCTCGAACGCCTTCTACCGGCTGATCGGCAACAGGGGCGAGCTGCCCGGCCAGGAGTCGTACCAAGCCCTCGCCGACGGGTGGCGCGTCGTGTTCGACGAATGCGGCCCGGCCAATCTACGCGACGTCCAGTGCCCCGTCGTGCTTGTGAATGGGCAGTTCGACCAGATGCGCGTGCACGCCAAGCGGTACGCCAACCAGGCGTCGCATGTGTCGGCGCACGTAGTGCGCGGAGCCACCCACCAGTTGCCCAAGACGCACCCGGCGAAGCTGGCGGCGATCATCGACGGCGCCGTCGCCGAGGTGCGTAACTGAGCGACGTTACGTCACCAGCAGCAGCACCAGCGCCACCGCGAGGAGCACGACACCCGTACCGATCACGATCAGTGGACCCTTCGACGCGGGCTTGGTGGGCGCCGGCCGCAGCACGACGGTGGGTTCCGAAGGCGGTTCGGGTGACTGCACCGGCGTGGGGTCCGGGTCGTCGGGTGCGAGCTGGTCGAACACCTCGAAGGGTTCCCCGTTCGCGACGGTGTACCCCGCGCGGTGCGCGACCTCGGCGAGGCTTCGTCGGGCCTCCTGGGCGGCATCGATGCGGGCCTCAGGGTTTTCGCTGGTGAGCCCGAGAACGGTGCGCTGCAGCGGAGGGGGTAGCGGCTGGGAGGTGATGCGCTGCCGGGCCTCAGCGAGCACGTCGACGGATTTCGCCTCGGGGTGCAGCATGCGTAGCGCGACGATGCCTGCGGCGTAGAGGTCCGCCGAGGATGCGGGCGCGGCACCGTCGAGCGCCTCGGGCGGAACGTAGCCGGGGGTGCCGTGGATGAACCCGACCGCGGTGAAGCGGGGATCGTCAGTGCGCAGGGCCGTGCCGAAATCGCCCAGCCTCAGGTGGGGGCGACCGGTGCCGGTGGGTTCGAGCAGGATGTTCGCGGGCTTCACGTCGCGGTGAATCCAGCCCGCATCGTGCACGTGCGCGATCCCGTCGAGCAGCTGGTAGAGGCAGGTGGCGACGAGTTCTGGCGAGAATGCGCCGTGGTCGCTGAGCGCCGACTCGAGGGTGCCACCGCGCACGAGCGGCATGGCGATGGCGACGTCGTCGTCCTCCGCAGCCCAACCGTATGGCGTAGCCAGATGAGGGTGGTCCAGTTGTATGCCCTGTTCACGCACGAACCGCAGCAGCTCCCCGGAGTCTTTCTGGCGGAGCACCTTGGCCGCGCACTCGGAGTTTCGCCGACGATCTACCGCGCGCCAGATCGACCCCGTCGCGCCCGACGCGATGTGCTCGAGCAGTTCGAATCGTCCTGCAATTACCTGACCCACCGCTCCAGCCTAGAGCTTGTTCGACGCCTGGCTCGACTTCAACAGCGCAGAAGCCAAGCGCGTCGCACCGAGCGACTGCGCAAACTCGGCTGTGGCGCGCAGCTGGTCTGGCGTGGCGAGCGACGAGAGCTCCGCGGTGGAGGGCATCGTCGTGGACTGTTGAGTGCTCAGCACCGGGGTAGAGGCGTGCACCTCGGCGAGCACCGCGGCGTGGTCGTCCTCGTCGGCGCGCATTTCCAGCATGACGAGGCGCTCGTAGACGGCGGGGTTGCCAATTTTGATGCGTTGCGCGTGGATGAGTTGTGAGAGCATGGGTGCGGAGAGGCCGAGTACGTCGGCCAGGCCGCGCTGCGTGAGCGCATAGGTGTTCATCACTGCGCCGAAGCGTTCTGCCAGGGTGCTGCCGTAGAGTGCGCGTTGTTGGTCCGCTCGTGAGTTGCTCATGGGCCCATTCTGCCAGATCGTTTGCATTCGCAAACTCGACGTGTATATTTGCAACTGCAAACCTCGTTGCTGGTTAGGAAGTGAAAAGCATGAAGCAGGCAGTACGCAGATGGAGCGCAGGGGTGCTCGTCGCCTTGGTCGCGCTCATGAGCCTCCCTCCGGGCGCATGGGCTGATGAGGGGCAGCAAGCACAGCAACCCGTCGTAGTGGTCACCGATTTCTCGGGTTCGATGAATGAGAAGGACGCGGACTCGAAGGGCACCACGCGCATCGCCGCAGCCAAGACTGCGGTGAAGGGCCTGCTGGCGGAAACTCCGAAGGACTCCCGCCTCGGCCTGGTGGTGTACGGCGCGAGGAACGACTCCTGCGACGACATCCAGACGCTCAACAAGGTAGGAGCCTTCGACGCTGCGGCGCTCGGCAAGCAGGTCGATGGGCTGCAGGCGAAGGGGAACACGCCGATTGGCCCCGCGCTGCAGCACGCTGCGAAGGAGCTGGAGGGCATTGAGGGTCCGAAGGCGATGGTGCTCGTCTCTGATGGTGAGCCGAACTGTGAGCCGCCGCCGGCGTGCGACGTCGCGAAGGAACTCGCAGGCCAGGGCATCGACCTCACGGTGCACACCATCGGTTTCAAGATCTCCGGCAATGCGAAAGCTAAAGAGACGCTGCGCTGCATCGCCGAAGCCACAGGGGGAAGCTACACCGACGTGGATGACGCCGGCTCGCTGCAAGAGGCCATGAAGCAGGAGACGCTGCGCGCGCTGGCGGGGTATCAGAGCCAGGGGATCGAGGTAGAAGGCGGCCCGACGGCACCTGACGCCGAGGAGATCGTCGCCGGCCAGTACGTGGTGAAGATGCCCACCGGTGAGCAGCCTCGGGGTGAGAACGCCGTCGACAACCGTCGCTATTTCTCGGTGCCCTTCCATGAGGGCTGGGACGTGGCGGTCACTGCGACGCTCGTACCGCCGCCGATCGAGTCTGGCGCAGAGGCCCAGGATAAGAGGCAGCTCAGGTTGACGCAGGTGAGCCCGTCGGGCGAGGCTGGCGGTGGGCAGTTCGACAACCAGAGTCAGTCGGGTTTCCTGGATGAATCAGATCTGATGACCTCCGTCGTATTGGGGGGTAAACCGAACTACTTGAACGGCGACGGTGAGCAGCACTACTTCTCGGTTGCACGCTCGGGGGTAGCTTGGTCAGATCAAGAGGTGGACGTTGAGTTCACCGTCGGATACGTGAAGTCCGACGCGTATGAGACGGGTGAGGTTGCTGATCCTGGTGCTGAACCCGGCGGGGAGAAGCCAGGTGAGCCTACTGCGGTCGCCGGTGGCAACAGCTTCAACAACGCGACGATGCTGAAGCCCGGCGACGTGATTTCCGACACCATCAATGCTGGCGAGCGGCGCTACTTCGCAATCCCCGTGGAAACGGGTCAGAACATGCGTGCCGTGATCGATATTCCCGAGACGGAGAGTGTTGAGACGTTCGGGCTCGCTGCGTACAACCCGTTGCGCCAAAAGCTCCAGATTGCACCGAAGGAGATCGCTCAGCTTCAAGCGGGTGGTTCCATCAACACGGTGAATCACCGCGGCGGATCGCTGATGGATGGCTCGCTGAAGTGGCCTATCGTGCCGAAGAACATCGAGGCGGGTAGTGAGCAGGCTGCACACGCCGTCGGCGGAGTGCAGTACCTCGTGCTGGGGCGCTCCTATGACGACGAATCGGATAAGGCCGCACTGCCGTTCACGCTCAAGACGCAGGTCTGGGGCGAGGAATCCGACCAGGGTCTGAAGGTGCTCACGACGCCGGAGGAGTACAAGGCCGAGTTTGGTGACCCGGAGGCGGATGCGGAGGCCAGCGCGTCGCCATCACCCAGCCCGTCGGCTTCTGAGGAGCCGTCGAAGGAGCCATCGGAAGAGCCCAGCGAGGAGGAATCCCCGAAGGCTTCTGACTCCGAGGCCGCGAAGGACGAGGAGGGCGGCTTCCCGCTCGTGCCGGTGCTCGGCGGTGTCGGCGGAGTGCTCGTTCTCGGTGGCGGCGTCTGGTTGTTGATACGCCGCCTGAGCTAACCCGATATCCACATTCGTTTTGAGAAATGGCCTGATCTGCGAGGAACTGGCAAACGAATGTGGATATCGGGTTAGCTACCCGCCGTATGCTGGGCGCTCATGGAGCTCTATCTGGTTCGCCACGGTGAATCCACTTGGAACGTGGAGGGGCGGTTGCAAGGTCAAACCATGCACGTGCCGCTCACCGCGCTCGGTGAGTCGCAGGCCGCCCGGGCCGCGGAGGAGCTCATGGGGAAGGGCGTCGTCGCGCTGTGGTCGAGTGATCAGCTTCGCGCCCAGCAGACCGCCCGCATCATCGGCGAGCGCTTGGGGGTTTCACCGCGCTGGACGGCGCTCTTGCGTGAGCAGGGGCTAGGGGAGCTGGAAGGGAAGCTCGCTGAGGAACTCCAGCCCGAGCCCACGCCGCCGGGGCAGCACATCTCCGAGGTGGCGTGGGGCGGGGGAGAGTCGATCCGCGACGTGCACCGTCGGCTCCAGGAATTGTGCGTGTTGTTGCGCGACGAGCACGGGCCGGGCGATCGCGTCGCGTTCGTCTCGCATGGCGACACGATTCGCGTGCTGCTCGCCGTGCTGCAGGGGAGCTGTCTCTTATACACATCTGACGCTGCCGACGACTCCTTACGTGTA
>NZ_CAMYPD010000069.1 GCF_947286155.1 uncultured Tessaracoccus sp.
GCCGGTTCATGACGTCGAGGCGTGAAGCAATGGTCAGCATGTGCTGAACAATACAACGTGTGCTGAACTATTCAAAATGCACTGAACTGACAGTTACGCGAAGGTCCTGCGACCTGCAAGAATTAGTCGATGGGATAGCAGATGACTGATCCTTTGTGGTTCGGCTGCCACCCAACGCGGGAGCGACGTGGGCGGCGAGGTTCTCGAGAAAGTAACTTTGCAACCACATACCGTGGAGTTCAAGTTCAATGTGTAGCTAGGCCTCGGGGTTGCCCACACAGAACTCGTTGCCTTCTGGGTCCTGCATGACGGTCCACACCAATCCCGGCGCCTCATGGGTGCCGAGTTCGGCAGCGCCCAGGCCTTTGAGGCGCTCTACCAAGGATTCGCGCTCCGCCCCGCCAGCGTCGATATGCATGCGGTTCTTGCCAGGCGTGGGATCCTCGACGCGCTGAAACCCTAGCGCCGGGGTCGAATCAACCATCACGAAATCGCCGTAATCCGCGGCGATTTCGCAGCCGGTTGCGGCGGACCAAAACTTGGCGAGCTTTGAGGGATCGTGGCAGTCGAAGGTGATCTGGCGGATCGTGAAGTTGGGATCGCTCATGGTTTCCATTGTGGGCGCGCGACAGCGCGCCTGCAACAATGCGGGGTGTTTCTGGTTGGGGTATCAGACCAGTTCTCTCCGGCCGTGTCAGCCCCATACGTCATAATGGAGGCATGGCCGAGCTGGACCCCGAGTGGGGCGATCAATGAGATAGACACGTTCCTGCAAGTCACAGCGAAGGTAGTCCCCGACATGGGCCCGGGCATCGCCTACCTTGGAACCGTTATGAGCGGATCGCCGACTGAGGCTGCGGCACGCGCCCATGTCGTTGAAGTGATCCTTGACCGAGTGCTTCCCGGGTGGAGACAAGGACTCCCGGTCCAGGACAAGGAGTATAGCTGGCTGAGGAGTCAAGCGGCTCGGGCCAAGACAGCGCTTGAACGTCGGTCTGAACTCGCTGAAAAGCTCGGAGAGAACACACCAGACTTAGACGCAGCCAATCTGCATCCGTGGGCGTGGGAAAATGGCAAGGGTTACTGGAATCATGGGCACTACCATCAAGGAGTGATGCAGGCTGCCATCCGCGTCAATGCAGAGACCCAAGCGAAACTGAACCGCCTAGACGTATCTGAAACAGCACTTTTCAACGAGGCGTTTTCACTCCACGATCCGAAGCGTAATGTGCCGCGCCTTCGGCTTATGGAAAATGATGGCAGTAGGACGTTTGAGAACCTGCATCGGGGCGCCCGCGCCTTTGCAGAGGGCTTGTACGCGGCTATCCGCAATCCCGGGATGCATGTTCCACACGACGGTGGTGAGGAGCAAGTCGCGTTGGAGCAGCTCGCGGCTTTCAGTCTATTGGCTCGCTGGGTTGATAAGGCTACCGTCCTGGAGGGGTGACAACATCGGTTTACGGAATAGCAGTCCGCTTTGAGCGAAGGATGTGGGGAGCACGAACGCCTGTGATGGAGGTGCCGGGTGCTGAGTCGGCAAGGCCGTCCAGGGGCCATCGCCGTAGTTGTGTGCAAGGTTAACGCCAGCGACTGGGCTGGGTCCAAGAATGAACCTCGCACACGTTAAACTGCGCCGACACTCCGTGGAGTTCCGGTTTAACGTTTAGCGTTATTGACGTGTAGCGTTATGGGGGGTAGGATGAAGCATGATCCAGTCATTCGCCAACAAGGACACCGAGCGGTTGTGGAATCGAGAGCGGGTGCGCTCGATTGATTCCCGAATCCATTCGGTGGCACTGCGCAAGCTGCGGCAGCTTGCGTACGTGCAAAGCCTCGAGGAGCTGCGGATTCCGCCGGGAAACCGTCTCGAAGCGTTGAAAGGGGACAGGCGGGGTCAACACAGTATTCGCATCAACAGCCAGTGGCGGATCTGCTTTCGGTGGACGGCAGCTGGTCCAGAGGAGGTCGAGATCGTTGACTATCACTGACAAGCTTCCACCAGTACACCCTGGTGAAATTCTCATGGAGGACTTCCTCAAGGAGATGGGGGTCACGCAGCACAAACTCGCTGTTTCCATCGGCGTTCCACCGCGCCGGATCAATGAGATCGTTCACGGGAAGCGGGCTGTTACTGCCGATACTGCTCTCCGTTTAGGGAAGTATTTTGGGATGAGCCCGCAGTTTTGGCTGGGGCTGCAAGCGCAGTACGACCTAGATGTGGCCGAGGACAAAATCCTTGCCGAGGTTGAGCAGATTCAGCCGGTCCAAGCTGCCTCGGCGTAGCTGTGGTAATTCAATCCAAGCCCTAATGAGTTTCGTCTTTGGCGCCTGCGCTTCTAGCTGTAGTCATCCACTGACCTGATGGTCATACCGCGAGCATCAAGCTCATTCCTCGCTCAGCGAAGAACGAATCGATGTCCTCCTTCTGCAGAGTTTTGTTGAAGAACTTTCACCCTCGCGCTATTGAATCTGCTGGAAAGCTCTTCGCGGGCGGCCATGCGGAAGCTGGAGCTGATCCACGCAGCGAAGGATCTCGATGATCTGCGAATCTCGCCGGGAATCGGCTGGAGCGTCTCGTTGTCGACCGGCGTGGGCAGTACAGCATCCGTGTGAGTGCGCAATGGCGTATCTGCTTCGTCTGGAGGGATGGATGTGCGGATGGTGTCGAGCTCGTCGACTACCGCTGAGGCCGACCTGATCGAGCCGATCCACCCGGGAGAGATCCTGATGGAGGACTTGATCGAGGGTTTCAGGGTCACTCAGCATAAGCTCGTCGTTTCGATCGGGGTGCCGCCTCGTCGGATCAACGAGATGGTGCATGGCAAGCGTGGTATCACTGCAGATTCGGCGATGCGGCTGGCGCGGTATTTCGGGACGTCCGAGGAGTTCTGGGTGAATCTGCAGTCGAATTACGAGCTGCGGTTGGAGCGTCGCGCGTTGAAGAACACGGTCGCCGCTATTAGTCCACTCAAGGTCGCGTGAGTGAATGAAATCTCGCGGTGCAGTGTGTCCGTGCCGCCTACTTGCTGTTGACGTTAGGGGTGTAGGCATCGTTCTTGAGTTCTTCCGGTTGTTGGTTCTCGCATCGTGCCATCAGAGATATCTTTGTTGATAGCAGGAGGAGGTGGTTCTGATGTCTTCCATTATCGTGCGTGGGCTCGATGACCATGTGAAGCAGCAGCTCGCTTCTCAGGCGAAGGAACAGGGGCGGTCCATGGAGGCCGAGGTTCGCGACATCTTGACGAAGGCGGTCCGACGGCCGCACATAGGTGTGGCTCTTCTGAATGTGGCGCAGGATGTCGGTGGGGTCGAGGAGCTGCCGATTCCGACGCGCGATGATGTCGCACGGGTGGCGAGCTTCGAGTGATCGTCCTCGACACCAATGTCGTCTCGGAGATCTTTCGGCCCTCGCCGGAGCCTCGTGTCGTCGAGTGGCTTGTGTCGCTGACGGGTGACGTCGCGATCACGTCTGTCACTCTTGCGGAGTTGCTTGCCGGCGTTCGAAGGCTCCGGGAAGGTCGACGCAAGGACGCGCTGGCGCACGGGATTGAGGAAGCGGTAGTGCCGTATCGGGGGAGTCGGTCGGTGCTCGCATTTGATGCTGACGCGGCGGAGCGGTACGCGGAGGTGCTCGTGTCGCGTGAGGCAGCAGGTGTGCCGGTCAGTACCGTCGACGCTCAGATTGCCGCGATCTGCCTGGCGAATGGGGCAACCTGTGCTACGCGCAATGTGAAGGATTTCCAGCACATCGGCGTCGAACTCGTAGATCCGTGGGATGTGGAAGCTTGAAGCGTCGTTCGATCGATGTCATCGCCCACCAGGAGCTGACTGAAGCCGATCTGCATGGGCTTCGACAGCTCTTCGACAGCGAGTATCTCGAGGAGTTCGGTGAGTGGGATCCGCAACAGCCCTACGGTTATGCGCCACATGATGTCCACACCATGGCGCGAAACGAAGGTCGCGTCGTCGGCCACGTGGGATGGGCGCCCGCGAGAGTGACGGGGGCGCCGCGCGGGTATGAGTTCTCGAAGCAGGCCTCGATGCCGCCATTAGTGACCAGTGGGCGCGGATCCTCCGCGCCGAAATGAAGTACTCGGGAGTCGAACCTCCACCAGTCATCGAGTAGGCGAAGGAGGCGACCCCGTCTGCTCGTTCGCGGTGCTTCGGTGAACTGTGGAGCAAGTTCACTAGGATTGAGCTGTGAGTACGTTCGAATCACCTGCTGGATGGACGCGCCGGTCTGTCCTCGGGGGATTGCTGACGGTCCCGGTCGCCGGGCTGGTGAACGGGTGCGCACCAACCAGCACGAACGAGCACGGAGGTTCGGACGGGCGAATCGCCCTTGTGTACCGCGGCCCCGCAGGATGCGCAGGATGCTCGGAGATTCTTGCAGAGCGGCTGTCTCGACCACCGCTTGGCCTGGACGTTGCGTTTATCGGCCCACGCGAACAGGTCCCTCTCGAAGCGAGTGCCCTATCTGGAGCCGTCCTCTACGCTCAGCCAGGCGGCGGGGACGACATCAGTGGTGCGGCCCAGAGTTTTCCTTCGGATTTCATCCGCGGGCTACGTGACTATATTGCTACCGGTGGAAGCTACCTCGGAATCTGCATGGGCGCATATCTCGCCGGGAGCGAGGGCTTCGGTTTGCTAGATTATTCCGTTGCGGGGGAGGTAAACGTTCCCGGCTTCCCTGTAGAAGATAGCAGCGATCAAGTGGTGGCGGTCACGTGGGGTGAGACCTTGCGTTGGACCTATTTTCAAGAGGGTGCGCGGTTGCCAAGAGATGGTGCGGAGGAATATGCGCTCTATGAAACAGGCGATCTCGCTGCCGCATATTATCGGTGCGGTGATGGAAATGTGGGCTTGATTGGCCCTCATCCGGAGGCAGACGTGACCTGGTTCGAGGACGCCGATCTCGTCGATCCCGACGGCGACGACTGGCAATATGCGCTGCCGCTCGTCAAGCGGATTCTCAGTTGATCGCTGGGAAGGCCATGTGCGGCACATCTGCCGAGATCAAGCTACTGGAGGTGGCATGACCAACCGCACGGTGTTACGTCCCGACGGTGTCTCGATCGCGGTCACTGACCTCGGTGGCGATGGCCCCGTCGTCGTACTGCTGCACGGTCTCGCGGGGAGCTCGCGCGAGCTGCTGCCAACGGCGCAAGCGTTGCCGGGATATCGGGTGCTGCTCGTGGACCAGCGGGGGCACGGTGCGAGTACACGGCTTCCCAATGACTTGTCGCGCGATGCCTTCGTCGGAGACGTCGTCGCTGTCCTCGAGGAGCTCATCCCTGGGCAGCGCGCGGTGCTCGTCGGGCAGTCGATGAAAGCCCATACCGCGTTCCTCGTCGCGGTGGCGCGACCAGACCTGGTCAAAGGGCTCGTGATGCTGGAAGGGCATGTGAAGGGCAGCGATGATTCGGGCGAGGCCGCACAGCTCGGCAGGTATTTCGCGTCGTGGCCAGTGCCGTTCGAGGACGAGGCCGCGGCGAGAGAGTTCCTGGGCGGGGACGCGATCGTCGATGCCTGGGTGGCAGACTTCGAACTGACAGATCATGGCCTCGTCCCGCGCTTCGACGCCGCCGTCATGCAGCGCGTGATCGAGGCGGTGCACGAGCCCCGCTGGGACGAGTGGGAGGCTCTGACGGTCCCGACACTCGCGGTGTTCGCGAAGCATGGGATGTTCGGCAACGACGATCGGGACGCATTGATCCGGCGCAGGCCCCAGACAGACAGGATTGATCTCGATGGCGGTAGCCATGACGCGCACCTCGACGCCTTCGATATGTGGATCGACGTGCTCAGCCGCTGGCTGGACCGCCAGCGAATCGATGCCACGCACGCCCACGGGCGCTGATGGTTCTCAGTGCCGGAGCTCGGTGGAGTTCCGGTTCAACGTCTAGTTGTTCTCTGCCCGGGGAGGTCGGCTACGCGTTCGGCTTCTGATGTGTAGGTGCGAGCGCAGGCGCACTCCTCGAGCATGGTGCGGTTGAATCGTTCGACCTTGCCGTTGGTTTGTGGCCGATTCGGGAGAGTGTGCTTGTGGCTGATGCCCTCACCGAATGCGGTCTTGAAGGCGCTCGAGCGGTATTTTCACCCTTGTCCAGCCAACCCGCCAACCCTCACGTACTCCACCTCCGTGGCCCGTGCAGCTTGCCAAGGCACTGGAGGGACACGTTGCCATCGATTGACAGCGCGGGCCCAAAAGTCATTCGGTTGCGGAACGCTGTGCGGTCTGGTGGGGAGTACCCGCTATACTGTTGATAATTCAACTAGGAGGGTCATGAAGCGCTTTGGATTCCTGAGCTTTGGTCATCACGGCCCGGAAGGTGACCCGTTCGACGCTCGAGCGTCGTTGCACAGCGCCATCGAGTTATCCGTCGCCGCCGATGAGCTGGGTGTCAACGGCGCCTACTTCCGGGTGCACCACTTCGCCAGGCAGGCGGCCTCGCCGATGCCGCTGCTGTCGGCGATCGCGGCGCGCACGAGGCACATCGAGGTCGGCACCGGCGTGATCGACCTGCGCTACGAGAATCCGCTCTACCTGGCCGAGGAGGCTGCCGCACTCGATCTCATCGCCGACGGGCGCGTCGCCCTGGGCGTGAGTCGCGGGTCGCCGGAGCCCGCCGATCGTGGCTGGGAGGCATTCGGCTACACCGGCTCGACCGACCCGCGCGGGGCGGACATCGCGCGCGAGAAGTTCCCGCTGTTCATGGCGGCGATCCGAGGCGAGAAGGTGGTCGATGCCGATCCGAAGCAGTTCCCCGTCGGTGCCCGGCTCGGCATCCAGCCGCATTCGCCAGGCTTGGATCGTCGCATCTGGTGGGGTGCTGGAAGCCGGGACACCGCCGTGTGGAGTGCGCAGCAGGGGGTCAACCTCATGAGCTCGACGCTGCTCACCGAGGCGACCGGCGCGAGCCTGGGTGGCCTGCAGGCTGAGCAGATCCAGCAGTACCGCGACGCTTGGGCCGAGGCCGGGCACGGGTGGGAGCCGCGCGTGTCGGTCAGCCGTTCGGTGTTCCCGATCGTGAGCGACCTTGACCGTCGTTACTTCGGCAGGGGAGGCCAGGGCCGTGACCAGGTGGGTGTCATTGACGGTTACACGTCGACGTTCGGCCGTACCTACGCGGACGAGCCGGACAAGCTCGTCGAGCAGTTGCGGGCGGGCGCGGCGGTGATGTCGGCGGACACGCTCATGTTGACGATTCCCAACCAGGTCGGCACCCAGTACAACCTGCACGTGCTCGAATCGTTCGCGAAGTACGTTGCGCCCGAACTCGGCTGGGAGCCGGCGAACGCTCCGTCGAATCCTTGACGCCGCACGCCCGTTTGACCAGCGATCCTCCGACCCGAGTTGCACAACTTTAGTGCCCGAGTGATGTGAGCGGCCCTCGATGGTGTCGATGGTGCGGTGTTCTTGCGCGGTGAGTGTTTGCCCATCACGGACCGCGCGCTTGGGGGAGTATTGCCAGATCATGGGGTGCCTTCGTGATCTGGGAGCCGACGATGAACCGCAGCCCGGCGGCATCGATTTCCTTCTCCGCCTCGAAATACAGCGTGATCACGTCAAACAACAACAGCGAAACGTCCCGGCAGGGCTGATTCCACACATGTGTGAAACTCGCTGCTGCGAGCTGTTCTCGGTAATCCCTGCTGGCGCAGCGCTGCAGGGCTCGTTTCACCGTCGACAGGTGCACGGGTTGGAGGCCGAGTGCTTCGATCACGTGCAGGCTGTCCAGCTCCGAGGTCGGCTCTACTAGCCGAGCCAACACGAGTTGGAAGAACGTCTCATCCTTACGCATCGGCTTAGGAACGAACTAGGGAATCTGAGGACGCCGTCTTGTCGACTTCAGCTCCGAGCGCCGTTTCTTCGCTTCAAGACGGCGTCGTACCGAGCCCTGCGTCGGCGTTGTCCTGCGCCGCGGGGGAGGAGGCGGAGCGAGCGCCTCGCGCAACAGGGCAGCCATGCGGCGACGTGCCTCGGCGCGGTTGCGGACCTGCGACCGTTGGGTCGACGCAGACAAGGTAAGGACGGTGCCGTCCAGGAGGTGCTCGAGGTTGCGGAGGACGCGGCGACGCTGGGCGTCGGAGAGCGATGCGCACGTGGCGATATTGATGGAAAGCTGTACCTTGCTGTCCGTCGTGTTGACGCCCTGGCCACCCGGCCCCGACGACTTCGCGAACCGCTCCGTCAGATCGGCGGCTGCGATAACTACACCGCCGGGGATCCCCGGGCCGGGCGCGATGGTCAGGTCGTTCATACAGCCCACCCTACGTTCTTGCCGCCCGCGTGTGCCGCCTCGTCGTCGCGTCGAGAGGCATTCGACCTCCTCGGTGGTCGCCTCGTGGGAGTTTTCAGTCAGCTCAGGGACTTGGCTGCGCCGAAGTCTGTGGCCAGCGCCCGGGCCTTCTTCACCGCCGCGGACGAACCCTTCTTCGCCGCCAACGCACCGATGCCGTCCCACGCGTCAGCCGGGACGTACTCTCGGCGGGTGGCTTCAAGCAGGATCTCGGCGTGCAGCGTCACGACATCGAGGACGCGGTTTGCCCACTTCGGTAGCGTGTCCTGGTCCCCGGCAAACCGCAGGGGTTCGCTCAACGTTGGCCACAAGAACGGCAGCAATTCGGGCTGCTCCTCGAGGACGTGCACCACTCGTGCCGGGCTCCACACCTCGTGGTACGGCAGCAGCCCGATCACGGCGGCCTTCACAGCAGCAGAGCCGTACGCCCTCTTTTCAGCAAGTTCCTGTACCAGTCTCGTCTTCACATGGATGTCCTCGTCGCGCACCGCCAGATAGGCGATCACTACCGCAACCAGCGCGTCGGAAAGCTCAGTTGCACCCCCGCTCAATGGGCGGTTCGTACCCTCGCGCCAGTTCCTGAAATCGTCGGCGACCAGGGCTTTGCCGTCCCAATGCAGCCAGCTTTCCTTGCCTTTCGGCTCGTCCTGGCTTACACGCCTGGAGATGGCCTGGCCCTCCTTCGCGATGTCGTAGAGCCATCTGGTCGGCCTATCAATCTCGAACACAGTCGCCGGGTAGCCGGGCACAACCATGTCGAGGTGCAGGTGGGTCTGTTTTGTGTTTGAACTCGATCCAGGTAACGAGTACGTCACCCCATCCGGGATGTTCGGTTTGGTCCCGGCTGCTGCCGGCCAGATCCGTTCGAACCGCGCTACGTCGAGCGCAGGCGTAGCAGGCT
>NZ_CAMYPD010000070.1 GCF_947286155.1 uncultured Tessaracoccus sp.
GAGAGGTACCAGGTGCAACTGCAAGTGGCGCCCTTCTCGGGGGCGTCAGCATCGGAGCCGAGCCGCACGCCGTACTCGGCGTTGCCCGACTTGACGGCCCAGGCCTCCGAGCCGGCGCTTCGCACGGCGTTGGCGGACACGAGCTTCCGCGCTGCAGTCAACCGTGGGTTGTCCTTTTCGACACGGTCAGGCGAGTCGGGCAGTTCACGATGGAAGTAGGCCTGGTCGTTGACGTCCCAGCCCACGCGGCCAGAGGCCGCGAGCACAGCAAGCGCGGCCTTCACCCGAGTCCCGGGAAGCGCCGTGTTCTTGACGAGCCGGGGGACGTCGATGATCGGCTCAAAGGCCAACATGGCGCTGACGAGGTCGGCGTCCTCCGTGACGTTCGGTTCTGCCAGTGAGGTCAGCAAGGAGCCTTCGCCGGAGTAGCCGCGCCATTCTTTATCGGTCAGCCCGAGGGTGAGCCGGGCGTCTGGCAGCTGCAGAGTGATCATCGCGCCGACGGTGTGCTCGTCGGCGGGGCGGTGGACAATGAGTCCTTGCACGTGAGGCATCAGCCGTTTCAGCGCGCTCAGCCGCTGCAGACCGCTGACCTGCACTGCTCCTGGCGACGCCACCGCACTGGCCTTTACTGTGCCGCGCGACGAGGACAGCCATGCCGAACGCCCGGACACGCTCGCGGCCGGCAATCCGGCAAGGAACTGGCGCGCACCCGAGGCAGACACCCGGAACGCTTCGACGAAACCTTGTTGTGACTGCGCCGCGTTGCCCAGCGCGCGCACCCAGCGCGGCGGCATCGTCACGGGACGCTCAATCGTGGAAGTCGCCGTCGTCGCCGCCCGCAGCCCGTCTGCGCCGACGTCGACGTGCAGGAGTTCATTGCGCGGCAGATTGGACAGCAACGCCCTGGACGCTGGACCGATGTCGACGTTGGTGGTGCCGCGTCCGATGTCGCCGCCGTCAAGACCCGAGCCCATCAACTCGAAGCATGCGTAGACGGCGTTGCACGCCGAGAAACACTCGGCCCGCAGCCGATCGCCGTGCGCGGAAAGGATCGGGTCGCGCTCCGACATCGGCGTGTAGTTGTAGTAGCGGGTGGCGGTGATGTCGGCGAGCGTCACGAGCCCGCGGGCGAGCACCTGCGGGTGGGTTGCGAAGCCGTGGAAGAAACTGGGGGATGCGTTGAGTCCGTCCGGCTCCAGCCCGGGAGCAAGTGCGAGCGTGAGCCGGTTGTCTATGAGAGTGGTTTCTCTGGAAAAGACCCTTTCCATCCGTACCTCCAAGCCGGTGCCCTGCGACGATAGTAGGCCATGCTCGCTGCCCCAGCCTTGTCCGTGCGCGCCGACCCACGAGCACATTGAACCCCGTGCCGGCGTTCAGTACCATGGCGTGGGGAATTAGCGCACTTTGGATCCGTCGTCACCGGTGACTTTGGCGCGGACAGTGACGTCGACTTCCTCCCGACCGGCCGGATCCGTTCGAAGACTTTAGTGTGCTTCGTGACGATCCTCAGGAGATTGTTCAACGCGAGATCGATCTCGTCGTGAAGCGAGCAATCCGCAATCCCTATTTCCGCGAGGCGGCGCCAAGGGCGAGGAACTCGGCACCCGGACGGCGGATCTCAAGGGCAGCTATAGCCTGCCCGACATCATCACGGAGCTGCAGGAAGCCACTTCTCTCACTCGCAAGACCATCGTCGATATTCTGATCGGCAGCGAGCGTCTGGATGACTTTATCAGTAATCCGAACGACTTCATCGCGATGACCAGCGTTCACTCACAGCAGAGCTTGGGGCGCTGCAGGTGGAAGGCGTCCAGTACGAGCGGATTGCGGGCTCGATCGACGAGCTCCGCGAGCTACAGAAAGACGGGCAGGAGGAGAAAGAGCGCTTCCTCGACCAGATGTACAAGGTGCAGCACACCCAGAAGACCGACTTCGACTACGTCGTCTTCGACTCCGACGTGGAGCGCCAGTTCGCGGAACTGCTGGACTCCCGCGAGGACATCAAGTTGTTCATGAAGCTGCCCGCCAAGTTCAAGATCGATACCCCGGTCGGCCCGTACAACCCTGACTGGGCAATCATCAAGCAGGAAGACGGCGAAGACCGGATCTACATGATCCGCGAGACGAAGGGCACCCTCGAAGACTCGAAACTCCGTCCTACCGAGCTCGCCAAGATCAGATCCGCCAAACGTCACTTTGAAGCTATCGGCATCGACGACTACGCACGAGCGGCACCAGGAGCATGGAAGCTGTGAGGCGAGGTGCAGGCTCGTGGACGGTCAGGCACCCTTGACTGAGCTCGAGGTGTCAGCCCCTTCGAGGGCCAGCGGTGGGGTGCTTGTCCAGCCGAGCAGTCCCGGAGAGTGTGCGTGGTGAGCACGATCTCTTGATCGTAGACCTTCTGGGGTCTATGGTGGTGTTTATGTGGAGCGTGGACATCGAGCTGATCGCAGGGTGGCTCGCTTCGCTGGATAACGACTCCCGGGAGCAGGTCGTGGCTGCAATCGAGTTGCTGGAAGACCGAGGCCCCCAGCTCGGACGGCCGATCGTCGATACCGTGTCTTCGTCGAGGCACCGAAATATGAAGGAGCTCCGTCCGGGATCATCTGGTCGGACAGAGCTCCGCATCCTTTTCGCTTTTGACCCAGTACGTGAGGCGATCATGCTTATTGCTGGTGATAAGTCGGGTAGCTGGAAGCGATGGTACGCGCGCAATATCCCGAGGGCCGATGACCTCTTCGATGAACATTTGCGTAGATTGAAAGGAGAATGAGTGAGATGGCTATGTTGTTGAAGGATTTCGTCGCTAATCATCCCGTGGACAGGGAGCGCGTCGATGCGCATAAGGAGCGGATGCTTGCTGAAGTGCGTGCTTACCGCCTTCGCGAATTGCGTGAACGAGCTGGCCTCACTCAGGCTCAGTTAGCCGAGCGAGTTGGGGTGGGTCAACGCCAGATCTCCAAGATTGAGCACGGCGATATCGAGAATGCGAAAGTTGGCACTATTCGTAGGTACCTTGAGGCGGTTGGTGGGGGGCTCTCCGTCGAGTATGTGCTGGGCGATCAGCGCGTGCAGGTGGCCTGAGTATCAACGCGGTGACTGCGGGGTCTTGCCGGTCCCGTTGTTACCGCGACTCTCGTAGTTCCTTTGCCTTTGTAAGGAATGCAGGCCTGGAGTCGACGTCGTGGATGCGTGTCCATCGGCGGGGCAATGCGTTGGTCGACGGCGCACGCTGACCCGGTTCAGTATCGCCACCCGCTGCTGGGGCCCGTGTTCTTGGCTCACGCGGAGAACCGATTACAGGCCGTTCGCCCCTCAGTAAAGAGTTGCTCGTTGAGTGCGACGACGTTCAGCGCTCGTAGACCTTGTTGCGTCGACTGATGGGGAAGCCCTCGATGGTGACGACGTCGTTGTGGATGAGGGCGAGGATGCGGTAGGAGCCTATGCGATAGCGCCATTCGCCCGAATGATTCGCGGTGAGCGCTTTGCCGAGGGTGCGCGGGTCCAGGGATCCGTCGAGGTTGTTCTTGATCCAGGTGGTGAGGATCCGGGCGTCGAACCGGTCCATCTTGGTCAGCTGTTTACGTGCTCGTGCCGTCAACTCGACGCGGTGCCGGAATGGGCCGAGCCGTCATCGGTCGAGTTCGTCGAGGATTTCGTCGATGCTGAAGCGCTCGCCGGAGTCCTGTGCGATGGCCTCGCGCAGCTCCTGGAGGTCGTAGGAGTCCTCGATCTTCTCCAGGATGGCGGCACGGGCGAAGTTGGAGATGGTGACGCCCTCGAAGTGGGTGAACTTGCGGATGAGCTCGGCGTCTTGCTCGTTCATGCGGATTGTCATAGTGCGCATGGTTTCTCCCTGCGGCCGTGAATACAGTGTATTCAGGGATGTGGTCCGAGGCAATATGCGGTGCCTGTCTTGGAGGTGTGGTCACCTCATGCTGCGCCCGTGATGCTTCTACCCTTCGGAATCCGGTGGAGTTCGGCTTAATGTGTACGGGCGGTGCGTTGGGGTACTGGAACACCTACTGGAGCATTTGTTGCAGTAGTTCAAAGGAGGCGCCATGATGCGCGAGGGTCGCGGTCGGATTTCCCATCCCAGTGTACGAGGCCGACTTCCGCGAGTCGGTGCTCAGCCAGGCAGAGACTGTCTATGTTGCCGACGTCTAAGGCCCACTTGTGGGGTGCCCATCAGGCATGCTTCGCTGCCCTGTCCTTTGTCGAGGGGATCGACGTACTCAGTCGCCGGCTGGCCCGCGAGCGAGTCAGCGACACGCGCGCCCACGGGCGCTGACGGTTCTCCGTGCTGGAGCTCGACCGAGCGACGAAACCGTTGAGCCGTTGAGAGTGACAGATCAAGCGTGAACAAGCAGTGGAGAGAAGCAGCTCGACGGACCCCAGATAAGAACCGAGAGCCTTCGACAGCCTGGCCTAGACTCCACATATGACCAACCCCGTGCACCACATAGAGTTGTGGACCACCGACCTGCACGCGTCGGCAGCTTCCTTCGATTGGCTCCTCCCCCTACTGGGATGGCAGGCCCAGCACGATCCAGATTGGCCCCAAGGAAGGACGTGGACTCACCCCAGCGGAACATACGTGGTGCTGGAAGAGTCGCCTGCTATCACGGGCCCACACGACCGCATGCGAGCTGGGCTGAATCACCTTGCCCTCCGAGCGAAAGATCGAACACTTCTCGATGCACTTCAACGGCAGTGCTCAAGCCACGGATGGACTGAGTTGTTTGCCGACAAGTACCCACACGCTGGCGGGCCTGAGCACACCGCGCTCTTCCTCGAAAACAGCGAGGGATTCGAGGTTGAGATCGTTATCGAGTGAGTAGTGCACCGCGTCTGCGGTTGCTCGTCATGCGGGACCGAAGTTACACATTGAACCTAAATTCGACGGAGTTCCGGTTTGACGTGTGACGCCTGGGGAGTGGGAAGCTGCAGCAGGCTCGTGCTCGATCAGTTCTTCACTGCGTGAGTCATGGCGCGCCTGACGTGCTTGTTCAGGTGATCAGAACGCGTGTCGAACGCGATCCGAGGGTGGGGGAAACCGACCGTGAGCTGACTGCCAGCCTCGAAACGAGGACGGGATCGAGTCCTATATGCTCGCAGGTGCACTGACCGACGAACGCGAGTGAATCGGTGACCGATGACGTGGTCATCACTGCAATCACTGTTGCGGAGCTTCTGGCTGGACTGCGCAGATTGTCTTCAACGTTTGAGCGTGGGCGAGCTCCGAACAGCACTCACTTCGAGGGAGGAATACAATGCCCGTGTGGACGCCGCCCGCGATTCTTGCCTTGAGCTGCATCGTCCAACTCGTGCTGAACTGGGTGTTCGCCAGGGCTGGCTTCGTGATCCCGACATGATGGCGTACAACGCAGGTTGAAAGCTTCAACATCCCGGCTACGACAACGAGACTGGCTGCATCGACTGGCCGGAGTCGCAGTGGGACGAATTGCTTGCGGTCTATCAGCGAGATCCTGCCCAAGCTGACTATTTTTACCTGCGCGACGTCGTCGCCGATGAGTACATCGGGCACGTGCATTACGAAATCTCGAGTAGAGGCGACGCGGAGATCGGCATTAACATCATCCCCGAACGACGACGCCAGGGCTGGGGCGCCACAGCACTCCGCTTGCTCGTCGAACAGATCTGGGCGGCGACCTCGGTCGATCTCATCGTGAACGAGTTTGAAGAGACCCGGAGGTCGGCGATTTGCCTCCACCGCAAGATTGGCTTTCGGCCAGCAGCGTTGTCCGAGTTTCATGGTGTGCCGATGCGACGCTGGGAACTCTCCCGTCCTCAGCCCTGAGCACTCGCTGTTGTGGCAAAGAGTGTGGTGAAACGGTCGGGGCGTGGTCCCATCACTGGCGGATGGGGGACGACCATGCGGTCGTCGGTCTGACAAGATACTTGGCTACGAGGCTCGGAGCAGATCCGAATCGCGCGGTAACGGCTGTTGCCTTAGCAAGGCATTCGGTAGCTACTGGCATGCCGCTTGCTGCCCTGCTCCTAGGCTCAACCTGGCAAGAGGATGGATCGCGATCGGTCCCCTTAACCTCGCCCACGGTGGGATACTGAACACATGACTGTCATTGCAAGCCTTGATCGCGACGCCATCACCTGCGTCGCGCAGCGCCATGGTGTGGCAGAGCTGGCTGTGTTCGGCTCTGCAGTTGCGGGTGGCTTTGACTCGGACAGTGACGTCGACTTCTTGGTGGATTTCCTTCCGGGTCGCCCTGATCCTTTCGATGACTTCTGTGCGCTTCGTGACGATCTCCAAGAGATCGTTCAACGCGACGTCGATCTCGTCGTAAAGCGGGCAATCCGCAATCCCTACTTCCGTGAGTCGGTACTCAGCCAAGCGGAGACTGTCTATGTTGCCGACGTCTAAGGCCCACTTGTGGGATGCCCATCAGGCATGCTTGGCTGCCCTGTCCTTCGTCGAAGGAATAGATGTCCACGAATTTCAGGTCAATCTGCTCGTGCAATCGGCAGTGGAGCGACAGCTGGAGATTCTCGGTGAAGCCTTGAACCGTCTGCGCCGCACAGATGCCCAGACTGCTGCCGACGTGCCGGACCTCCATCGAATCATTGGAATGCGCAATATCATTGCCCATGAATATGGCGCTGTGGATCACGAGATCGTGTGGGCCGTGGTGGATGCGCGGCTGTCGCCTCTCGCTGCCCGGTTGGCGGTGCTGCTCGAGGACTGACTGAGGTGAAAGGCTTGCTCAGCGTTGCTGCACATCGACGAGTGACAGATGACCGTGCCGGAACGTGGTCAGGTTTAGATTCAATGTGGTGCAGGCCGTTACTCGGGTAGTGGAGTCTGGAAGAGCGTCTGCAGCAAGCGATTGTTGATGAAAATGACGTTGCGGCCAACACGTTCCTTGATGATTAGTCCAGACTCGGCGAGATCGCTGAGCCAGTGCGCCGCAGTCTGGCGTTTGGCCAAGCCTGCGTCTACGACATTTTCGATCCGGAGATAAGGCTGGCTGAACAGCATCCGGGCAAGTGAAGCGGCAGGTAACTTGGGATTGTGTTCGCGGATCTGATGCTCCATGCTGACGCGCATCTGGTCAGTCTCTTCTACGAGGTCTAGTGTCCACCGTGCTGTGGATTCGACGCCGGAGAGCATGAATAAGATCCATGGCTCCCATTCCCCCTCTTGAGTGACTGCGTTGAGCCGCTCGTAGTAGGTGTCCTTGTGTCGGACGATGTGGCCGGAGAGGTAGAGAATGGGGAGCTGTAACAATCCTTTCTCGATCAGGATCAGCATGTTGATGATGCGCCCCGTGCGGCCGTTGCCATCGAAGAAGGGGTGGATGGCCTCGAACTGATAGTGGGCTAGCGCCATGACGACGAGCGGGTCGAGCCCGTGGTTACCGTGGAGGAAACGCTCCCATGACGACAGATGGTCCAGAATGACGTCTTTACCCACAGGAGGGGTGTAGATGCGTTGTCCGGTCGTTGGATTTCCGATGTAGGTGCCCGGTTGATTTCGAATGATCGCGGGGCTGGCTTGCAGCTGAGAGCAGACATCGATGGCAGTCTGGTGAGTGATAGGGCGAGAGGCTAGCGATTCGTACCCAGTGCGGAGCGCCGCTCGATAGCGAAGAGCTTCCTTGACTTGAGGCGTGGGGCTAGATAACGCGCCATTTGCGGCTTTGAATAGCTCATCGTTGGTAGTAACGATGTTCTCGATCTCGCTGGAAGCCTGAGCCTCCATCAAAGGGATCAGGTTGATAAGCATTGTTGGATCAGGAAGACGCTTGTAGGCGCCATCCAAGCGCGCCAAAGCTCGACTTGCCGAAATGGTTTCCTTCAGCACGGCTGGGGTTTCTGTTGTGCCGGGAGGAGGCAATGGAGGAAGGTCTTGGTAGGGCAAGTTCGGGTTCGGTGACATGGTGGCAGCCTAACCTTGACACGGCTAACATGTCGATAAAAGTGTCAAATTTCGACATGTTCTTCCGATGTGGTGATGCCGTCGACATGTTTGGAGGACGCGACGACCCTCCGTCGCCGACCGCGGGGCAGGGTGATGCCCGCGACGCCTATGCGGCGTCGATCCTCGGGCAGTTATTCGGCGTGCTGATCGCCCCGAGACGCAGCGGGCGCGCCGTCGGATTCTTCGTGCTGGATGCGCGCGACGTGCAACCGGGCGTGGGCGATGGCGTCGAGGGTGTTGTCGAAAGCGTGATTCTCGTGCGCGAGTTGCTCGAAGACGCCGAGTTCGCGCAACACCGGAACGTGCTCGGGCTT
>NZ_CAMYPD010000071.1 GCF_947286155.1 uncultured Tessaracoccus sp.
TCAACAGGCACATTTTTACTCATCCACCCATCGAAGTGTCACCACCAACACACACAAAACTGTCACCGATGTCCTGAGACATAACACCGCAACTGAGCCGCACAGGTTGCACCTGCCCGACGGGGCCCGCGCCAGGCAGACGGCGCGCCGGCCAGACACACGCCCAGCGCAAAAAAGGGGCTCCCCGCGCACCCGGAAGAGCTCACTTACCCTTGCTGCCTTCCGACCCTGGGGGAGTTGGGCGAGATACCGCCGCGCGAGGAACCAACGTCCAGCCTAGCGCATCGCAGCCCGCTTCCCCAACGACGACGAACAACCGACGACGCCTTCCCGCCCCGCTGCTTTGCCCGGCGCGTTGTTCGTCAGGTAGAGTCCCCCCTTGGAGGATTCGCCTAGAGGCCTATGGCGCTCGCTTGGAAAGCGGGTTGGGTTCACGCCCTCACGAGTTCGAATCTCGTATCCTCCGCTGGAAGCGCCCCCCCCCGCCGGGGGCGTTTTCCGTCTCCAGCAACGCGCTTGATGGCAGGGAAGGGGCGGCGATGGCCCACGACGATCATCCCGACGTGTGCTGGGAACGTATCGAGTGCGACGGCACAAGCTTCCAGGTGCTGCGCACCACGCCGCACGGCGCGGCCGCCACGCGCCCGACCTTCGTCCTCGTCCACGGCCTCGGCGTATCAGGGTTTTACTTCGAGCCCCTCATCCAAGAACTCGCGCAGCACGCTCCCGTCGTCGTCTTCGACCTCCCCGGCGCCGGCCGCACCGCCGAAACCGACGGCGAGCTCACCATCTCCGGACTCGCCCGCGTGCTGCGCGACGTCGTGGACCAGTTGCACCTTGGCAAGGTGGTCTTGGTGGGCCACTCGATGGGCACACAGGTGGTGGTGGAAGCCCTGGCGCGCTACCCCGAGCTCGCCGACGCCGCAGCGCTACTCGCACCGGTGGTGCCACCGTCGGCGAGGAAACTCGGCCCACTCCTCGCGCATTTCATGCGAACCTCGTGGCACGAACCCTTCGCGGCGGTGTGGCGGGCGTGCGTCGGATACGTCCAGATGGCCCCGTCGTGGCTGTGGAGACAAACCAAAGCGATGCTCCACTACCCCATGGAGGAGCGAATCCGCGACGTGCGCGCCGACCTCATCCTGATCCGCGCCAGCCACGACTACGTCGCACCCCGCGATTTCCTCGCACAGCTGCGCGCCGCAGCCGGCGGACAGCGCACCATCATGCGCGAAATGCCCAACGCTGCGCACCACATGATGGCCACACATGCCGACGCGCTCACCGCCAACATTCTCCGCATCGCCGGTGTCCACGACAAGGAGGCCGAGGCCGAGGGTCTAGCCAATCTCAAGGCCCAGCTGTGATGCGCGGGCATCGTCGGACGTGGCTCGCCGAGGCCGCCGACTGGTGCCGCGCGGCCCGCGACATGACCGCAGCCGGCCTCTCCCTCCTCCGACGACAACTCGCGGCTGACAGGGCATCCGGCCCGAACCCGCGACCAGCCCCCGTCATCATCATCCCAGGCGTCCTCGAGCCCTGGCGCTACCTCCTCCCCCTCGGACGCTATCTCCAACAGCAGGGACACGCCGTCCACTACGTCAAACGCCTCGGCTTCAACCTCCGCCCCTTCGACGCCTCCGCCGACGAGGTTCTCCAGCTGGCAGCCGCGGAAGGGCTGGAGGGCGCGGTGATCGTCGGGCACTCCAAGGGCGGCATCATCGGCAAGCTCGCCCTCCTCCGCGACGACGAACGTCGCTTCAGCGGCATGGTCACTGTGGCAACACCGTTCGCGGGCTCGGGGCTGGCCGCCCCGCTCCAACGCCTGCCATGGGCCGGCCGCACACCACTGGCGAACCTGTTCGTCGGGAGCGAGCAGCTGGCGCTGATCGCGGCCGAGACCCGAGTCAACGCCCGCATCACGAGCCTCGCGCCGAAGTGGGATCAGGTGGTGGACAGGGAGTCGACGAGGTTGCCCGGCGCGCGTCTAATCGACCTCGAACGTGGTGGACACTTCGCCCCCATGCGCGACGAGTCGGTCTGGCGCATCATTGCAGACGAGATCCGACGGCTGACGTCCACGTAGCGGGACCAAAGTCTCACGTGCTGGAAAGCGGGGTAGGTTCTCGATCAACCATCTCCTGGAGGAACACATGTCCGAAACTCCCGCAGTCAAAGCTGACCGCGGCGCATTCTCTGGTCGCACGGCCTTCATCCTGGCCGCGATCGGCTCTGCCGTCGGTCTCGGCAACATCTGGCGTTTCCCGTACGTTGCGTACAGCAACGGCGGCGGCGCATTCATCATTCCCTACGTGATCGCGCTGCTCACTGCGGGCATCCCACTGCTGCTGCTCGACTACGCCATCGGCCACCGCTACCGCGCATCAGCACCACTATCATTCCGACGTCTGCACCGCCTCACCGAACCCATCGGCTGGTGGCAGGTGCTCATCTGCGTCATCATCGGCATCTACTACGCCGTGATCTTGGCGTGGGCCGCGCAGTACTTCATCTTCTCCTTCAACCAAGCGTGGGGCACCGACCCGGGAACCTTCTTCATAGAGACCTACACCCAGTCGATCGGCGCCGACAATGCCCACCTTGGCTTCGAGTTCGTCCCCGGCGTGCTCATCCCCCTCATCCTCGTCTGGGTGGCCGTCGTGGGCGTGCTGGCATTGGGCGTGCAGAAGGGCATCGCGGGCACGTCGGTGATCTTCATGCCCATCCTCATGGTGATGTTCATCGCTCTGGTTGTAATCGGCCTCTTCCTGCCTGGCGCGGCAGGCGGCCTCGACGCGCTCTTCACCCCCAACTGGGGCGCGCTCACCGACTCCAGCGTCTGGGTCGCCGCCTACGGCCAGATCTTCTTCTCGCTGTCAGTGGCGTTCGGCATCATGCTCACCTACTCGTCATACCTGAAGAAAGACACCGATCTCACCGGCTCCGGCCTCGTCGTCGGCTTCGCCAACTCCTCCTTCGAGCTCCTCGCGGGCATCGGCGTGTTCGCCGCCCTCGGTTTCATGGCCCAGCAAGCAAATCTGCCCGTCGACGAGGTGGCCGGCTCCGGCATTGGCTTGGCCTTCATCGCGTTCCCGACGATCATCAGCCAGGCCGGCGGACTCGGCGCCGTCATCGGCATCCTGTTCTTCGGGTCGCTGACGTTCGCCGCGTTCACTTCGCTTATCTCTATTCTCGAGGTGATCATCGCCGCCATCCAGGACAAGTTCGGTCTCGCCCGTGTCCCCGGCGTGTTGATCGTCGGAATCCCCATGGCGTTGTTGTCGCTGTTGCTGTTCCCCACCACCACCGGCCTCAACCTGCTGGATGTGATGGACGCGTTCGTGAACAACTTCGGCATCGTCGCAGCAGCCCTCGTCAGCACCGTCACGCTCACCGCAGGCTTTGCTGCGCTGCCGACGCTGCGCAACCACCTCAACCGGTCGAGCTCCTTCAAGGTGGGCCGCGTCTGGCAGCTCCTCGTGGGCGGCATCGCCCCCGTCGTGCTGGGCTACATCTTGATCGGCGAACTGCAGAAAGTGCTCGCCGAGGGCTACGGCGGCATGCCGCGCGGCTTCGTGAACACCTTCGGTTGGGGTATGGCGCTCGGCCTGATCGTCGTCGCGATCATACTGAGTCTGCTGCCGTGGCCTGCGAAGTCGAACGCGCAGAAGGTGGATTCCGACGGAGACCTCATCCCGCCGCCCATCCTCGACCGCCTCGTCGACGCCAGCCGCGTCGAAGAGGCTCGCGCCAACCCGATCATCGACAACGAATCACTGCCGCTCGAGCCCCCGGCCCGGCGTGCAGCACCTGAGACCACCGAGGAGGTCACCCGATGAGCATCACAGCAATCGTGATGATGGTGGCCGCGATCGTCATCGTCTGGGGCGGACTCGCGGGCGCCATCGTGTTCTTGCTGCAGCACCCGGAGGGCTCCGTCGAACTGCTCGACGACCACGGACGCCCGCTGGAAGCGCACCGGTAACCCGCCTCTCGGCTCCATCGCCGACGGGGTATCCGCTGCCCAAACTTCAAAATCCGTACGCAGATTCACCTAACCCCTCGATTTCGGGGGTATGTGCTCATCTGCGTACGGATTTTGAAGTTTTTTCGACGGTGCCTACTCCAGCGGGCCGGCCGCGGCGAGCACTTCGCCGCTCGCGAGGAGCTGGACGGCGGCCTCGATGTCGGGCGCGAGGAAGCGATCCGGGCCAGGCCCGCCCACATGCTCGCGCAGCACCGCGATCACTCGCTGCGCCGGTTCCGACGGGGCGAGCGGCGCCCGGAGCTCGATGCCGCGTGCGGCGGCGACGAGCTCAATCGCCAGTACTCGGCGCAGCGCATCGACGCTCTGGCGCAGCTTTCGGGCCGCGTGCCAGCCGAGCGAGACATGATCTTCCTGCATGGCCGAGCTCGGAATCGAATCCGCCGACGCCGGCACCGCGAGGCGCTTCATCTCCGCGACGAGCCCAGCCTGGGTGTACTGGGCGATCATCAGGCCGGAGTCGACGCCCGGGTCGTCGGCGAGGAACGGCGGCAGCCCGTTGGAGCGGTGCTTGTCGAGCAGCCGGTCGGTGCGGCGCTCCGCGATGCTCGCGAGGTCCGCAGCCACGACGGCGAGGAAGTCCAGCACGTACGCCACCGGCGCACCGTGGAAGTTCCCGTTGCTGGTGATGGTGCCGTCGTCGAGAATCACGGGGTTGTCGATGGCGGAGGCCAGCTCGCGCTCCGCCACGAGCTGGGCGTGGTCCAGGGTGTCGCGGAACCCACCGGCCACCTGCGGGGCACACCGCAGCGAGTAGGCGTCTTGCACACGGGAGGCTTCGCGGGCCACGTCGGCGATGATGGGAGAGCCCTCGAGGAGGCGCCAGATGTTGGCAGCCGACGCGGCCTGGCCGGGGTGCGGGCGCAGCGGCATGTGCAGCTCGGGCGCGAAGACGGTGTCGCGGCCACGGATGGCCTGCACCGACAGCGAGCAAGTGAGGTCGGCGGCCTTCGCGAGTTCACGCAGGTCGGCGAGCGCCATGATGAGCTGGCCGAGCATGCCGTCGGTGCCGTTGATGAGCGCCAGGCCCTCCTTCTCGGCGAGCTCGACGGGGTGCAAACCTGCCTCGCTGAGCAGCTCCGGCACCGGACGCTCGACGCCGTGCGCGTCGCGAGCACGCCCCTCCCCCATGAGCACCAGCGCGCAGTGCGCGAGCGGTGCGAGGTCACCCGAGCAACCGAGCGAGCCGTACTCATGCACGATGGGCGTGATGCCGGCGTTGAGCAGGCCGAGATACGCATCGACGACCTCCGCGCGCACACCCGTGTGGCCGCTCGCGAGCGTGCGGATGCGCAGGAACATGAGCGCGCGAATCACCTCGCGTTCGACCTCCGGGCCGGTACCCGCGGCGTGGCTGCGGATGAGAGAGCGCTGCAGTTGTGCGCGCATCGGCTGTGGGATCGCGGTGTCGGCGAGGGCGCCGAAGCCCGTCGACAGCCCGTAGACGGGGGTGTCGCCCTGCGCGAGTTCGTCGACGCCGGCGCGGACCTTCGCGACGCGCGCACGGGCATCGTCGGAGAGTTCGACGGGGGCGTCGTGCCGCGCGACGGCGATGACGTCGTCGAGAGAGACGGGGCTGGTGGACAAGGTGACGGTCATGGAAGTCCTTACGAGTTGGGGAGAACGATCTGCTTGCCGGCGCGCCACACCTGGTGGGTGAGGGGCATACCGGGGCGGTACGCGAGATGGATGGCGGCGGGCGCGTCGAGGACGTGGATGTCGGCGCGGAAGCCCGGGGTGAGCTGCCCGACGTCGGATCGGCGCAGTGCCTTCGCGCCGCCGACCGTGGCTGCGCGGATGGCCTCGTCGAGGGTGAGATGCTGCTGCAGCACGGCGGTGCCGACGCAGAAGTTCATGCTCGAGGTGTAGCTGGTGCCGGGGTTGCAGTTGGATGCGATGGCGACGATGGCGCCGGCGTCGAGCAAGCGCCGAACTGGGGCGAAGGGCATGCGGGTGGAGAGGTCGCAGGCGGGCAATGCCGTCGCGACGGTGTCACTCGCGGCGAGCGCTTCCACGTCGTCATCGGAGAGGAAGTTGACGTGGTCGACGCTGGCCGCGCCGAGCTCGACGGCGAGTTGCACGCCGCCGGACTCCCCCAGCTGGTTACCGTGCACGCGCAGCCCGAGTCCCGCTGCCCGCCCGGCTTCGAGCACGCGACGCGACTGCTCGATGTCAAACGCGCCCTTCTCGCAGAAGACGTCCATCCAGGCGACGTGCGGGCGCACGGCATCCAGCATCTCGCCGGTGACTAGCGCGACGTACTCGTCGGGGGTCGTGCCGTCGGGGACGAGGTGGGCCCCGAGGAAGGTGACCTCGTCGACGAATTCCCGCGCGATGCGGGCTGCGCGAGCCTCGTCATCGACGGTGAGCCCGTAGCCAGTCTTGGTTTCGAGGCAGGTGGTGCCGCCTCGCTGCGCCTCGCGGACGCGCTGCCCGACGAGCTGGCGGAGGCGCTCGTCAGAGGCGGCGCGGGTGGCGTCGGTGGTGACGGCGATGCCGCCCGCCGCGTAGCCGCGCCCGGCCATGCGCGCCTCGAACTCGGCGGAGCGGTCGCCGTCGAAGACGAGGTGGGTGTGCGAATCGACCCAGCCGGGCAGCACGGCCCGCCCGCCGACGTCGACGCGCTCGTCGGCCTCAGGCACGGAGGCTGCGGAGCCCGTCCAGGCGACGGTGTCGCCGTCGATGACGAGGGCGGCGTCGTGGATCGGGCTGCCCTGGCCCGTCCAGAGCTCGGAAATGCCGGTGATGAGAGTGCTCATGCAATTGCCTTCCTAACCCAATATCCACACGCGATTGCTGAAATGAGCCGTTGTGGCCATTTCTCGCAATCGCGTGTGAATATTGGGTTACTTAGTCGCGGATCGTCGGTTCGAGCGGGATGCGGACGCCGCGCTCGGCGGCCACGTCGGCGGCGCGGCGGTAGCCCGCGTCGACGTGGCGGAATACGCCCATCGCGGGGTCGTTGGTAAGCAGCGCCTCGAGCTTCGCAGCGGCGAGCTCGGTGCCGTCGGCCAGGCCCACCTGGCCCGCGTGGATCGACCGCCCGATGCCAACACCGCCACCGTGGTGTATAGACACCCAGGTGGCGCCCGACGACACCGCGGTCATGGCGTTGAGCAGCGGCCAGTCGGCGACGGCGTCCGTGCCATCGAGCATGCCCTCGGTCTCGCGGTAGGGGGATGCGACGGAACCGGAGTCGAGGTGATCGCGGCCAATCACGATAGGGGCGGACACCTTGCCCTCGGCGACGAGGCGGTTGAACAGCAGACCGGCCTTGTGGCGTTCGCCGTAGCCAAGCCAGCAAATGCGCGCGGGCAGCCCCTCGAACTCGACGAATTCCTCGGCCGCATCGAGCCAGCGGTGCAGGTGCTCGTTCTCGGGGAAGAGCTCCTTCAGCGCCTGGTCGGTGACGCGGATGTCCTCCGGATCACCCGACAGCGCCGCCCAGCGGAAGGGGCCGAGCCCCTCGCAAAACAGCGGGCGAATGTACGCCGGCACGAACCCCGGGAACTCAAACGCACGCTCGTAACCGTGCTTGCGCGCCTCGTCCCGGATCGAGTTGCCGTAGTCGAACACCTCGGCGCCCGCGTCCTGGAACTCCACCATGGCCTGCACGTGCGCAGCCATCGACGCGCGGGCCTTCGCGGTGAAGTCCTCCGGGTCGCGCTTCGCCTCGTCGTGCCACTGCTCGACGGTGATGCCCTCGGGCAGGTAACTCAGCGGGTCGTGCGCCGATGTCTGGTCGGTCACGACGTCGATCCGCAGCTCGCCTGCCTGCTGACGCCGCAGCAGCTCGGGGAACACCGTCGCCGCGTTACCGACCACACCCACCGACAGCGCCCGCTTCTCCTTCGCGGCCCGGTTGGCGCGCGCGACGGCGTCGTCGAGGTCGTCGGCAATCTCATCCAAGTAGCGCTTGGCTTGGCGCCGCTCGAGCCTCGAGCGGTCCACCTCGACGATGATCACCACGCCGCCGTTCAGCGTCACGGCCAGCGGCTGGGCGCCGCCCATGCCGCCGCAGCCGGCGGTGAGGGTGATCGTGCCGGCGAGCGACCCGTCGAAGCGCTTCTTCGCGACGGCAGCGAAGGTCTCGAAGGTGCCCTGGAGGATGCCCTGCGTGGCGATGTAGATCCAGGAGCCCGCGGTCAT
>NZ_CAMYPD010000072.1 GCF_947286155.1 uncultured Tessaracoccus sp.
GGTTACGGGAAATACGATGGCGAGGATGAGTTGCTCGCCGTTGCTCAGGATGAGCCCGGCTTCCATCTTGGCGTGCTGCCACACCTGCGCCCTGCGAGGTGCTGCAGCGGGGGCGGGAGTGAAGTCGAGGTTCATGCGTCCTCCTCTGTGCACTGCAGAAATGCGTTCTCGAGGGTTCCGTACTTGGCATCGAGCTGTGCGACGGTGCCGCTCGCCCGAGCGCGCCCACGGTGCATGATGGTGACGGTATCGGAGAGCTCCTCGGCCTCCGCCATGTTGTGGGTGGTGAGCACGACGGCGACGCCGGCGTCGCGCACTGAACGGATGAGCTGCCACGTCTGATGGCGAGCTCGAGGGTCCAGCCCCGACGTGGGCTCGTCGAGGAACACCAGCGAGGGTCGTCCGACGAGTGCCCCAGCCAGGTTCACGGCCTGCTGCTGCCCGCCGGAGAGTCTGCGATACGCGGTGGTGGCGAACTCGTCGATGTGCAGGACCTGCATGAGCTCATCGACCGGCTGCGGGTGCGCGTACAGGCTGGCGAGGTAGCGCAACAGTTTCGACGGGGTCACCGCCGCCCACGCGCCAGTGGCCTGTGGCATCAACCCGACGCGTGCGCGCGCATCGGCAGAACCTGGCGCGTGGCCGAAGATCTTCAACGAACCCTCGTCGGGTGTGAGGAGCGCGGTGCAGCAGCGGATGAACGTGGTCTTGCCTGCACCGTTGGGGCCGAGCAGTGCGGTGACTGTGCCCGGAGACGCTGTGAGGCTCAGGCCATCCAAGGCGGGCTTTGTGCCAAACGAGAGCCGCAGATCGTGGGCTTCCAGAGCGAGGGGCATGGTGTCAGCGTAGGCCATCGCAGCTGAGAGGTAGAAGTTCGATCAGCAGCAGCCGTGCTCATCGCCCGTCGCGAAGCTGCGCAGCACAGCATCAAACGTAATCACATATTTCTCTTCAAACCCGGCTATCGGATTAGCGAATCAGAGCGAAACCAAGGTGCTCTGCGCTCCAGAGAATTCAGCCAACGTAACATCTTGTGCGCTTGGCTAATTCCGGATTATCTTCCCAATATGGGCAGATGCGTGAGTCGCGCTAGGTGTATTCAGTCGAGAGTTGTGGATGACCCCGGGGAGAGGAGTATCCTCTTTTGAATGATCGTTACAATCCTGGATGAATCAAGCCTCACAAGATCCTGTCTCTCCTGCTTTGTTAGGGTGCTGCAAGACAATGACGTAGTCGTCGGTGAGTTTACCGGTTGAGCAGCGCCACTTCGGCAGCATCCGTCCGTCAGTAGCCCCGGCCTGACGCATGATCTGGCTAGCCGCCGCGATGGGAGGAAGCTGATCATTTCTGGAAGAGAAGGCAACACAGCGCATCCCTGAAGGTAGTCGGGATTCTAACCAGTCTCTACCTAATCGAAACGTTATTTCCATGGAACTCTGTGCTAATGAGAATGTCCCAGATTCCATATCCCAAGGCTTGGTGATTGAGAACTCGGTATGTGGTAAATTTAACCAATCAGAAGGCGCTAAAGGCATGGTGGCAACCCAATCGGTTCCAGTCCGCTTCATCGAGGCCCCTGCTGGGAAACGCCGGTGAAAAAGGCCACCGGGGGGACCCTCCGGAAACCAGTAGGGCCAAGACTTCACCGGCCAAGAGGTTGCTTCTTCGCAGGAATAATTAAAAGATTTTCCGGGAAAACCTTGAATGTAACTAAGAAGGTGGCGCGAGTTTAGAAAAAAATCATCTTGAATGAAGGATCGTATAATGCAGACGCCCTTTGTGACGACATCTTCCTCGTCCCAGCCAATCATATCCTTTGAAAATCCGTTAGAGAGATAGATCTCGTATCCGACATCGTCATCATCTCCATCGCCGCTTATGTCATAGCTGGCAATCTCGCATATCCTACCGTTCTTGAAGGCAAGAAGCATGGGATATCCAGTACTATCGGCGTCTCGCTCGACCTTGATATCCATGAGCGATAGCTTCTGTCTAATTATCTCAATGGCGGCGGCCATTTACTCCCCTTTTTCGTTTGATAAGCAACTGAGCCTCGCCTTTTCTGTTCCACTCAACGATGAGTTTTCTGCGTTCGGCATGCACATGGAGACGATCAACTCGACGGCGCCACTTAGGGAGTTTCTTCCAGTGTTTGTGTTGGGGGCCGAGTGACACGCGGGTCCGGTTCATTCTGAGGGTGTTGTTACCGTTCTTGACCACGTGCTTGATCGCTCCTTTGGCTGCGCGCCAACTCTTGGTGGATCGGGCTATTTGCGTGACACGCGCGGCATATTTGAGTCCTCTTCCTGCCGGTCCTAGAAGGGAAAGCGCTGCTTCTGCGTAGCGTCCCCTGCGTACCGCATCGACAGCAAGAGCACCACTTGCTACCCACCCGATAGGGCCAGGAATAAAACTAGCGGCAACCAATCCCACTCGCCACCATGCTTGGCCGGTGGTGTCTTGTTTGTTGATGGGGTCGTTGGGGTAGGCATACGGGGTGTCGTTGCCGCCGTAGATGGGGTCGAGGCTGGTGAACAAACCAGTGACCGGGTTATAAAGACGTGCCCCCATGAGGAGGATTCCGATCTGTGTGGTGGTGCGCTGTTTCGCACCCAGCCACCCGTAGCCGTTGGCTGCAACACCACCCGCACCTGTGAAGGGTGCGACAACTGGTGTGCCGTATTCGGTGTAGCGGGTCCACCGATCAAGCCCCTGCACCATCTCCCCATCCGCTGGGAGGGTGATGGTGGCGGACACATCCCCGCGCGGATTCGCGAGCGCCAGTTCCCCGGTCGTGATATCACCGGTGGTCGTGATCGACAACGACAACCCGCCACTGGTCAGGTCCGCGTACGCCGTCGTCGACGCCCGGTCTGCGGTGACGGTGGTCACCCACCCAGGATTATCCGAATCATCCACATAGTGATTCGTCACCGACTCAGTGACAGTCGTTTCCAACGTGCGGCGCGTGGTCTGCACCGTGCGACGCCCAGCAACATCCAACCCATACGACACACTCACCGAGCGCCTGCAGCGGCAACGATTGTGACTATGTTGGCGAGCTGCCTGCTTGGCTATGGTTCTACATGCTGCAAGCTTGCGTAGATCTCTGTGAAGTAACAAATCGGATCTTGCGTAGTTGCAGCGCTTGATGTCAAAATTCCGTTAATGCGGGCGGATGCGTGAGTCGCCGCAGGCCTTGTTGGGTCTCAAAGTTGAGCGAGGTTTGTGGTGATTATGAAGCGTGCATTGGTGCTGCTGATAGCCATTTCGTTGACGGTGGGCGTTGGAGTAGTCGGCCCGGCGTGGGCTGCTCCGACTGATGATGGAGATGTGCGGGGATCAGCCACTTCGGCCGTTCCTCTGGTGCGACCTGATTGGGTTTCAGCAGTAGTGACTGCTCGGGCGCAAGGGGCGCGGGTGGAGGTGCTGTCTGAACGGACTGAGTCGTCGCGGGTTTTTGCGCGTCCTGATGGTGCCGTTGAGGAAGAAGTCTCTGCTGCCCCTGTGCGGTTTAGAGATGCCGATGCGGCTGATGGATGGCGAGATATTGACACGTCGCTGAAGGTTTCCGGGTCGGTAGTTGTTCCGGGAGCCATGCCTGTTGACGTGGTGTTATCGGGTGGCCCATCAACGTCTGACTTGGTGGTGTTTGATGCTGGGAGTGCTGACGAAGTTGCGGTGACATTGCAAGGGCAGGCGCTTCCGAAGCCCTTGCTGGAAGGCTCCACGGCGCGCTATCCCGATGTGTTTCCGGGTGTGGATGTGTCAGTTGATGTCCGGTCGGGTGGGTTTGAGCTGTTGTGGGTTGTGAAAAACGCTGCGGCTGCAAGACGGTTGGTGACTCGTTTTGGGGGTTCGGATGGACTAGAGCTTCCATTCGTGGTGCGTTCTCGAGGCTCCGTGGCTGCCGAGCGCGATGGTGGAGTCAAGCTTTCGCAGAATGGGAAGCCCATCGGGAGATTCGCGCCACCTTCGATGTGGGATTCGCATGCAGCGATTCCGGGCGAAAAGGGTGCCGAACGGCGTGTTGGATTTGGAATAGATAACATGAGACCCCAAGCGCGACGCGCAGCATCCAGCCAAGCCGTTGAAGTTCGGGCGGATACGCAGTGGCTGCTGGATCCTGCGCGGGAGTTTCCCATCTCGATCGATCCAACCTATGCCGTGGCTACTGGTGGGCCTGTCTTCGACACGTTTGTACAGCAGGGGTTTACCACGGATCAGTCGCGGTCGGCAGAACTGAAAGTAGGTAATAACGGTCAGGGCCAAGTGGCTCGGAGTTTCCTGAACTTTAGTGCTGGGCTATTTAAGGGTCGCGATGTCGTGAGTGCGAACTTGTCACTGTATGAGTCTTGGTCGTGGAGTTGTTCCTCGAGCGCGTTTTCGTCGTATGACTCCGGGTTAGCGACGACTGCGACTCGTTGGACGACACAACCTTCGATTGGGGCTCGACGCGCATGGGTGGCCGCAGCTAAGGGGTACTCATCTTCATGTCCTGCGGGGCGGGTTGTGCTCGATATGACGGCTCAAGCAAAAGCTTGGTCAAAAACTACTCAATCGCAAGTAGGCATGATGTTGCGTGCCGATACAGAAGACCGCTCTTGGGGATGGAAGCGTTTCCACTCGTCGGAGGGTGTGCACAAACCGCTCTTGACAGTCGTGTATAACCGCGCACCAAACACTCCGGGGGTCCCGGTAGTCGATGGGCTGGTTTCCGCCAAGGTTGCCGATGGGTCGACGAAGTTGTTTTTGGGGAATCCGAAACCGCGGTTGAGAGTGCCGGTCTCGGATCCGGACAAAGACTCGGTGAAGGTGCAGTTCGCGTACTTCTATACTGCGACAGATCAGCCGGTGGTTCTGTGCGAGGCTGGGGCAGTGGCATCGGGTGGTACTGCGTCGTGCACATCGCGGGTAGCCATTCCGGATAACAAGAATACGTGGATCAGGGCCCGAAGTTTTGACGGTCGCGTCTGGTCAGGGTGGGGACCTGGGAAGGAAGTTCGCCCGGCGTTCATTGCGCCATATGCCCCGAAGATCGCGTGCCCGGCCTCGGCGAACAAGACATGGGCCGAGCGCGTACGCTCGGCAGAGACGTGCACCCTCACTGCCCGACATACGTCGTGGTCATCGTCACCGACGAAGGTGACGTGGCGAGTCAACGGCGGGGCGTGGCAGGAGAAAACATTCAATCAGATTTCGGCTGACGCCAAGGCCGCGGATGTGCGGGTCGGCGGTGTTCCCGGTGGGCATCAGATTGAGGCGTATGTGACGTCGCCGACTGGGAAGAAATCTGCGATATCGACGTACAGTTTTGGGTATGGAGCGCCGTCGCTGGTAACCCCAACGGCAGCGGTGACGACGCACGGTGGGGTGAAGGTCGAGGGTGTGGGCGCCCCGGCGCAGAGTGGGTTGCAGGTGCAGGGCGCGATCCAGTGGCGGGTGAAGGGAAGCACAATTTGGTATGACTCGTCGGCGAAGGTGACGGCGGATCCGGCCAAGACGATGGTGTCTGGCCTGCTGGACACATCACAGATTCTTGAGGCCCATCCGGAGTTGAGTAAGCGCGCGAGCGTGGTGTTGGAGACGCGTGTGAAGTTCACGTATGGGCTATCCACGCTGGTGACGTCGTCGCGGGAGATCGTTCGTGTGCCGCATGCGTTTGGTGCAGGGTTCCCGGTCGATGACGTGGCTGGCGGCCAGGTGGCCCTGTGGACTGGCGAGCTGCAAGTCAGCACCACAGATGGAGAGCTGTCAACACCGACGGGTGAGTTGTCGGTGTCTCGGACACATTCGACGTTCGCCGGCGAGATGTCTCCGGCACAAGGAGTGTTCGGGCCAGGTTGGGTTGCGTCACTAGGTGGCGGCCCAACAGGTGTGTCCGAGATGGAGCTGATCGACAATACGTTGTTTGATGGCACGTTGGTGTTGGCCAGCGCGGACGGACAGGTGCTGCCGTTCGGTGCGCCCAATGATGGCTCTGTACGCACAGGGGCAACTCTGGCCGTGGGAGAGTACGCTCCGATCGGCGCTGAAGCAGAAGCCAGCGAATTGCGCGTACAGGTCTCCGGCAATGGTGCGGCGACGAAAGTCACGGTCATTGACGAGGACGGCGTTCACACTAGGTTCACAACCCGCACTGCCCCCACAACGACTGGGGAAGCGAAGTTCATCACGGATTCGGTGTGGGATTCAGCCACGGGTGAGACGACCTCGTATCGCTACGACGGTCAAGGCCGAGTTACTGACATCATTGCCCCGAAACCGGACGGTGTGACGACGGAGTGTGTTCCAGGAAAGCCGGTGGATGGGTGTCGCATACTGCGGTTGTCCTACGCGACGGCTACCGGTAATGGTGACTACCAGGGCCGTCTGAAGAGCATCACTGCGCAGGCGGGTACGGATGTCAAGGAATTGTCGCGGTATCGCTATGACTCGTCTGGGAAGCTAGTTGCCCAGACAGATATGGTCACTGGTTTGACGACGACATACACCTGGGACGGCGCGAGCCAGCGGCTAGCGTCGGTTACGGATCCAGGGTTGGCGACCGTGTCCTATCACTACAGTGCCGGCAAGCTGGTCAAGGTGACGCGCCCGGTCCCTGCGAGCGCTGGTGGCGGTACTGCGCAACTGGCAGCGGTCGTGGCCGATCAGCCTCTCGACGCGGTGCCTGGCCTCGACCTCACCCAGTTCGATGCCTATGGGCTTCCCCGACGAGCTACGAAGGTATTCGCGGTGTTCGGCCCTGATCAGGTCATCGATGGTGCCCCGACAGAGGAGGCATGGCAGCGTGCGGATGTGTGGCTGACCGATGATATGGGCTACACGATTCACGAGGGATCCTTCGGCGGTGGAGCGTGGCAGTTGACCGCGAACGTCTACGACGAGTCGGACAACGTGACGAGCTCGTGGGATGCACGCGCCACCGCTGCGATCCGCTCCGGCGATATCACCGACATCAGTGCGGCAGCCACAACCACTGTGTTCAATCAAACCGCCATCGCTGGCGCTGACGGAATGGTGTTGGTGCCCGCTCGGACGCGTGTGGAACATGTGTATACGCCTACGGCGGTGATCCGTACCAAGGGCTCAGACGTGGCAGAGATGCTGCGCAAGCATGTCGCCACCACCTACGACGAAGGCGCCCCCCGCCCTGGGCTGTCGTTGCCGACCAAGATCCAGGTGACTGCTGAGCGTCCCGACGGGACAGTGGTGGAGACGCTCACCACAACCTTTACGGGTTATGACAAGCTGGAGGCCTCGGACTCAAAGTCTGGCTGGGATCTAAGAACAGCGACCTCGGTTACGCTCGATATGAACAGCAATGGGGTACCGGACAGTGCAGATATCCGGCGTGAGACCCGCTACGACGCCCAAGGGCGAGTGATCGAACAGCGCCAACCCGGGGCGGGCTCGACCGATCCTGGCACTCGCCGCACCGTCTACTGGAGCTCGGGCACCAATCCAATTGATTCGTCCTGCGGCGGGCAGCCAGCCTGGGCAGGGTATGTGTGCAGCGAAGGCCCCGCCTCGCAGCCAGACGGGGCGCCATTGCCGGTGACCTACCACCGCGACTACCAATGGCACGGTGCAGCCGCCACCCAACAGGACATCTCCGCAGCGGTGACACGGACCACGACCACCATCTTCGATGCGAAGATACGGCCCGCGACCGTCTCGACCACCGTCACCGGACTGCCAGACTCGACCCCGATCCCGGCGGTGACGACCACCTACGACGACACCACCGGACTCATCACCGGCACCCAGTCAACGGCGGGATCGACGACGATGACCTACGATTCCTGGGGCAGACAACTCACCTACACTGCCTCGGGCAGTGGTACGACTACGACGACCTACAACCATCTCGGTGACATCACCAAGGTCGTGACCCCCCAGACCGAGACCACGTTCACCTACGACGGCACCGACGCCAACGGGCAGATGGAGCATCGCGGGCTGCTGACCAAGACGACCGTCCACAAGGACTCCCGGTCATGGACCGCTGCTGCCGCCTACGACGCTCAAGGCCAACTCCTGGTCGAGAAACTCCCCGGCAAGATTGAACGCCACCATCTCTATGATC
>NZ_CAMYPD010000073.1 GCF_947286155.1 uncultured Tessaracoccus sp.
ATCATGCGCAGTGGATCGTCGGAGAAGGAGATCTCGGGCTCCGTGGGCGTGCGGAGGATGCCTGCGGCGAGGTCTTGCAGGCCACCGTACGGGTCGACGAACTTGCGGGTGGCGATGTCGATCGCCATCGCGTTCACGGTGAAGTCGCGACGGATGAGGTCGCCGTCGATGGAGTCACCGAACGCGACGATGGGTTTGCGTGTGTGCTCCTCGTAGGCGTCGGCGCGGAACGTGGTGACCTCGATCTGCCAATCGCTGCCTTCCGCCTTGGCCATGGCGCCGATGGTGCCGAAGTCTTTCCCGACGTCCCACGTCGTCGGCGTGAAGCGCTTCAACAGGGCGTGGGTGTCGTCGGGGCGGGCGGAGGTGGTGAAATCGAGGTCGTGGCCGAGATGCCCCATCAAGGCGTCGCGGACCGAGCCGCCGACGAGGTAGAGCTCGTGGCCGGCGTCGCGAAACAGGGTGCCCAGTTCGTCGATGACGGGCGCGATGCGCAGCAGGTGCTGCATCGCGTTGGTTTGGGCTTGCGAGAGTGATGGCACGAGATTCGATGCTACCTGAATTGCGCTAGAGAGTGATTTGACCCCTAGAACGTGATTGTATTGGACTCGTGCGTCTCAAACAGGGCTTGTCTGCGATGATCGCGGTGGGGACAGTCGTCGCAGGGATCTCCGTGGCGACGATGCAAAGCCCTACCCCCGTTGAGGCCGTGCCCAACGTGAGCGTGACTCCAGAACCGCTCGACGTGGTGGAGCCTAGTGACCCTCCGTCGGTCGAGGAAGCTCCCACGACGACGAGCGTGCCGACGCCCATGGCCCCACCACCGGTTGCGCAGACTCCCAGCACGACGAGCGTGCCGAGGCCGAGTGCCCCCATCTTCCCGGTGCACACGTACGAAGAAGACTGGTTCTTGCCGCGCCCCGAGCGAGGCAAGCCAGCGGGCTCCGACAAGCTCGGATACGTCAACACCCAGGGCAACGGCACCCTCGCGACGCCGGTGAACGGGCGACGCACGTCGCCCTTCGGCATGCGCATGCACCCCGTCCTGCACATCTACAAACTGCACACGGGCCTCGACTTCGCCGCACCCTGCGGCACACCTGTCGGCGCCGCAGCCGACGGCGTCGTATCGTTCGTCGGCTGGGCCGGCGGAAATGGCTACATGGTGAGCATCCGTCATGGCCAGATCAACGGCTACGACGTGGTCACCAACTATGCCCATCTGTCGTCGGCCGGTGTGCGCGTCGGCGACCAGGTGAAGCGACACCAGGGCATTGGCCGCGTCGGCAACACGGGCTACTCGACGGGATGCCACCTCCACTTCGAGGTGAAGGCGAACGGCCATTTCACCGACCCCGCCTCGTGGCTGTCGAAGGATGGGGCCGTGGTATTTGCGCAGGACATGCCCGACTATGCCGCGCCTTCGCCAAGCCCGTCGCCGTCCCCTTCCCCGTCGCCCTCGCCTTCGCCGTCGGTGTCGCCTTCGCCGGGCGCATCACCGTCGCTCTCACCGAGTGTGCCGACGTCGCCCTCGGCTGCTCCGAGCACATCGGGAAGCCCGACGGCGAACCCCACCAGTCCACACCCTTCCGAGCCGAAACCGTCGTCGCCCGAGCCGTCGAGCCCGAAGCCATCGGATCTGAAACCGTCTGATACGCCGTCGCCGAAGCCGAGCGCGTCGCCGAGCCCGTCACCGTCGCCGTCCCCCTCGAAGCCGAACGAATCACCGTCGGAGAGCGAGAAGCCGACGGAACCCGCGCCCACCAAGAGCGAGAAGCCGGCGCCCAGGCCGACGAAGTAACTCGCCCCAGCGACGAGACTACGCAGCCGGTTCGGTGAGTGCCACCAGCAAACTCCCCAGGAATTCTGAGTCGACGTCATTGTCCATGCCGGGTTCGAAAAACACCGCTGACAAGGCGCGCACCACCCGATCGGTGGGCATGCTGAAGCGCCGCCCGACGTGCGCCACGGCCTTGGTGAGGAACGCCGCCATCACGGGGTGGGTTTGTGCTTCATGCTCGCGCAGCCGTTGGCCGAGTTCGTCGGAGCGGGTCGCTCGGAGGTGGATTTCGAGCATGGTGCGCCGGAAGTCCGCGGTGGGGCCGAGCGCCCGGAAGAACGCGGGGATCGCCTCGTTCACGGCCCAGTCGATGCCCGCGTCAGGCGGCGGCTGAAAGATCGCGTCCAGTTCGCGAAGGGTCTGCTCGGCGTAGCTTTCGAGGATCGCGATGCACAGGTCGTCTTTTGTCTGAAAGTTGGAGTAGAACGCGCCTCGGCTGAAACCGGCCCGCTCGCACAGCTGCTCAACGCTCGTCGCGTCGATGCCGCGCTCCGCGAACTCGTGGATCGCAGCCTGGATCAGTCGGCCTCGCGTGGCCTCACGTCTGGGCGTCGTCTCTGTCATGGCTTCCTCCGACACACAACGTAGCCCATTGGATACACGAGTGTATGCTGGGGCTCGATTCAGTACTGTATCCAAGTTGGGGTGAAGATGTCGGCTGCGCTCTACGCACTGGGCCGTTGGTGCTACAACCACGGCGTTCGCGTGTTGCTGTTGTGGTTGCTCGTCGCGCTCGTGATGGGCGGGGTAGGGCTCAGCGTGCGCAGCCAGTTCGACGACGGTTTCGACATCCCCGGTTCGCCGTCGCAGGAGGCGCTCGACCGCCTCCACATGACGTTCCCGACGGGAGCGGCCCTCTCCGCCACGGCGGTTATCGTCGTGCCCGAGGGGGAGCACGTCGGTGAGCTGAAGGATGAGATCGAGCCGCTGCTGAAGGAATTCGAGGAGCTGGAACTCGTCGATTCGGTGCAGTCGCCGTGGTTCAAGTATTCGCAGGGCCAGATTTCCGACGACGACCGCGCGGCGCTGGCGAACCTCTCGCTGAGCGTCACGGAGGTGCCCACGCTCGACACCCTCGACCCGATCGTGGAAGCCGCCCACGACATCGAGCGGCAGCTCCCCGAAGGCACGAGGGTCACCATGGGCGGGCCCGCGTTCCAGATGGAGCTGCCCGAGATTTCCATCACTGAGGTGCTGGGCGTCGTGCTCTCGTTCATCGTCTTGTGGGTGATGCTCGGCTCGGTAATCACTGCGATCATCCCCATCTTCACCGCGCTGCTCGGCGTTGGTATCGCCATGTTCGTGATGTTCGGCGCGACGAGTGTCATCAGCGTCAACTCCGTGACGCCCATGCTCGCCATCATGCTGGGCGTCGCGGTGGGCATCGACTACGCGCTGTTCATCTTCTCCAGGCACCGCGACCAGCTCCGCGACGGCATGGACGCCGAGGAATCGATGGCCCGCGCCATCGGCACGGCGGGCACCGCCGTCGTGTTCGCCGGCGTGACGAACGCCATCGCACTCACGGGGCTCGCGGTCGCCGGACTGCCGTTCATCACGGTGATGGGCGTCTTCGCATCGATCGCGGTGGCCTTCGCCGTGCTGATCGCGCTCACGCTGCTGCCCGCGTTCGGGGGCTTCCTCGGTGAGCGAATGCGGCCCAAACAGTCCCCCCGCAGGCGCGACGAATCCGAGCAGGCGCCAGCTGGGCGGCGCGGCATCTTCCACTGGTGGGTGGGGGTGAGCACGTCGCATCCCATCGCCACCATCGTGGCGGTGGTGACCCTGCTCGGCGCGTGCTCGCTGCCGGCGATGAATCTGACGCTGTCGCTGCCGAACGCCGGCCAAAGCCCGGAAACCAGGCAGGCCCGCGTCGCCTACGACGCCATCGCCGAGCACTTCGGCCCCGGCTACAACGCGCCGCTGGTGGTCACCGTCGGCATCATCGGCTCGACGGACCCCCTCGGCCTGCTCGACGAGCTCTCCGACGAGATCGACAGCGTGGAGGGCGTCGACCAAATCGGGCTCGCCGTGCCGAACCAGAACGCGGACACCGGCATGATCCAGCTCTACCCGACGACCGCCACCGACGACCCCGAGACCGTGCACACCGTCGAACGGCTGCGCGAACTCACGGACTCATGGCAGGAGTCCCGCAATCTCGACGCAAACGTCACCGGCTTCACCGCGGTGCAGCTCGACGTGACGACCAAGCTCGGCAAGGCCGTCGGGCCGTTCGTCATCATGGTGGTGGGGCTCACGCTGGTACTGCTGTGTGCGGTGTTCCGCTCGGTGTGGGTGCCGCTCAAGACGGCCGCGGGGTTCCTGCTGAGTGTGGGCGCGTCGTTCGGCATCACGCAGCTCGTCTTCAACGAGGGCTGGTTCAAAGCGCTCATCAACCTCGAGAAACCGGAGGCGATCATCTCATTTCTGCCCATCTTGCTGATCGGCATCTTGTTCGGGCTCGCGATGGACTACGAGATCTTCATCGCCTCGCGCATCCGCGAGGAATACATCCACGGCAAACCGCCCATCGATGCGATTCGCGACGGGTTCGTGGCCTCTGGACGCGTGGTCACCGCCGCGGCGCTGGTGATGTTCGCGGTGTTCGCGTTCTTCGTGCCGGCCGGCATGATGGCTATCAAACAGATCGCGTTCGCGCTCGCCGTCGGCGTGCTCATCGACGCGTTCCTCATCCGCATGACGCTCGTGCCCGCGGTGCTCGCCCTGCTCGGCGATCACGCCTGGTGGATGCCGAAATGGCTCGACAGAATGCTGCCCGAATTCGACATGGAGGGCGAGGTGCTCACCAAGCAGCTCGAACTCGCCGACTGGCCGGGCACCGATGCACTGGTGCACGCCGAAGATATCGAAGTGGAAGGCCTAGTCGCACCGCTGTCGATGCAGGTGCGGCCCGGCGAAGTGGTGGGCATGACAGGCATGGTGGGCGCGCGCGCCGCAGCCGCGTTGGCGCTGACCGGGCGGCTCGAAGTGGCGTCGGGCAGGGGGCGCATCGTGGGCAGGCTGCTGCCCGAAGCAGCGGGCGCGATTCGTCGTCGGACGGGTTACGTCGACCTCGCACATGAGCAAGATGTCGCGGCGTGCCTCGATGGGCTGCGCATCCACGAGGGGAGCGTGTGGTTCATCGACGGCGTGGACACCGTCGGTAAGCCCGACGATCAACTCGCGCTCCAGCGCCTGGCTGAGCGGGCGCGCAGCGACCGAAACTTTGCCGTCGTCTGCCTCGCGGGCAACGTGGCGGCACTCACCGCAGTGACACCCGACGACGTGGTGCGCGTCGTCGAATCCACGCATGAGGGGAGCATGGCATGAGGCCAGAAGGAATCAAGAAGGGCCGGAAAACGAGCTGGGCGGCGCTGGTGGCGCTGTTCTTGGTGCCGCTGCTCGTCGTCGGGAGCCTCATCGGGTTGAGCGGCAAAGGCGACGAGCGGAAGGTCACCGCGGGCATCGTCAACCTCGACGAAGGCACCGAGGTAGATGGCCAGACCGTGCCCATGGGGCGCCAGCTGAGCGCCGAGATCATGGAGCGTGAAGGCGAGAACATCAACTGGATCCTCGCCGACGAACAGAGCGCGGCCGAGGGCCTGAAGTCGGGCGAGTACGCCGCCGTCGTGACCATCGCGCCCGACTTCTCGAAGCGCGTCATGTCGTTCGCCAAGAACGACCCCGACGCGGCGCAGAAGGCGCGCATTCAGGTGACCACCTCGCGCAACGCACCCGCCTGGGACGCCAACCTCGCGCAGGAGATCGCGCGCATCGCCACGCAGTCGCTGAACAAGATGCTCACCTCGCAGTACCTCGATGGGGTCTACGTCGGATTCAACGAAGTCGGCGGGCAATTCGAGCAGATTGTCGACGGTGCCTCCCAGCTGAAGTCTGGCTCGTCGCAGCTCTCAGATGGGTTGAGCCAGGCCGCTGACGGCACGAAGGAGCTGGCCGACGGCATGCGCAAGTTCGACGAGAATGGCGAGCCGCTGCGTGCAGGCGGGAAGCAGATTGCCGACGGGGTGCAGCAGATGTCGGGGCAGATGCCGCAGCTCGTCGGGGGCGTCCAGCAGCTCGCTGACGGCGCCAACCAACTCCTGCCGGGCGTGCAGCAGTACACCGACGGCACCGCTCAGCTCGTCGGTGGCATCGGGCAGCTTTCCGGAGGGCTCGACCAGGTGGTAACCGGACTCGAATCGGCCGACATGGACTTCTCGCAGCTGCAGCAGCTCGTCGACGGGTCGGACCAGCTCGCCGACGGCGCCACCGAGCTCGCCGACGGCATCGAGCAAGCCGTCGCGCCGCTCGAGCAGCTCGATGGGCTCGTCACCGACGAGATGGTGCAGCAGGCGAAGCAGCTCAAGCAGCAGGTTTCCGGGCTGGGTGAGCGCGTCGTCGAACTCGACCGGCAGTTGCAGGGCTACGCCAGCGGTGCCGTCGCTCCGCCGAAGGAGGTCACGCAGGCGGCCGAGGCGCTTAAGGCGCAGTTCCGGTGCACCGACGCCGACCCCGCCGTCTGTGAGGAGCGCCGCGCCGCCTACGAGGCCGGTGTTGATGCGGCCATGGGGGGCGGTTTCCAGCACGGCGCTGAGCGGGCGACGCAGTTTCTGCACTCCACTGAGGCCGAGAGCGGCAAGACGTATCTTGAGCTCGCGCGGCTCGCGGCAACGCGGGGCGAGGACGGGCTGGGGAAGCTCGTCGACGGTCTGGGCCAGGCGCAGAAGATCGGACCTGGCCTGCAGCAGCTGAAGGACGGCTCACGGCAGCTCGCCGACGGTAACCGCGAGCTCGCGAAGGGTATCCACCAGATGGCCGACGTGATGCCGCGCGAGATCGAGCAACAGATGGGCGAGCTCAAGACCGGGCTCGGCAAGCTGCGCGACGGCGCCAAAACCATGGAACGTGAGGCGCAACCGCTGGTGACCAACGGTAAGCAACTGGGTGCCGGCGCGACGAAGCTGAACACTGGGATTCAGCGCCTCGCCTCAGAAATTGGCGCGTTGCCGGGCGGCGTCGAGCAGCTCAGCAGCGGGCTGCTGCAGTACGTCGACGGCGTGTGGCAGTACACCGACGGGGTGTCCCAGGCCGCCGCGGGAACCGGTGAGCTTGCCGAGGGGATCCATCAACTCGACGACGGGGCCGCCAAGCTCTCCGACGGCGTCGGCACGTTCGCGGACAAGCTCGCCGAGGGCAAGAGCGAGATTCCGAGCTACAGCGAGTCTGACCGCAAGGCGCTCGGCGACGTCGTCTCAACCCCCATCGACCCCGACCAGTCGCTGATGGCGCGCGGGGGAGTGCCGCTGTCGGCGCTGATCCTCGTCGCCGGGCTGTGGCTGGCCGCGCTGGTCGCGTTCATCGTCGTGCGGCCGGTGCCGAGTGACGTGGTCACGTCGCGTGCCCCGAGCGCGCTGCTGTGGCTGCGCACGGTTGGGCTACCGACGGGGCTCCTCGCCGCCGTCGGACTGGTGCTGGGCGCCGTGGGTGGCCTGTGGTGGTCGATGTCCCTCGGGCGCACGGTCGGTTTGATGGCGCTGCTCGCGGGGCTGGGCGTCGTGTTCGCGTTCACGCAGCACGCACTGGCGGGATGGCTCGGGCACGTCGGGCGCGGTATCGCGCTGGTGCTGCTCGCGGTGACGACAGCGCTCGGGCTGAGCTCAAGCGTGCCCGGTTGGCTTGACCCGCTGGCCGCGGTGTCCCCACTGCACGGCGGCATGCTGCTGGTGCGCTCCTGGCTGGCGGGGGCATCGGTGACCACAGCGGTGTTCGCGATGGTGCTCGTCGCCTTGCTGTTCGCGGGCGTCTCGCTGCTCGCCATCGCCCTGCGACGCCGCCTCACCCCGGCGCAGTTCAAACTCCGCTACGCGTAGCGGGTTTCCGTCCCCTCGGTGGTTGAGCCGCTGCCGGCCCTTCTCGGTGATTGAGTAGCGGGCGTAGCCCGCGTATCGAAATCCCGAGACGCAGTGAGTCGAAATCCCGAGACGCGAGCTTAGGTGGCAGTGTTGCGCCCAAACATGGGCCAGAATCTGCCACCTAG
>NZ_CAMYPD010000074.1 GCF_947286155.1 uncultured Tessaracoccus sp.
CAATGTCCTGACACAGAAACGTCACCCATGTCCTGAGACATCACACCGCTCAGTTGCCGCACAGGTTGCCCCTGCCTGGCGGCGGCGGGGCCGGCACCGGAGCCACCCCCGAACCACATCCGACGGGGTCCGCGCCGGGTCGATTGGTGAACCGGCCGCCCACGAGGCGGCCTACCCGACTACCCTTGCGGCCATGAGCGAATTCGTCCTGCACCGCACCACGTCCCCGACGAGCGAACAGCGCCGAGCGGAGATTCTTGCCAACCCAGTGTTCGGCCACTTCTTCGTCGACCACCAGCTGCTCGCGGAGTACGTGCCGGAGCGCGGCTGGACGAACCAACGCATCGAAGCCATGGGCACCTGGCAGATGCACCCCGCCGCCGCCGTCCTCCACTACGGCCAGGAGATCTTCGAGGGGCTGAAGGCCTACCGCCACGCCGACGGCTCCGTTTGGCTGTTCCGCCCCGACGCGAACGCCGCCCGGTTCGCCCGCTCCGCCAAGCGCTTGGGTATGCCCGTCTTCCCGGAGCAGGACTTCGTCGACGGCATCCGCCAGCTCGTTGAACTCGAACAGGACTGGGTGCCCGACCCCGCCGGCGAGCAGGCCCTCTACATCCGCCCGTTCATGGTGGCCTCCGAGCCTTACCTGGGCGTGCGGCCCGCCTCCGGCTACACCTTCTGCGTGCTCGCCTCCCCCGTCGGCGCGTACTACGACGAGCCCGTCACCCTCTGGCTCACCCCCAACTACACCCGCGCCGCCCCCGGTGGTACCGGCGCCGCGAAATGCGGCGGCAACTACGCCGCGTCGTTGGAAGCCGCCATGGAAGCCGAAGAACACGGCTGCGGCCAGGTGCTGTGGACCGACGGCGCCGAGCGCAAGTACATCGAGGAGTGCGGCACCATGAACTTCATGTTCATCACCGCCGATGGCACCCTCGTGACGCCGGAACTCACCGGCTCCATCCTCCCCGGCATCACCCGCGATTCCATCCTCAAGCTCGCCCCACGCCACGGCCTCACCCCAGTGGAGCGACGGGTCACCGTCGAGGAACTCTTCGACGGTGTGCGCTCCGGTGAGATTGTCGAGGCCTTCGCGTGTGGGACGGCCGCCGTCGTGACGCCCATCGTCGGTTTCAAGGCGCCGGGCGACGTGCATCATGTCGTCGCCGACGGCACCCCCGGCGCCAAGACCGCCGAGATTCGTGCGGCGCTGGTGGACATTCAGTACGGTCGTGCTGAAGACCCATTTGGGTGGACGCAGCGCGTCGCCTGAACCACCTGACTCCGACGAGCCCTGCCCGAGGACGGAGCACGGATGAGTAATCAGCATCACCGGAAGCCGATGGGCGCCTCCGACCCGCAGCCGGGAGCGCCGCGAATGTTGCAGCCGGGCACGGGCCGATCGAAGACAGCGCCGGCCTCCCTCCTGCGGATCTTCGGCGTCCTGGCGCTCATGATCGGCATGGTGCTCCTCATCTTCGGAGTGTTGAACCTTGTGCGTCACATTTCCGACGACGTAAATTCGCAGCGCTTCTCAGACTTGACGAGCGTCGTACTGGCGGGCGGGGAGGAACGCACCGTGTGGGTGGAAGGGCCGCCCTCCGACAACGACGACGAGTACCCGCCGGTGGACGCGTGCCGAGTGCTCGGACCGGACGAGCAACCCGTGACGCTCTCAGCGCAGCCCCGCTCGAAGATGACCAACAACGGTGTGACCGCACGCACTGTCGGAACGTTCCAAGCTGGGCCCGCTGGTGGCGAATACACCGTCGAGTGTGATGGACACGAGGGCAGACTCACCGATCCACCAGACATCGCGGGACTGGTCAAGTTCGCCTTCTCCATTGTCGGAGGGTTCCTGCTGATCCTCTGGAGCGTGTTCCTGTTCTTGCGTGCAAGGAGGCGCTTTCGCTGACGAGGCCAACAGGGTTTGCGCGACTGAACGCACGCCAGATGCATATTTTGACCGTGTAAGGCCCGTTTTCGGCATCTGGCGTGCGCTCAGTCGCGCCAACGCGAGATGCCTGACCCGCTCGCATGCGACAGTGGTACACGCAAGGAGGGAGCCCATGAACCATCCGAACAACCCCCAGTGGCCTGGACAGCCGCCGCACGAATCGGTCAAGCTCAAGAAACCAGGCACGGGTTTCATGATCTTTGGCAGCGTGCTGATCGTAGTGGCCCTCATCCTCGGCGTCGGGGGGTTCGTAGGCGGCCTCAGCTTCGCGATCCCCAACTCCGACGAAGTGCAGCGAGTGGATGGCTCCCTCAAGGTCCAGCTGGCCGAAGGCGAAGAACGAACGGTGTGGAGACCAGAAGGATCGAACGTAGCGTGCCGTGTACTTGATGAATCGGGCGAACCCGTGGACATGAGGTTGAACGGTTCCCTGAACTTTACGAACAGCCAAGGCTCGTTCGTGTCCATCGGCAAATTTGCAGGCAAGGGCGAATACACCGTCGAGTGCGAACATGGCGTCGGCGCAGTGTCCCCGCCACTTGGCCTGGAAGCCCTGCTTGGTGGGATTGGCGCGCTCCTCCTCGGCCTGTTCGTCGGCTTCGCAGGCGTCGTCGTGCTCATCATCGGGCTGGTTATTCGCGTTACCCGACGACGCTAGCCCCCGCTTAACTCACCTCCCGCGCTAGTGCGTGGCGAACGCGTCCTTCATCTCCTCGGGCCCCCAGGCGAGCACCTGCACGCCCGCGTCGGCCTCGAGGCGAACGGCCATGCCCCGCCCCACCCAGACGGTGACCTTGCCGGAGTGGGCATATCGCTCGTAGCGTGCCTCATCGGCACTTCCTTCGACGGCGCTCCTCACGGCCGCGGGGTCGTCGTCGGTCATCACGAGCATTGCTTCCGTGCTCGCGGTGACGCGCGCGTCGGCCGGCACCCGGACGCCCTCGGGCACGAGCACCGACTGGGTACCGACGGTGATGGTGTCGAGTTCGATCTCGGAGGCGAAGTCCTCATTCCACGCCCTGGATGGGTGGGGTAGCGACGCCTGAGGATGCGACGGGGCAGAGCTCATCGTCGCGGTGGGCGCACCGCACGCGACGAGCGCCGCGCAGCAGCACCCCGCGAAGATCGGACGCACCAGTCGCATCATGCAGCCAGTGTAGGCAGCCGCCGAAGGGGCCCCTGAGCAGGCCGACTCCCCGCAGCGTCAGGGCAGCGAACCGCTACAGCTCCAGCCCGGCGAACAGGTCGTCGTGCGGAATATCCGACGGTGGGAAAGGCACGCCGGACGCGTAGACGTACGCCTCTCCGGCGCCATCCAGCTGATTCACCATGCCGTGGAAGCGCCAGAACACGTCGTCCATATTCACCTGGCTCGGGTGCGAGCCGAGCGCCTTGCGGGTGACGTCGTAGAACTCCCCGATGGGCACCACGCAGACGATGTCGCGCTCGGGCGGGCCGAACGAATCCGGGTAGCGCTCAACGCCGTCGAAGAGGTCGGGGAATTCCTTCTTGGCAAGCGGATACGCCTTCTTCCACATCATGGTGTTGTGGACGCTCCACACCATCCGCGACACCGTCCATGGCTCGCCCAGATCGGGGCGATGCGCTGCGGTGCCTGCCAGCGCGACGGCGTACGTCGCCACGCGGTGGGCCTGGATGTGGTCTGGGTGACCGTAGCCACCGAACGGGTTGTAGGTGGAGACCACCTGGGGCTTGCGGTCACGAATGATCTCGACGAGGAAGTTCGCCGCCTCGAGTAAGTCCGCATGCCAGAAGGCATTGCTGGGGGAGATGTCGGGCACGATGACGGTGCCGTCGGGGGAGCGGTCCATGCCGGTGTCGTGGTAGCGACCGGCGCCGCCGAGGAACACCTGGTCGGTGAGCCCCATGTGCGCCATCGCCTGCCCGAGTTCGGCGATGCGGTGCTCGCCCAGCTCGGTCTCGGAGAGATGTTCGAGTTCGGGCACCAAGATCTCGCCGCGCTCGCCCAACGTACAGGTCACCAGCGTGACCTGCGCACCAGCGGCGCAGTAGCGCGCGATGGTGGCGGAGGACTGGCTGGACTCGTCGTCGGGGTGCGCATGCACGAGAAGTAGGCGTCGATTCACGCATCGAATCATAGGCACGTCGGGGGCGCACCATCCAACCTCGTTCAAGTATTTGAGAAAGACCGCGCCGCGCTATTGGCCAGGCGTGCGCCCTCGCACGGCAATGTTGAACGTTTGGTTACCAACAGCCACGCCGGGCGTCGCCAACGAGCGGGTTGCGACAACTTGAGGCAAGATGGTCAGTATGAACATTGTTCCTCTCGAACAGGATGCCTGGGCCGACGCCACCTGGCCGCTCGGCGCCCACCCCCACGCCGACGGGGTCACCTTCGCGGTGCACGCCCCCGACGCCACCCGCATCCTCCTCGCGATCTTCGACGCCGCGATCGGCGCCGACCCGCTCGCCACCTACGACCTCGCCAAGTGCAGCGACGGCGTATGGCGCGGCAAGCTGCAGGGCCTCGATCTCGGCACCTTCTACGGGTTCCGCGCCTGGGGCCCGAATTGGCCGTCGGTGGATGCATGGACGCCCGGCACGGCGGAGGGATTCGTCGCCGACCTGGACGAGAAGGGCAACCGCTTCAACCCCAACAAGCTGCTGTTCGACCCGTACGCCCGCGAGATCACGCACTCGGTGTACGCCGACGAGATCGCCGACCTCGGCTACGACGACGGCATGTTCGGCACGGGTGCCGACGACTACCACGGTGCTCCTCGTCGGGAATGGGACACCGCGAAGTACGCGCCGAAGGGCGTCATCGTCGCGGAGCCGCCCGCGGTCAGCCGCAAGCCGCGCCTGCCGGAGGAGGACGCCCAGATTTACGAGGTGCAGGTGGAGCAGCTCTCCGGCCACGAATCGACGGGGCGCCTGCGCGAACTGCTTGCCGACCAGCCAGGCTTCGAGGACATCGTCGATATCCCCGAGGAGTACCGCGGCACCTACAAGGGCGCGGGCATGATGGCCCCCTACCTCAAGGGCCTCGGCATCACGACGGTGGAGTTCCTGCCCATCCACGAGACGAACCACTCCGAATCGCGGCGCGAGGGGAAGTCGAACTCGTGGGGGTACATGACGCTCGGCTTCTTCGCGCCCAACCGCCGGTACTCGTCGGACCAAACCCCCGGCGGCCCCACCCGCGAGTTCCGCGAGATGGTGGACGCCTTCCACGAACACGGCATCGAGGTGTACCTCGACGTTGTGTACAACCACACCGCCGAGGGCGGCAACTGGTCTGGGGATGTGAACACGACGGGGTTCACGTCGCTGGGCGGTTTCGCGTGCAGCGAGTACTACTCCATGACGAACGACCTGCGGCTCGTCGACGGCGCCACCGGCACGTCGAATCAGCTCAACTTCTCGTCGCAATCCGCCATTGACTTGGTGCTGGACTCGCTGCAGTACTGGACGGTCGACATGCACGTCGACGGGTTCCGCTTCGATCTTGCGACGGTGCTTGGCCGTAAACCTGCCGACGCCGACCCGGAGGATTGGGGCGCCCAGAAGCGCTTCTTCACCGACCATCCGCTGCTCACCCAGATCGCCGACTTCGCGGAGCGCGAACAGATCGAAGTGATCGCCGAGGCGTGGGACCTGTGGGGCTACGAGGTGGGCAACTTCCCGCGCGGCTGGGGCGAGTGGAACGGGCGCTACCGCGACGCCATCCGTCGCTTCACGAAGGGCGACGGTAACAACCGCGAGTTCCTCGAGATGGTGAACGGCGACTACCACCACTTCCAAGACAACGGTGGCGCGCAGAAGACGGTGAACTTCATCACCGCCCACGACGGCTTCAACATGGCCGACCTCGTGAGCTACCAGGAGAAACAAAACCACTGGGACTACCCGTTTGGCCCCTCCGATGGCGGCTCCGACAACAACCTCTCGTGGGATTCCGGCGGCTCGCACACGCTGCGCCGCCAGCGCCTGCGCAACCTGTGGACCATCCTGCTGTTCTCGCGCGGCGTGCCGATGGTGGTGGCCGGCGACGAGTTCGGGCGTACCCAAAACGGCAACAACAACCCGTGGGCGCTGCACTCACCGGCGATGTGGAACAACTACGCCATGATCCCGACGAACAAGCCCCAGCAGGTGCCGCTCGGCCATGGGTTCGACGTCGGATATCACGACAACCTGGGCGAGTTCCAGACCGAGGAGAACATCAACGGCCTCTTCCGGTTCGCGCAGTTCCTGCTGGGCGTGCGTAAGCGCCACCAGGCGTTGCGCCAACGCAACTGGGGCAACTTCGAGGTGGACGACGGCGACGTCACCTACCTCTGGCGCTCGCCCGACGGCGGGAAGCCCGAGGATTCCGCCCGCGCCGTCGCACTCGGCATCAACGCCCCGGAAGAAGATTTCTACGTGATGGTCAACATGGACAGCCACACCGTCGACTTCCAGGTGCCGAAGGCCCGCGACGGGTGGCAGTGGCGGCGGCTCATCGACACCTCGCTGCAATACGAGCCGCAGTGGAACTTCTGGCAGGAAGGCACCGGCGACATCGTCGTCGGGGGCCAGGCGCTGCCGGCGTGGTCCGTCGCGGTGTGGCACGAGACGCAGAAGGATGCGCCGGGCACGGAGGACTGAGGGAAGAGCCGTCGGCGCCGAAGGAGATTGGCCTTAGGGGCGGCGGAGTCGTTGCCGGTGGCTTCGAGCCGTTCGATCCATTTGAAGACGAGGCGGCCAAATGGTGCTTGTTCTTCTTCTGGGATGCCTGGTTGGAGGTCGCCGTAGTGGAAGTCTGCGGTGAAGTCTTGGTCTTCGGGCCGGAAGCGTAGGATCATGCGGTCGGGGATTCGGTCTGGTTGGGATTCGTCGTAGAGCCCGTACCAGCAGTCGAGTTGTTGGCGGTAGAGGCTTCGGAGGGTGTCTTCGTCGTAGTCGAAACCGTCGAGTACTTTGTGTAGGTCGTGTACGAGGTAAGGCTTGCCGTTGATGCGATAGATGGTGGCCGGGGCAGCGGATCTGGTGCCGTTGGATTGGATGTGGAGCCAGAGGGTCTCGATTTGTGGTGAGTTGTTGGCGTAGTCGTAGGCGTCCCAGACGAAGTGGGGTGCGTATTTTTCGAAGGCGTCTTGGAAGCTCATGGTGTGGTGGGTTAGGGGGCGGCGGAGTCGTTGCCGGTGGCTTCGAGCCGTTCGACCCACTTCTTTATGATGACGCGTGGTGCGGATTTCTCTTCTTCTGGGATGCCTGGTTGGAGGTCGCCGTAGTAGAAGTCTGCGGTGAAGTCTTGATCTTCGGGCCGGAACCGTAGGATCATGCGGTCAGGGACCTGGTCTGGTTGGGACTCGTCGTAGAGCCCGAACCAACAGTCGATTTGCTGGCGGTAGAAGGATCGCATCTGCTCATCGTCGTACTTGAAATCGTCTAGTGCTTCGTCGAGGTCATGGGCGAGGTAGAGTTTGCCGTTGATGCGATAGATAGTAGCTGTAGTGGCGGATTTGGTGCCGTTGGATTCGATGTGGAGCCAGAGCATCTCGATTTGGGGTGAGTTGTTGGCGTAGTCGTAGGCGTCCCAGATGAAGTGGGGCGCGTATTCTTCGAAAGCATCTTGGAAACTCATACTCAGGATTCCTAAAAGTTGACGATGGGGTGGGATGGCTGGGCTTTCCCGTCGATGATTTCTGTGATTTCGAAGCCGATGGGGCGTAGTCCGTTTTTGTCGTAGAGGATGTCGATGTCGACGTCGAAGACTTCACCGGCCTTGAGGCGGTTGGCCCAATCGTTTTCGATCTTTTTCATGTCTGACAGGTTGACGTTGTCGAGTTGTGCGACGATGTTGTCTAGTCTGCCAGAGCCGCCGAAGATGT
>NZ_CAMYPD010000075.1 GCF_947286155.1 uncultured Tessaracoccus sp.
CATACGAGATTCTCTACGTCTCGTGGGCTCGGAGATGTGTATAAGAGACAGGGGGTACACGGCCCCAGAACGCTGTACGTCATCCTGGTGACGAAGTAGCAACGCTCGACCCCGGCCTTCCCGTCGGAGCTGATAACAGCAGTGGGCGCCACCGGCAACAAGCCGGTAGCGCCCACTGCCGCGTGATCGAGGAAGTCAGTCCTTCTTGTCGAACTTGTCCGTGATGTTATTGAAGGTCTCAGCGGCCTTGTCCTTGAGGTCTTCTACACCCTGCTTGGCCTTCGCGCCGAGCTGGTCGAGCTTGCCTTCGGACTGCAGCTGCTCGTTATCGGTGGCCTCGCCGATGCCTTCCTTGGCCTGACCCTTGAGGTCTTCAGCCTGGTTCTTGATGTCGTCTCCGAGTCCCATGGGATCTCCTTTCGTTGAGGTGACCAATCGTCACCACCGCAACCCACTCTATACGCGCCGATCAATGCCACCGGCAGTCGCGCACTCAGCATCCGGAGGGAGTCCAGTAGACTATCCTTCGGCCCGATACGGGTTCAGTCGAATGAAAGGCATATCGTGGTTGCAGTTTCCACCAACGATCTCAAGAACGGCATGGTGCTCGACCTCGACGGTCAGCTCTGGCAAGTGACGTGGTTCCAGCACCACAAGCCTGGCAAGGGCAACACCGTCGTGCGCTCGAAGCTGAAGGCAGTCCTGTCTGGCAAGACCGTGGATAAGACGTTCCCCGCTGACACCAAGGTGGAAATGGCGACGGTCGACCGGCGCGCGATGCAGTACCTCTACATCGATGGTTCCGACTACGTCTTCATGGACAACGACACCTACGACCAGATCTACGTTCCGGAAGTCACCGTCGGTGATGCCAAGGACTACATGCTGGAAAACCAGGAGGCCATCGTCGCACTGCATGATGGCACCCCGCTCTTCGTGGAACTGCCCGCGTCGGTGGAACTCGAAATCACCTACACCGAGCCGGGCCTGCAGGGCGACCGCTCCACCGGTGGCACCAAGCCCGCCACCCTCGAAACCGGCAAGCAGATTCAGGTGCCCCTATTCATCACCCAGGGCGAGCGCGTCAAGGTGGACACCCGCGACGGCTCCTACCTCGGTCGCGTCTGACGTGCCCGACGTCGATCCCCGCTTCTCGGCGCAGACGAAAGCCCGCAAATCCGCACTGGACATCCTGTTCCAGGCGGACGCGCGGGGCCTCAGTATTCGCGATGTGCTGGAACAGCAGCGTGACCTGGCCGAACGTCCGTTGCGCGAACTCACCGTCGCCATCGTCGAAGGTGTGGCCAAGCATCAGCTGGCCATCGATCAGCGCGTTGCGGAGTGCTGCACCAACGGGTGGACGCTCGAGCGTATGCCACGTGTCGACCGCAATCTCGCACGCATGGCTATTTTCGAGATCGACTACACGGATACTCCCGACGCTGTCGTAGTGTCGGAGGTCATGGAGCTTGCTTCATGGCTGTCGACGAACGAGTCGCCAGCGTTCCTCAATGGCCTGCTCGGGCAGGCAGTGAGGACGACCGCCGAGTAAGGAACGGAAGGTGACCATGCACCCTGCATATCTCGTACTAGAAGATGGCCGAACGTTTCGAGGTTCGAGCTTCGGACGAGACCGAGAGGTGTATGGAACGCTGAGGGCATGCACCGCCATGGTCGGCTACCAGGAAGCCCTCACCGACCCCGATGCCGCAGGTTCGATCCTCGTCTTCACCACGCCGCACATTGGCAACACAGGTTGGAACGACGAGGATTCCCGCTCAGATCGTATCCAGGTATCCGCGGTGGTCATGCGCGACAAGGCCCCCAAACCCTCGAACTTTCGATCTACGCAAAGCTTGGATGAAGCCCTCCTCGCCGACGACATCGTCGCCCTCACCGGGATCGACACGCGTGCGCTGATGCGTCACCTGAGCGACCATGGCCCCCTGTGGGCAGCGGTGACCACGCGAACCGATACCGACGCCGTCATGGCCGAACTGCGCGCTCGAAAGGATGCCTGATGCCTCGTCGCAACGATATTTCCACCATTCTCGTGATCGGCTCCGGGCCAATCGTCATCGGTCAAGCCTGCGAGTTCGACTACTCCGGCACGCAGGCCTGTCGCGTGCTCCGCAGCGAGGGCTACCGGGTGGTGCTCGTGAACTCCAACCCGGCGACAATCATGACCGACCCCGACTTCGCAGATGCGACGTACATCGAACCCATTACGCCAGAATTCGTGGAGCAGGTCATCGTCAAGGAACGCCCTGATGCGCTGCTCGCCACCCTCGGCGGTCAAACCGCGCTCAATACCGCCGTCAAGTTGCACGAAACCGGTGTGCTGGAGCGCTATGGCGTCGAACTGATTGGTGCCTCCGTCGAGGCAATTCAGCGCGGCGAGGATCGCGACGAGTTCAAACACATCATCGAGAGCATGCACTACATCGACGGCGGCGCACCCGAGGTGGCGCGTTCTGTGAGCTGCCACTCGATGGACGAGGTGCTCAGTGCCGCAGATGATCTCGGCTACCCGGTGGTGGTGCGTCCCAGCTTTACGATGGGCGGAGTGGGCTCAGGGTTTGCCCACAACGAGGACGAACTGCGTTCGATCGCAGGAGCCGGGCTGGCAGCGAGCCCAGTCACCGAGGTACTGATCGAGGAGTCGGTCCTCGGCTGGAAGGAGCTCGAGCTGGAGCTCATGCGTGACAGTGCCGACAACATCGTCACCGTATGCACCATCGAGAATCTCGACCCGATGGGCGTGCACACCGGCGACTCGATCACCGTCGCACCAGCTCTCACGCTGACGGCACCCGAGGTGGAGCGCATGTGTGCCATCGGTCACGGCATCATCCGCGACGTCGGTGTCGAATCCGGTGGATGCAACATTCAGTTCGCCATTAACCCCGACGACGGCCGCATGGTTGTCATCGAGATGAACCCCCGCGTTTCACGCAGTTCAGCGCTGGCTTCGAAGGCGACGGGCTATCCCATCGCCAAGATCGCCGCCAAGGTCGCCGTCGGATACACCCTCGACGAGATCACCAATGACATGACCGGCGTGACGACTGCGCTCGAGGAACCCACCGTCGACTATGTGATCGTGAAAGCGCCCCGGTTTGCGTTCGAGAAGTTCCCGGCCGCAGATTCGACGCTCACCACACATATGAAGTCCGTCGGCGAGACGATGGGCATTGGCCGTACGTTCCCTGAAGCGCTGGGCAAGGCACTACGTTCACTCGAGAGCCCTGAGGCGCCATTCGACTTCGTGTCCGAGCCTCGCCCCCTCGACGAGCTGCTGCCGCTGCTCGTGCGCCCGCACGACGGCAGGCTGCAGGCGGTGATGGAGGCCCTGCGCGCTGGGGCCAGCGTTGAGGAAGTGTTCGACGCCACCAAGATCGACCCATGGTTCATTGATCAGCTCGTGCTCTTGCTCGACATGGCGAACCAGATTCGAGATGCCGACGAGCTCAGACCAGCATTGTTGGAGCAGGCCAAGGGGCTCGGTATTTCCGACGAGCAGATCGCCCAGCTGCGATCCATCAAGCAGGATGTCGTGCGTGGAGTGCGTCACGCACTCGGCATCCGCCCGGCATACAAGATGGTGGACACATGCGCCGGCGCTCATCCCGCGCGCACGCCGTATCTCTACTCGACGTACGAGCAGGAGTCTGAGGTGCCGGCGCGCACCAAGGAGGCCGTCCTCATCCTTGGGTCCGGCCCGAATCGGATCGGACAGGGCATCGAGTTCGATTACTCCTGCGTCCACGCAGTGCAGGCGCTGCGCGAGGCCGGATACGAAACCGTCATGATCAACTGCAACCCGGAGACGGTTTCCACCGACTACGACACCGCTGATCGGCTCTACTTCGAGCCGCTGACCATCGAAGATGTGCTGGAGATTTATCACGCGGAGTCGCAGGCCGGTCCGGTTGCGGGTGTCATCTGCCAGCTCGGTGGGCAAACGCCGCTCGGGCTCGCCCAAGCGTTGAAGGATGCAGGCCTTCCCATCGTCGGAACGAGCCCCGAGGCCATCGACCTCGCGGAGGAGCGCGGGGCGTTCGGACGTGTGCTCGCTGCCGCCCAGCTGATGACCCCGAAACATGGGATGGCACACAGCCAGGCAGAGGCGCGGGCCATTGCTGCCGAAATTGGGTACCCGGTCCTCGTACGTCCCAGTTACGTACTCGGTGGACGGGGCATGAAGATCGTCTACAGCGACACCGCGCTCGACACGTACATCGCCGAAGCTGCGAGAGTCAGCGACGATCAACCCGTGCTCGTCGACCGCTTCTTGGCAGACGCCGTCGAGATCGACGTCGATGCGCTCTACGACGGGCAGGAACTCTTCGTGGGCGGCATTATGGAGCACATCGAAGAAGCGGGCGTCCACTCCGGCGACTCTGCCTGCGTGCTGCCGCCGATCACGTTGTCCGACCCCGCCATAGAACAGATATGGGCCGCCACCGAATCAATCGCCAAGGGGGTAGGAGTGCGAGGACTCATCAACATCCAGTTCGCGCTCCAGGGAGATACGCTCTACGTGCTCGAAGCCAACCCTCGTGCTTCGCGCACCGTGCCGTTCGTTTCCAAGGCTACCAACACGTCGCTGGCCAAGGCTGCTGCACTAATCATGCTGGGTCGTAGTATCGATGAACTGCGAGCCCAAGGGTGGCTGCCCAAGGACGGTGACGGAGCGTTCCCGAGGCCTGGTGCCCCGGTCGCTGTGAAAGAAGCGGTGATGCCGTTCAACCGCTTCCGCACGAGCTCTGGCGGCTTCGTCGACACGGTGCTCGGCCCTGAGATGCGCTCAACCGGTGAGGTCATGGGCCTGTCTGACACCTTTGGTACGGCCTACGCGAAGAGCCAAGCGGCGGGCGGCTGGGCGTTGCCAGATCGAGGAACGATCTTCGCGTCGATCGCTGATCGTGACAAGCGCAACGCCATCTGGCCACTGCGCAGATTCGCCGATCTCGGTTTCACCGTGCTCGCTACCAACGGTACCGCATCGGTGCTGCGCCGCAACGGCGTGGCGTGTGAAGAGGTGCGCAAGATGTCCGAGTCCGACGGCACAGGGCCGAGCATCGTCGACCTCATCACAGACGGCAGGATCGATCTGATCTTCAACACCCCGGGCGGTGGCGCGACGGGGGAGAGCACCCGCGAGGCGGGATACTCCATCCGCACGGCCGCGGTGCTGGCCGATGTTCCCTTGATTACGACGGTGCCTGGCCTTGCGGCAGCCGCGCAGGGCATCGAGGCGAAACAGCGGGGCGAGGTCGGCATCAAGTCGCTACAGGATTGGAGCCGATGATGCGTACCAGCACCCACGTGCTGCGCGACAGCTACCGGTTGCTTCGTCCACTGCTGCGGCGCTGGGAAGCACGCCAAGTGCAGGAGGCCGTCGTCGACGCACTCGGGGCGCTGGGCGCGCGGCGCAGCGCGGTCGAATCCAATTCCGTCACGGTGGCGGGCATCCAATTCCCGAATCGCGTCGGGCTGGCATCGGGCATCGATCGCGACGGCATCGCTGCCCGTGCCTGGGCCCATCTCGGGTTTGGGTTTGCGGAGCTCGGCCCCGTTACTGCCGCGCCGCACACCGCTGGAGGCACACAAGCACGTGGATATCATAATGCCGGGGCCGAAGCTCTCGCCATGCGCCTTCGCGGGTACGGCATCGAGCGAGGAAACCGGGCGGCGGGAATCCCATTCGGCGTGTCGATCACGCGCAGCCAAGCGGTGACATGGCCGCACGCCGTCGACGACCTCCTCCGCACCCTGCAGATGGCCGCTCCGGTTGCGGACTACGTCGCGCTCACGCTTGCTGATCCAGGCGCGCACCGGCCGACACCGTTGCCCGACAACGGTGATCTGGAGGGCGTTCTGAACGCGTTAGTCCGTGAGGCTGAGGAACTCGACGATCTCCCCCTCTTCGTGAGCGTGCCGTCCGAGGTGGATGCCACCCGGCGCGATGAGCTGCTCCGCATCATTTCCGGGTCGGGCGCTGCCGGCGTCATCGCGGGTACTCCAGACGAGCGGCATGCTGAGCGTGCAGTGAGGTTCGTCGATGACGTTGCTCGCAGCGTCGAGTTGCCGATCATCGCCGTCGGCGGCATCCTCACACCACGTGACGCCGTCCGCATGTTCGACGCCGGTGCCCAGCTCATCCAGCTCTCCGCAGGCCTCGCCGTCGAAGGCCCAGCCCTCGTGCGTGGCATCCATGAGTGGGGAGCTCGGTGACGGTGCTGAACACGTGCGAACATATTGTGCTGTTTGCGTGCGTGGCAGCTTCAGCTTCCATTTTTTGGTGAGTGCTTCGCAAACAAGCCCTTTTCGCGCTAGCGTAGTTTTGTAAATCCACTTGATTCATTCATATCGAGTAGCCACCCTCGGGTAACAAGATTGGAGAACCCTATGGCGATTCCTAAGCTCAGCAGCGAGCAGCTCGCGGCTGCCCGCGCCTCCGCCACCGAAGCGCGCCGCGTCCGTGCGGAGCTCAAGGAGCAGGTCAAGAAGCAGGAGCTCACGTTCACCGAGGCACTCGCCAAAGCCAAGGAAGACGAGGTGCTCTCCCGTATCAAGGTGGTCGACCTGTTGCGAGCCGTGCCACGCGTGGGCATCACCCGCGCCACTGAGATTCTTGAACGTGCCGATATCGCGGTGAACCGCCGAATTCGCGGGCTTGGCCATCATCAAATTGAGCGTCTGGAGCAGCTGCTTCGCTGAGGTAACTATGCTGAAACAATGACTCCCGCTCAGCTCTGGATCATCTCAGGGCCCAGCGCGGTGGGCAAAGGCACCGTCTGCGCCCGCCTGCGTTCCCTGCATGGTGAGCCGTTCTATTCCGTCTCATGCACCACTCGTGAGCCCAGACCGGGGGAAGTCCCTGGTGAGAGCTACCATTTTGTCAGCGACGAGCGCTTCGATGAACTGATCGCTCACGACCAATTGCTCGAGTGGGCTACCGTGCACGGCACGCACCGCTACGGAACCCCACGCGCGCCCGTCGAAGAAGCCATCGCCGCCGGGCGACACGTCATTTTGGAGATCGATCTGCAGGGGGCCAGGCAAGTCAAGGCACATATGCCTGATGCGCAGCTCGTGTTCCTAGAGCCACCGTCGTGGGATGAATTAGTGCGACGCCTCGTGGGGCGTGGCACGGACTGTCTCTTATACACATCTGACGCTGCCGACGACTC
>NZ_CAMYPD010000076.1 GCF_947286155.1 uncultured Tessaracoccus sp.
GGTGCACCTGAACGTGCCTGCGGTGGAGCTGCATCGTCGGCTTGCGGCGAGAAATGCCGGCCCTCGCGGGCCGCACCAGGTGGTCGTCGCTCTTGAACAGCTCGACAAGTGGATCGCGACGTTCGAGGCGCCCGCCGACGACGAGGGCGCGGTGCGGGTTACCGCGGCGGAGCTAACCCAATATCCACACGCGTTTGCTGAAATCGGCGAAATCGGCGCAGATCGTGAAACGCAAGTGAATATTGGGTTAGGTCAGGCTTCGTCCCCGTCCCCATCCCAATCCTGAACCGGATCGCTCAGCAGCACCTTCTCGCCCATTGCGGCGACGACGGTCATGATGCCCAGCTCATCCTCAACCCGAGCTTCGAGCGCCTCGGCCGCGGCCGGCTCGCCGTGGGTGAGGAAGATGGTTTCCGGCTTGGGATCGAGCGCAGCCAACCAGCTCACTAACTCGGAGGCGTCGGCGTGCCCGGAGAACTCCCGGTCTTGCAGCACCTCCGCCCGACGCGGCACGTGCCGGCCGAAGATCTTCACGTGGCGGGCGCCGTCGATGAGTGCCCGCCCACGGGTGCCCTCGGCCTGGAAGCCGGTGAGGATGACCGAGTTCTTGGGGTCGGGGAGGAGCTGCTCCAGGTGCGAGAGCACGCGGCCGCCCTCAAGCATGCCGGAGCTAGAGATGATGATGCGCGGATCGCGGCGGCGGCGCGCCTTCTTCGACTGCTGCGCAGTGCGGGCCTCGACGAAGTGCTTGCTGGCAATGAAATCGCTCAGCTGCACCTCGTCGCGAAACTCGTCGGACATGTCGCGGTACACGTCGAGCGCCTTCATACTCATGGGCCCATCGACGATGATCGGAACCTCCGGGATGCGACCCTCGGCCTGCATGTGCGTGAGCGCATACATCACGGACTGCGTGCGGTCGATGGCGAAGGCCGGGATGAGCACCGCTCCACCACGTTCGATGGTGCGGGTGATGGCGTCGGCCATCACTTCGTGGGGGACGTCCGGCTCGGCGTGTTCGCGGTCGCCGTACGTGGATTCGCACAGCACGAAGCGTGCGCCCGGCGGGGTGTCGCGGGCGCGAAGCAGCTTATGCTCAGGACGCCCGACGTCGCCGGAGAACAGCACGTCCGTGCCCGCAAACTGCACGTGGATGGATGCGGCTCCCAGCATGTGTGCGGTGCGAGTCCAGCGCGCGGTGAGACCATCGCCCAGCTCGACATCTTCGTCGAACGGCACCCAGCGCAGCTGCCGGATTGCCCGCTCGGCATCCTCAGTGGTGTAGAGCGGACGAGGATTCTGGTGCTTGGAGTAGCCGCCCTTCACAGCGTGTTCCGTGGCGAGCTCCTGGAGGTGCGCGGCGTCGCGCATCACGATCTCCGCGAGCTTGGCGGTGGCCTCGGTGCAACAAATCGACCCGCTGAACCCCTGGTTGACAAGGGCAGGGATGTAGGCGGTGTGATCGGCGTGCGCGTGGGTGACGAGAAGCATCTCCAGGCTGGCGGCGTCGACGGGGAACTCCTGCCAGTTGAGCCTGCGCAGGTCTTTCTGCCCTTGGAACATGCCGGCATCCACCAGGATGCGCCTGGTGCCTTGCTCGAGCAGGTACTTCGAGCCGGTGACAGTGCCGGCGGCGCCGAGAAATTGCAGAGTGACAGTTTCAGTCATGGCTCCACTGTGCCGCAGCCGCGAGCGCTCGTGTGCGGAATGAGAAAGGTTGCCGGCCTACTCCGCGCGGAAGCCGACCATGAGCTCGACGCTCACCTCCACATCGTCGGGGCGCGCCTCGACGGGCTCCGCCGCGCCCGCGCCGGCGAATGCCACCTGGCGGGTGAAGAACCCTTCCGCACTCGGCAGCGACCCGTCGCGAACCCACTCGACGACGCACCGCGTCGCCCCGAGCTCCTGAGCGATGCGCTCCGCCTTGGCGCGCGCCTCAGCCAGCGCATCCGCGACGAGACTCTGCTCGGCCTCATCACGCTGCTCAGGCGTGAGGCGCCACGAGATATACCCGACGTGCACCCCGCCGGCTGCCCATTCGGCACTCAGGCGGGCCATCTCGGCCGTGTCGCGAAACGTCGCCCGCACCGCACACGACGCGCGGTGCACCACCCGCTTCGCGTCACTGGACGACCAGCTACTCACCCCGTCGGTATGAAAACGTTCGAGCACGCTCGCGGGAAGCTCGTCGAGCTGCTGAATGAGCGCGCCGGCACGCTGCTGCACGTCGGCAACCACGCGTGCTGCGTCGCGGCCCTCGCCCTCGACACTCAGATGCAGCACTGCGAGCTGCGGCGTGTAGGCGCGCTCTGCTCGTCCGGTAATGGTGATCTCCATGGCTGACCTCTCAATCCATTGTGATGCGCATGCCCAGCGTGTGCTGCTGCCCAGTGGGAATGGTGACGGCGTGCTCGCGCACGTTGCCCACCTCGACGCACAGCATGCGGGCCCACTCGTCGCCGTTGAAATCAGCCAGTCCGGCCGCGTACTCCTCGCCGGGGTTCCACACGACGACATCCTGCGCGCCATGAGCGGTGATGGTGATGGTGCGGTCCGGCAGCACAATGCGCACCGGACCCACGGCCGCGCCGAGGTAGATCTCGTCGTGCGCGTCAGGCACGACGATGGGGTCGGCGGTGACGCCCTCCACCCGCGCTTCTCCCACGGCACCGACGAGGAAGTAGGTGTGCAGCGCGTCGTCAACCACGCAATCTTGGGTGGGCGAGGAAATAGTGAGGGCCACGTCGAGGGCCTTCCCGAATGTGGCTTCGTAGCGGTAGGAGAGGTCATGGGGGTAGTCCGTCGCGCCGGGAACGTGCGCGGTTTCGGGGGCCGTCAGCGACCACGATGCGCGAGTGCCCTCCGGCAGCTCGGTGGCGCCGTCGAATCTCCAGTCCACCCAGCGCACGAGGCCGTGCTTCGTGGGCTTTCGTACTTCCTCCCTGCCCCAGGCGAACCAGGGCGCGCAGACGGGGATGCCACCGTGGAACTCGGCGTCAGGGTTCGCGTCGCTGGTGACGAACAGGGCCTCGTGTCCGTCGCGCGGATGCCAGCTGGTGATGGTGGCACCGCGGTCGAGTGCTGCCGCGGTGCAGTGTGCGTTGGAGAATGCTCGTTGCATGGCCATACGGAAAACGCTACCTGACTTCGCACTCCCGACGCCGAGCCGGCGTCGGTTCTCGACTACCCTTTACTCATGGCTTACCACGCAGATGCGACGGATCTCGGCGACAAGGAAGTGCTCACCTGGCAAGGGTTGGGTGACGCCACCGACGACCTGGCGCGCACCATCGTCGACTCCGGGTTCCGCCCCGAGATCATCATCGCCGTGGCGCGAGGTGGCATGCTGCTGGCGGGCGGGCTGACGTACGCGCTGGGTGTGAAGCTCACCGATGCCATCAACGTGGAGTTCTACACCGACGTCAACGCGACGCTGCCCGACCCGGTGCTGCTGGCCCCCATGCTGGACACGAACGCCATCGCCGGCAAGCAGCTGCTTGTCGTCGACGATGTGGCTGATTCCGGCCGCACCCTCGCGCTGGTTATCAAGCTGCTGCGCGGGTTCGGTGCCGACGTCCGCTCGGCCGTGCTGTACGCCAAGCCACAGACTGTCGTCCAACCCGAATATGTGTGGCGGCGCACGGACAAGTGGATCGTGTTCCCGTGGTCGGCCAAACCGCCGCTGTTGCCGAGTGTTGAGTGATGCGCAGGCTCACCGCCCTCATCGCGACGGTGCTCCTCGCCCTGACCGCACCCCAGGCGCTGGCCTGCAGCTGCCCCACGCCGCCGTCGATCAACCAGGCCAAGGATGCGGACGTCGTCGCGCAGGTGCGCATCGACCGCATTGAGACCGCACCTGCCGACGGCACAGTGTTTTACACGCTGACCCCGCTGAAGGTGTGGAAGGGCGACTTCGATTCCTCGTTCCTGGCGCGCACCGCGGATGCGGTGGACGAGTGCGGCATGCCGAACCTACGGTTACGCACCGAACTGATGCTCATCGCCGACCGTGACTCCGACGGCGTCGCCACGCTCGAGGCGTGCTCGGGCAGCGGCACGTACACCTCAGAGCTCGACGAGGCCGTCACCGCGGCGCTCGGCCCAGGCGCCGCGCCGACGCTAGATCCGGCGTACCCTCCCGGCGAAATCAAGATGGACGGCATCGAGCCCAACCCGATGAATATTGTGCTCATCGGCGGCACGCTGCTGGTGCTGCTCGGTGTGGTGGTGGGGATGCTCATCGGGGGCTTCCGCCGCCAGCATCGTTGAGACGCGTCGCGCTCGCACTGTTGCCCATTTGCGTATGCTTTTTGTGGAAAGGACACGCCTATGCCTGAGACCCGAACTTTCGACCCTGCCGAGGGCAACGATCTCGCCAAGCTCGTACGCGACGCGATAGGCGGCGATGTGCGCCCCAACGAGCCGGGCGCCACGCCTAAGGTGCCCGTCGAGGAGGACGCGGACGCGAATGACGGGTCCCCGTCGCTCGTTGACCTACCTGACCTCGACTTCTGATCCCTACCCGCCTTCGCAGCCGAACGATGTGGCGCTGGTGAGCCCTGCGCGTCGCTGCTGAGTTGAAGCCGACTACCCTGGAACCTGAACAACTGTATTTTCTCGAAGAGGAGCAACCGTGACGCTCGAATGGACTGACACCGACGCTCGCGCCGTCGACACTGCCCGTGTGCTTGCCGCAGACGCCGTGGAGAAGGTAGGCAATGGCCACCCCGGCACGCCGATTTCTCTGGCCCCCGTGGCACACCTGCTGTACCAGAAGGTGATGCGTACTGATCCCGCGGACGACAAGTGGATCGCCCGTGACCGGTTCTTGCTCTCCGCTGGCCACGCGTCGATGCTGCAGTACGCACAGCTGTACCTCGGCGGCCTCGGCCTCGAAATGGAGGACATCCAGTCGCTGCGCACCTGGGGCTCCAAGACGCCCGGCCACCCCGAGTACAACCACACCAAGTTCATTGAGTGCACGACGGGACCCCTCGGCGCCGGCTTGAGCAACGCTGTTGGCATGGCGATGGCTGCTCGCCGTCACCGCGCGCTGTTCGATCCCGAAGCCAAGGCGGGCGAGTCGCTGTTCGACTACAACGTGTACTGCATCGTCGGCGACGGATGCCTCCAGGAGGGCATCACGTCGGAGGCGTCGTCGCTGGCTGGCACCCAGAAGCTCGGCAACCTCATCGTGATTTACGATGATAACGAGATCTCCATCGAAGGCGACACCGACATTTCCTTCACGGAGGACGTCGTCAAGCGCTACGAGTCGTACGGCTGGCATGTGCAGGAGGTCGACTGGACCAACGGCCACACCGAGTACCGCGAGGATGTCGAGGCACTGTACAACGCCATCGAGCAGGCGCAGCAGGTGACGGACAAGCCGTCCTTCATCCGCTTGAGCACCATCATCGGCTGGCCGCTGCCGAACAAGCAGGGCGACCACGGCGTGCATGGCGCCAAGATCGGTGGCGACGAGATTGCCGCCATGAAGGAGCTCATCGGCTTCGACAACGAGCCCTTCAAGATCGAGGACGACATCGTCGCCGCTACCCGCGCCAACCTGGCGGAGCGCGGCAAGGCCGCTCGCGACGAATGGAACGCCCGCTTCGACGAGTGGAAGGCCGCTCACCCCGACCGCGCCGAGCTGCTCGAACGCATCCGCGCGCACAAGCTCCCTGAAGACCTGTCGCTGCCCGTGTTCGAAGAGGGCTCGATGTCGACCCGCGCCGCCTCCGGTGAGGTGCTCACCGCGCTCGCCGACCAGCTGCCCGAGCTGTGGGGCGGATCGGCCGACCTCGCCGGTTCCAACAACACGACGATGAAGGGCCAGCCGAGCTTCATTCCCGAGGAGCATCAGACCGCACAGTGGCAGGGCTCCGAACTCGGTCGCACGCTGCACTTCGGCATCCGCGAGCATGCCATGGGCGGCATCCTCAACGGCATCAACCTGTCGAGCCTCACCCGCGCCTACGGTGGCACGTTCCTCGTGTTCTCCGACTACATGCGCCCCGCGGCACGCCTCGCGGCGCTGTCGTCCATTCCGACGGTGTTCGTGTGGACGCACGACTCCGTCGGTGTTGGCGAGGATGGGCCCACCCACCAGCCCATCGAGCACCTGGCGTCGCTGCGCGCTATCCCCGACTTCTCCGTCGTGCGCCCTGCCGACGCGAACGAGACGTCGGTGGCGTGGGGCGAGATCCTGCGACGCGCCAACGAGCCGGCGGCCATCATCTTGTCGCGCCAGAACCTGCGCACCATCGAGCGGGGCGAGAAGTACGCCTCCGCCGACGGCGTTGCGCGCGGCGCATATGTGGTGAGCGAGGCGTCGTCGACGCCGAAGGTGGTGCTGATTGCCACGGGCTCCGAGGTGGAGATCGCCCTCGATGCGCAGGAGAAGCTCGAGGCCGAGGGAACCCCCACCCGCGTCGTCTCGATGCCCTGCCAGGAGTGGTTCGACGAGCAGCCCGCCGAGTACCGGGCCGAGGTGCTGCCGGAGGGCACCGCGCGCGTCAGCGTTGAGGCCGGCATCTCCATGGGTTGGGCCAAGTACCTCGGCGCGAACGGAGCGTCGGTGTCCATCGAGCACTTCGGTGCATCGGCGAGCGGCGCCAAGTGCTTCGAGGAGTTCGGCATGACTGCCGACGCCGTCGTGGAGGCCGCCAAGGGTCTGCTCTGACGCATAGCTGGTGGGCCACGCCGGCTCACCAGCGCCCGGCAGTAACGTAGCAATGGGTTGAGCCCCCGCCTGCGCGGGGGCTCAACCCATTGCTACGTTCAGTCGCGTTCGGCGGCTGCGAGCGCTTCTGCGTTACGGAGCACGTCGACGACGAGTTGGAGCGCGATGGGGAAGGCGTCCTCGTCGAGTCCGAACGTGGGGGAGTGGTGGCTGGAATCGAAGCCCTTCTCCGCGTTGCCCGCACCCACGAAGACGTAGGTGGAAGGAGCTGTGCGCGAGAACGCCGCGAAGTCTTCGCCGCCGAGCATGGCCGGCTCGGAGATGACCTTGTCAGGCCAGCGCTTCGTCGCGAGCTCGCGCACGATCTGCGTGGGTGCGGGGGCGTTCCACGTCATGTCATATCCGACGAGGTAGTCCAGCTCGCACGTGAGCCCAGGATTCGCGGCTCTTCGCGTTTGAGGGTGTAGATGGTGGTAGCGGCGTGGCGGCTGGTGGAA
>NZ_CAMYPD010000077.1 GCF_947286155.1 uncultured Tessaracoccus sp.
AGCGAGACCTGCGGGGGCGTGGTCTACGACGGCGTGCCGCTGCCCGGCGTCGAGGTGGCCATTGAGCGCGGCCTCATTCGTCTGAGCGGGCCGATGGTGAGCGGCGGATCGCTGCTGACGAAGGATCGCGGCGAGTGGGCCGACGGGCGCCTCCGCGTGCTCGGACGTGCGGATGACATCGTCATCACCGGTGGCCTCAAAGCTGACCTCGCAGCCGTGCGGGCCGCCGTCACCGCCCTCGACGCCGACGCCTGGGTGCTCGCCGTCGACGATGACGAATGGGGGCAGCGGATCGTGCTGTTTGCCACACATGGCACCCTCGATCAGTGGCGCGCGCGCCTGCGCTCGACGCTCCCGAAGCACGCCTTGCCGCGCCAGCTGTGCGTCGTCGATGAGCTGCCGCGAACTTCTGGCGGCAAGCCAGATCGCGAAAAGCTCCTAAGATGGCTGGCGCAATGACAAGCTTCAACATCTGGGTCGAAGGCGCTCGCCCCCGCACGCTGCCCGCCGCCGTCGCCCCCATCCTCGCCGGCGCTGCCGCCGCCATGTACGCCGAGCGCGTCGACCTGCTTCTCACGGTGCTCGCGCTGCTAGTGGCCGTAGCGCTGCAGGTGGGCGTGAACTATGCCAACGACTACTCCGATGGTGTTCGCGGCACCGACGAAGACCGCGCCGGGCCGCTGCGTCTCACCGCATCCGGCCTGGCCGAGCCCGCCCAGGTGCGACGCGCCGCCTTCGTGAGCTTCGCGGTGGCAGCGCTGGTTGGCCTCGTCATCGTGTGGCTGACGGCGCAGTGGTGGCTGCTCCTCGTCGGCGCGCTGTGCATCCTGGCCGCGTGGTACTACACCGGCGGCAAGCACCCGTACGGCTACATCGGGCTTGGCGAGGTGTTTGTCTTCATTTTCTTCGGGCTGGTCGCCACCGTCGGCACCACCTATATCAATGTGCTCGCCGCGCCTTGGTACGCGTGGTGCGCTGGTGCCGCCGTTGGCGCGATGGCGTGCGGGGTGCTCGTCGGCAATAACCTGCGCGACATTCCCACCGATAAGGAGGTGGGCAAGCGCACCCTCGCCGTGCGCCTCGGCGACCAAGGCACCCGATGGCTGTACACCGCGCTCGTCGTGCTCGCTGCCGCATCAGTGGTGGCCTTCGCGGCGGGCACCACGTGGTGGGCGCTCATCGCCCTCCTGGGGCTCGGCGTGGTCGTCGCCCCGCTGAAACTCGTGCTCGGCGGAGCCACCGGCAAGGCGCTCATTCCTGTCATTCAGGGCACCGGCATGGCAGGCATCGGCATCGGATTCGGGCTCGTCGTCGGGGTGTTCCTCGCATGATCGTCTACGACATCGCCATGCGCGTGCCCTTCCGCGGGCTGCGCAGACGCCAAGGCGTACTGCTTGAAGGCAAGGCCGGCTGGGCCGAGTGGAGCCCTTTCCCCGAGTACGGCGACGAGGAGGCCGCGACGTGGCTACTCGCGGCACTCGACATCGCCGAGCACGGCTTCCCCGGCCCCTTCCGCGACCAGGTGCCCGTCAACGGCATCGTGCCCGCGCTCGCGCCCGACGATGCGGTGCGGCGCGCGAGGGAAACCGGTTGCCGCACCATCAAGATCAAGGTGGCCGGCGAGACTTCTCTCGACGATGACCTCGCCCGCGTGCGCGCCGTGCGCGAGGCGCTCCCGGAGGCGCAGCTGCGTGTCGACGCCAACGGCGGCTGGAGCCTCGACGAGGCCACCCGCGCGCTGAGCGCTCTGGCGCCCCTGCAACTGCAGTATGCCGAACAGCCGTGCGCCAGCGTCGACGACCTCGCCCGCCTGCGCTCCCTGGGACTGGGCGTGCCCATCGTCGCCGACGAGTCCATCCGCAAAGCCGACGACCCGTACCGCGTGGCGGAACTGGACGCGGCCGACGGCATCGTGCTCAAGGTGCAGCCACTCGGCGGCATCCGCCGCTGCCTGGCGCTCGCCAAAGAACTGAGAATGCCGTGCGTGGTGTCGTCGGCGGTGGAAACCTCCGTTGGCATCGCTGCGGGCGTGGCCCTGGCCGCGGCCTTGCCGGAGCTGCCGTGGGCGTGCGGGCTCGAGACCGTGCGGCTACTGGAAGGCGACGTCGTCGAGCGCCCGCTCCTGCCGGATGACGGCTGGCTGACGCCGCCGATCGTCGGCTTGGAGCCGACGCTGGCGTCGCGGCACCTCGCCGACGACGACACGACCAGGTGGTGGCAGGCGCGGTTCGAGCGTGCGCAGCGCGTGCTCGAGGAATCAGGGCAACTGTGATGCGGCAGCACGACAAGGAGCGAGTATGAGCAGTGTGGAGCTGGGTGCGGTGGTGGCGCACACGCTGGCGCGGATGGGCGTCGCCGGCGTGGTGAGCGGCGCGGGGTCGCGCAACGCCCCGCTGTCGATGGCGTTCCACCGTCTCGACGCCGACGGTGCGCTCTCGCTGCACGTCGTCGTCGACGAGCGGTCCGCCGCCTTCCGTGCGCTCGGCCTGTCCAAAGCGACGGGAGAGCTCGCCGTGGTGGCCGTCACCAGCGGATCCGCCGTTGCGAACCTGCACCCTGCCGTGCTGGAAGCCCGGCACGCCGGGGTGCCGATGCTCGTGCTCACCGCCGACCGCCCGATGGAGCTCGTCGGCTCCGGCGCCAGCCAGACCGCCGACCAGGTGGGCATCTTCGGCCCATCCGTGCTGGGCACGGTGCGGCTCTCGTCGCAATCCGGCGGCCCAGCCGCCTGGAGTGCCGCCGTGCAGCGCGCCGCCCACCTGGCGCTCGGCACCCGCACTCGCGAGCCAGGGCCCGTGCAGCTCAACCTCGAGTTCACGCCGCCGCTCGTGGGGCAGGTGCCCACCCCCGACGTGCACGTCGCGCAAGTCGCGGCGAGCCGGGGCAGCGATGTCGTCGAGCTTGTCGGAACCAAGCGCACCGTCGTGGTGGCGGGCGAGGCCGAGCCCGCCGTCGGCGCAGAGGCGCGGGCGCTCGCCGAGCACGCTGGCTTGCCGCTGCTGGCCGAACCCGCTTCGAACGCCCGGGCCGGCCACTGCGCCATCGCGAACTACCGCCGGCTGCTGAACCAGGAGCTCGCCCACGACGCTGAGCGCGCCATCGTCTTCGGGCATCCCACCTTGTCACGGCCTCAACTGGCACTGCTGGCGCGCAGCGACGTCGAGGTTGTCGTCGTGACGCCGCACGCCACCTGGCCCGACACCGGACACCGCGCGAGCATCGTCGCCGACCGAGTCACCCTCGGGCGGCAAGACCCAGCGTGGCTCGCGCGCTGGCGCGAAGCCGACGCCGCCGTCGAAGGCAACGCCGCGTGGAACGGGCGGGCCGTCGCCGACGCGGTGCTAGCCGCCACCGGGCCGGAGGAGAATCTCGTCTTCGGCGCCAGCAACCTCATCCGCGACGCCGACCTCGCACCCATCCAGGCCGCGCCGCCCACCACCTGGGCCAGCCGCGGACAGGCCGGCATCGACGGCACCATCGCCACCGCCGCCGGCATCGCGCTGGGCACCGGGCTCCCAACCACCGTCCTCCTGGGCGACCTCACCGCCCAGCACGACATCGGCTCGCTCGCCCGCCCCAAGTCGGAGCCGCGCGCCCGCCTGCGGATCGTGATCGGCGACGACAACGGCGGCTCGCTCTTCCACAAGCTCGAGCAGGGCCAGCCGGAATACGCCGACGCCTTCGAGCGCGTCTTCGGCACACCGCAAGACGTCGACCTCGCCGCGGTTGCTCGGGCCTTCGGTTGGAACACGACGGTGGCTACCTCCCGCGCAGAACTGCAGGCCGCGCTCGCCAGCGACGCCGAGTGCATCGTCGCGAGGTATCCCCGGCCGTAGCCGTACTGGACCGGCGATATTGATCGACCTCACGGGGGACCCTCCGGTGCTGCCCCGCTTCCGTTCCTAACTGTTGACACATATGCTAGGTGTGTATACGGATAGGAGGCGCGTTGGGGTGACGGTGATAGATCTGAGACCCGTCTTCACACTCGAACAGGCCCGAGCGGCGGGTCTGCGCAAGGATGAGGTCTACAGCCTGCTCGCGGCTGAGGAAATCGAGCGCGTCGGACGTGGTGTGTACCTGCGGCCAGGCGTGATCGATGAGCGCTTTGTTCCCCTCGCCGCCGCGACCGCTGTGCGACCGGAGGCGACGTTATGCCTCACCAGCGCGCTCGCGCATCACGACCTCACCGATGTGATCCCGTTCGGCACCGACATCGCCCTGCCGCGCGGCACCAGGCACCCGGCTGGGTTCAGCCACGTGACCTGGCATAGCTTCGCCACCGACACCTTCACCCTCGGACGCGAAACACACCAGGTCGCCCCGGGTGTGTCAATAGCGATCTACTCGCCCGAGCGGACCATCATCGACTGCTTCCGACTCATGCATCGTGAGGGAAGCGAGACCGCTCACGAGGCACTCCGGCGATGGCTGCGCCACAAAGGCTCAACGCCGGCGAGATTGCTGCGCATGGCCGATGCCTTCTCCAAGGCGAAGCCGCGACTGCACCTGGCGTTGGAGGTGTTGCTATGACTCTGGCACCGGGCCGTGGCACCCGTGCCAGCTACACGCTCAACGATTGCGTTCAGCGTCGGATGCGTGCGTCGCTGTCGTCTGGGTGTAGAGCGCGAGTCGAGGGCCATCGGCCGATTTGATGTACACGCTCGTCATGATCGCTTCGAAGGGCTCTTCGCCCGCGCGCTGAGCGGTGGCCCGGTACACCAGTGCTGCCGCTTCCGCTCCTACGCGAACGATCCGCTCGTCGCTGATCGTATAGCTGTCCCATGCTGGTGCATGGTCGAGGGATGTGACCACGGTGTCCCTGTCCATCGTGAAACCATTCACGAGGACCATGACGGCGTCCTCGGTCATTAATGATCCATAGAACGACGAGCCGGTCTGGTTGCAGAGTAGTGCATCCCACCCCTGACGTTCGAGCGTACTCAGGGCGGGCAGAGTCATTATGTCCATGTACCCGACTGTATTGCGTACTGCACCTATCGCGTCGATCGCATCGACACATCCACGTGTTGTTCGAAGGTTTCGAGCTCCTCGACGCGGCTAGCACGATCCATACGAGACGCGGATCTGCTCGCTAGCTGTACTAGGCGGCAACGCCAGGCGCTAGCTGCCGGGTGACTCCTCGTCGACATCCAAGCGCGCGAGCCAGTGGCGCAACTGCAGCGTGGCGCGCACGTCGTCCTCGTTGTACTCCAGCACCCGCACCCGCGAGGCGTCGTCGTGGTCGTCGACGGCGTTCGCGAACCACGTCTGCGATTGCAGACCGCCCGGCTCCTCGTCGCGCCACGCAAAGCCCGCTCCGCGCGTGGCCACCACTTTCAACCCCAGCCCGTCGACGCCGACGAAGTTGTCTTTGACGTACTGGTAGAGGTCGACGAAATGCTCGCTGACGAGCGCCAACGCCGCCTGGAGCGCTGGATGGTTGGAGCGCTGCGCAAGGCGCCGGATGTGCACCACCTCGTAGTCGGAGTAGTGGTACACACGCATGCCGGGATACCGCTCAGCCATCTGTATCAGCCACTGACAAAACTCCACCGCGAGCGCCAACTCGGCGTCGGCGTCGAGGTGCTCGAACCGCACGAACGGCACGTACTCAGGTTCATCGCCCACCCCGCTCACCAGGCAACCCCACAGGTACACCGACCCGTCGCCCGCCGTCTCGATGTCGAAATCGATCTCAACCTCAGCGCGCGGCACGCCGATCGGATCGACGCTCACCCGCTCCAGCGCGACCCCGCGCGCCATCATCTGCGCCCGACGATGCGCCTGACGCAGGCGGGCTTCCGAACGGTCGCGGTGCTGGGTCAGCGGCAGATACTGCGGCAAAATCTCCTCGATATCGGCCTCCGCGAGCTGCGCGACCGTCTTGATCCCAAGCCCCAACAAGGTCTGCAGCTCCCGCACATCCAACGGCGCCTTGGCAATGCGCAGCGAGAGATCGTCGTCGTCCATCTTTGTGCGGCAGCGCTCCCACCAGGCGCAATACTCGCATTCCTTCACTCGGATGGGGCGCACTAGCGGCTCCGGGTCATCCGTGCCGGTGCGGGCGCTGGCAGCCTCGGCGACGTGCAGGCGGAACCCGTGCTCGTGGTCGTAGCGCTCCAGCGGGCTCCGCAGCTTGTAGCCGCTCGTCCGGGAGAACGTGCGGATGAATTTGTGCTCCAGATTGACCCAGACGATCACCGGGTCGGTGCCATCGCCGGCATCGCCCACGATGCCCACCTGCCGCGCTTCACTGGCCCAGCCGGCGGTGTCGAGGATGCGCCAGGCGTGCGCGAGCTCCAGCAGCGCGCCCTCGCGGTAGGTGCGGTAACGACGGTCGGCGAGCACCGTCCGTTGCGTGGGGGAGCGCAGCGTCGATACCTCCAGATCGTTCCCTCGCATCTGTTTCTCGACGATGCGGTACGGCTTGGTTTTCAGCGGCCAGTAGCGGGGCTCGCTCGCATCCAGGTCGCGGATGAGGGCGTCGGGGGAGCCGCGACGATGGCCCTCCTCGTCGTGGGGGAGCCGCGGGCCGACGATCACCGTCGCGCCCGATTCGACGACAGCCCGCGTCGCCTCGACCCCAGGGCTCTCCCGCAAGTCCACCGCGCCCGGCGACGCCGCCAACACATCGAGGACGGACTTGCGGAAATCGGCGCCGCCCTGGAACGCCTCGTGGAGCGCTTCGTCGAGCACGGGGGCTTCCTGCGTCGGGTCGAATGCGTTGAACGTCTTCACCGGGCAGGAGCGCGCGGCGTAGGGGTCGAGCAGGATCACGGGCGACGTCCTCGGTGCAGCGCGACGATGCCGCCGGTGAGGTTGCGCCACTCGACGCTCGTCCAGCCCGCCTGCGTCATGAGCTCGGCCAACGCGCGCTGATCAGGCCAGTCCATGATGGAATCTGCCAGGTAGCTGTAGGCGACAGGGTTGGGCGAAATCTTCGCCAGCGGGGGCAGGGCGCGCAGCAGGTAGTCCTTGTACACCTTCCGAAAGGCCGGGTTGGTGGGGGTGGAGAACTCATTCACGACGATGCGCCCCCCGCGACGGGTCACCCGCAGCATCTCCTGGAGGGCCTCGAGAGTGTGCTCGACGTTGCGCAGGCCGTAACTGATGGTGACGGCGTCGAATGTCTCGTCGGGGAAGGGGAGCTGGAGCGCGTCGGCGTTGATGAACGA
>NZ_CAMYPD010000078.1 GCF_947286155.1 uncultured Tessaracoccus sp.
TCGGTTTACCCTGGAACTGACACACAGGCGCATCCGTTCTACCGCGACCACGGTCTGGATTCTCATGCCCACCACCCGGCGCCGGCGACGAACCCTTCTCATGTAGGCAGGTTGCGAGTTCATAACCCTTTACCTTGCAGACCCGTGCCGGCTCCGCTGAAGCCATCGGCAACAGACCGCTGAAAATCGCGATGGCGAGAACCGAGAAGGCAATCTTGTTCAGCATCCTTCCTCCGAATCCCCGCTGGCTACCGTCCAGCTTTTGTTCGGGTGTTGTTCAAGCATCAAAGTGACTCTCAGTTGCGGCAGCACATCAAGTGCGTCTTCGCTCGGTGGGGTCTTCCCGTCCTTCTCCGTGACGTAGCTGATGCCACTTGAATCTTTACAAACAGACAACATCGCCGTGCGTGGGTCAGCCTTATCAGAATTTGATAGCTCTATTTCCACATCTGAATACTCCAATGACCCGACCCGAACCAGCCCTCTATCGCGGAGAAGACCAATCGAGTGCACGCTGGAGAACACGGCGTCGCCCGAAGCGTGCTTCGTGAGTTCATTCATATCCTTGAGCTTGGGATCACGCGCGAACTTGTCGAACATCAATTCATGGCTCTCCCACGCTTGGCGGATTGCGGTGATCTCGGCGGATTCGTCAGGTTCTGGCGGGGGAAACGTCACCCACTCCGAAGATGACGAGGACGAAGGCGAAGGTGACGGGGACGGGGACGGGGATGGGGATGGGGATGGGGATGGGCTTTCTGCGCCGGGCACACGTCGGATCGATGTAGGCGCGCTGGGGGTCGGCTGCTCTTCTGTGGCTGCCTCGCTCGGCTGGCAAGCGCTCACGGTGACGAGCAGCAGACTACTGATGACTGCAAAGCCAAGACGTCGTTGTTTGACCATGATTGTTCCTCCAGAGCACCGAGTGAACCACACGCTAGGGTCACTTCCCGGCGACTTCAGAAGTTATCCACAGGCGGGCGCGAAAGAGACGTCTCGATTCGGCGCTTAGGGCCTACTCGACGACCGGGTGCGGGCCCGACGGCTGAGTAGCGAGCGAAGCTCGCGTGCCGAAAGCCCGCTGGAAGAGCGCATTATTGATAAGGAATGAGGGATTCCACCGAAAACGGTGGAATCCCTCATTCCTTATGCGAGTGGCGGCCGTTGGAGCATCCCGATACGGCCCCTACGCGCCCTCTCGATGGCCAGAGGCAGGCACTACTCGATGGGCGGCCGGGTAGTTTGGGAGCATGACTGACCGCACACCCACTGCACTCGACGCCATCGCGGAAGACTACGTCGCCAAGATGGCCGTACTCTCCCCCACCGGCGCCACGATGATCGGTATTCCCGGCCACGACCACGAGCTCGACGATTTCTCGCCCGCCGGCCACGCCGCCCGCGCCGATCTGGCCCGCGAGACACTCGCCAAGATCGCCGACACCCCCGACGTGGACGACGTCGACCGCGTCACCCGCGCCGCCATGAACGAACGCCTGGGGCTCGCCGTCGAACTCCACGACGCCGGCGAAGACCTCGGCGACCTCAATAACATCGCCTCCCCGCTGCAGGCCATCCGCGACATCTTCGACCTCATGGCCACCGACACCGTCGAGCACTGGGAGACCATCGCCGCGCGCATGCGAGCCGTGCCCGCGGCTGCCGACGGCTACCTCACGTCGCTGCGCGAAGCGGCGGTCCGCCCGGCGAAGCGCCAGTTCGCCATCACCGCTGAACAGAGCGCTGACTACGCCCACGAGGGCGGGTTCTGGACCGCCTTCGCCGAGAACGCCGCACCGTCAGAAGGCGAGCTTCCCGACGCACTCCGCGCCGAGCTGCGCTCCGCAGCCGACGAAGCCCGTCGCGCATTTGCTCATCTGGCCGACGAGCTCCGCGCATTGGAACCCACCGGCCAGGACGCGGACGCCGTCGGGCGCGAGCGCTACCAGCTGCTGTCTAGGCGCTCGCTCGGGGCCGTCATCGACCTCGAAGAAACCTACGCCTGGGGGCAGGAAGAGCTGCGGCGCATCGTCGACGAGCAGGAGCGCACCGCCGCGCAGATCGGCGGGCCGGGCACCTCGATTGCCGACGCCATCGCGATGCTCGACGCCGACCCCGCCCGCAAAATCCACGGCACCGACGCGCTCAAGGCCTGGATGCAGGAAACCTCCGACGCCGCCATCGAGGCCCTTGCCGACGTGCAGTTCGACATCCCAGGCCCGGTGCGCGAACTGGAATGCTGCATCGCTCCGACGGCCACCGGCGGCATCTACTACACCGGCCCCAGCGACGATTTCTCGCGCCCTGGCCGCATGTGGTGGTCGGTGCCGGAGGGCGTCGAAGATTTCACCACCTGGATGGAGAAAACCACCGTCTACCACGAGGGCGTGCCGGGCCATCACCTCCAGCTCGCGCAAACCACGTACCGCTCCAACCTGCTCAACACGTGGCGGCGCAGCGCGTGCTGGGTGTCCGGACACGGCGAGGGCTGGGCGCTCTACGCCGAACGCCTCATGCAAGACCTCGGCTTCCTCGACGATCCCGGCGACGTAATGGGCATGCTCGACGGTCAGCGCCTGCGCGCGGCCCGCGTCGTGCTCGACATCGGCGTGCACTGCAACCTGGAGCACCCCAACGGCGGCCCCTGGACGTACGACCGCGCCTGGGCATTCCTCAAAGCCAACACCGGCATGGAGGAAAACTTCCTACGCTTCGAGCTGAATCGCTACTTCGGCTGGCCTGGGCAGGCGCCGTCGTACAAGATCGGGCAGCGCCTGTGGGAGCAAATCCGCGACGAGGTCCGCACCTGCGAGGGCGACGCGTTCAGCTTGAAGGCCTTCCACCGTCGCGCTCTCGACGTCGGGTCAGTCGGTCTCGACGTGCTCCGCCAAGCGCTGCTGGGTTAAGCCAAGCGTTGCGGGCGCTCAGGCAGTAGTGCCTTGAGCGCCCGCCACAGCGCTGCAGAATCGGCGTGCTTTGCGCCCGCTGAAGTACCCCGCCACCAGCCTGATGAGCGACCCGTCCCGGAACCGGAGCGCGATTCGTCCTCGCTGATTCCAGCGTGGGTCAGACGTGATCGCCACGTCATGGATGCCGCTGGCCCAACGCAGGTTCGGAGGCTTACCGCCCAGCCCATCTACCAGGAACACGCGCTGGTTCGTCGCCACCAACTCCGACGACGGACCCCCAAGCGCGCTCTTGACCTGCGCCGCCATGCAGCCCGGCTCGCCACGCAACGTGACGCCCGTCACCGCTGCGCCCGCGGCGTCCTCCCAGGCCGAGACGGAGAGGCCGCCCAGCGGGTCGAATGTCACCGACGACTCTCGCGGCCCGACGCGCTCCTCGCCCGGGGCGTACTGCACAGTGAGTAGGGCCATCGCCTGCTCGCCTGGGCCGCACAGGGTCGCGAGCTCGTCGGCGTAGATCGACAGGTAGTCAAGCACGATCGGGCGTCGAGGTGGTTCAGTCGAAGATTGGCCCGACGGTGCGGGTGCGCTTCAATTCGAAGAAACCGGGGTAGGCCGTCATCTTGACGAAGCCGTCGAAGAGATCGCCGGCGGCCTCACCCTTCGGCGCAGGTGAGATGACCGGGCCGAACAGGCTCATGCCGTTCACGCGAATGACGGGGGTGCCCACCTCGTCACCCACCGGGTCCATGCCCTCGTGGTGCGAGCGACGAAGGTCGTCGTCGATCGCGTCGGTCTGGGCGATCTCGAAGATGTCCTCGTCGGCGCCCACCTCGTCGAGTGCGGCTTTGAGCGAGTCCAAGCTGCGATCTTCACCTGGGTGGAAGCGTGTGCCGACGGCGGTGTAGAACTCGGCGAGCTTCTCGGAACCGTGGCGCTGCTCGACGAGGAGGCTCGCGCGAGCGGGTACCCAGGCTTGGTCGATGTGGGCGCGGTAGTCAGGGTCGAGGTCGCGACCCTCGTTGAGCACAGCGAGGCTCATCACGTGGAAGGTGAGATCGATGTCGCGTACGTTCTGCACCTCGAGCATCCACCGCGAGGCCATCCATGCCCATGGGCAGGAAGGGTCAAACCAGAAATCAACTTGGGTCGTCATGTCTCCAGCCAAGCACACGCGCTCAAATGCTGCGCCGAAGTTCGCCAATATCGCCAAGACAAGTACAGATACTCACCTGTCTGGCCCCTGCACTTCGTAGAGTTCTGGACAAGAGAAAGGGCTCTCACATGGACTACGAGGTTGACTACTCCGTGCTGCACCGTGCGGGCACGAAAGCAGTGGGTGTTGCAGCAGACATTGCCGGTGTGTTGGCCGACATGCACATGAACGATGTGGCTGGGGCCATCCCCGGCAGCATGAGCGCTGGCGTTGCCACCTCTGTGTCCAACGGGTGGCGGGAAGGCTCCGAGTCTGCAGTGAAGACGTTGGAGAGCTACGGCAAGAACCTCACCGAGACAGCCGTCGCCTACCGCAAAGTCGAGGAAGCCAATTCCAGGGCCGCAACATCATTCTTCGGAGGTATCTGATGCTCAGCTGGGGTGACGGCCTGCGTATCAATCCGGGCATTTTGCAGGCGCGGGCGGCATCGCTGAATCAGGTCAAGGGCCAACTCGACTCCAAAATCAGCGAGCACGAGAGCATCGACATGGGCCCCTGGCGTGGCGACGCGCAACGGGCTCAGCACTCGAGCCACCGCAAGCTGCTCACCGATCTGCGCTCCCATGCACGCAGGATTCCTCCCGCCGCAGACGCGCTGAGCAGCGCGGCTCAGTCGTTTACACAAATCCAGCAGTCTCAGCACAATCTCGTCAACCGCGCGCGGGCATGGGATTACGAGATCCAAGACAGCGGCTGGCTACGCGATCTCAATTCCGGGCTCTCAAAGATCGACCCTCGCAGACTGTACCAACGGGTGCGCATCCAGGGCTCGGTGCTGAGCCTAGTGGTTCGGCTGAATGCCACCGACTTCGCGCTCGCGGCTCGGCTGAAGATTGCCGACGTCGGCAACAACATTCTCGACGAGTTCGCCAAGGCCCGCGACGGGCTGATGGACCTGCTGCAAACCGGCGGGGACAAGCTGCTGAGCGGCTTGGAGTGGCTGGGCGGCAAGATCAAGGACGGTCTCGACTGGGGCAAGGGCAAGATCGAGGATGCCTGGGAGTGGGGCAAGGGCGTCGTCGACAATGTCATGGAACGGCTCGGCCACACCGCTCCTGCGATCCAGCGTCTCTTCGAAACGTTGGGCACTCAGCCACAGTGGCTGAGGGACTTCTTCGAGAAGGGGGAGATTCCGCAGCTCGCTGAGGTTGCTGGGTCAGCGCTCTTCCTCGGCGGCCAGCTGGCGGGCATTCCGTTCAACTTCATCACGAATGAAGATCAGCATTTCTTCGACGACGGGCGCCCCTGGATGGCCACACCTGCGGACGTGCAAGACCATCTCGTCGAACAACAGCGCTTTGACAGCGTGAACGACGTCATCGACCCCATGATGGACGTCTACAACACGCAAGACAGCAACGACCCCACCGACCGCGCACAGATTCAGGTCACCCCGGTTGTCGGCGACGACGGGCACGTGCGATACATCGTCTCGATTCCAGGCACCACCGAGTCAATGTCTACGCTGGATGGCTGGAACGGGAACCCGTCGGGTACCGACTGGGCAGCGAACCTGAAGGGCGTGGGCTATGGCTCCACCGCTGCGACGGAATCGATCATGAACTCCATCGACCAGGCCATCCAGGAAGACCAGGCGAGGCGCGGCATCAGCGGAGGGAAGCCCGAAGTGCTGCTCTCCGGCCACTCGCAAGGCGGCATTATCGCGGGCAACATTGCTGCCTCCGACGAGTTCGCCGACAAGTACGACGTTGGCGGCGTGATCAGCGCAGGGTCGCCCGTCGAGACTCTTGGGGTGCCCGAGCACATCCCGGTGTACAACTACCAAAACGCTCTGGATCCGGTGCCGAGAACCGACCTCGGCGGTGCGCGTTGGAAGCCTGGCGAGGGGATTCAATTCGATACTCCCAGCAACGTACACAACATCGTATTCCCGCACGAAGGCAGCATTTTCCCTGGCCACACGCATCTGCAGCAGACCTACGCCGACAACATTGCGGACCTCCAGGAACGCAAGAACAACCCCTACCTGTCCAACAACGCGAATGTTCAGGCGCAGCAGGCCATGGATAGGGATCTCGGACGCTTCTACAACGGTGAAGTGGATAACGCGTACCGTGTGGAATACGGGCGTGAGACGAACTGAGCGAGGATATGGCTATGACAACGATGATCCAGTCAGAAGACCCTACCCTGCACGTCGGCCTCATTGAGGCGACGGTGTGGGCCGACGCGGTCGAAGAGATCACCGATGGCGTCTTCCCTCGTGATGACGAGGACAAGCTCGCGTTTTGGGAAGCCGCTGGCATCATCGCTGATGACCAGGTCGACGAGCTCTGGGGGCGAGCGATTACCGTCGCTCAGCAATCGACGCGCGCCTGCGAACTGCTCAGCCGCAAGGACGACGTCGTGTTCAGCGCGACGGTGCTCGTCCATGGTGGATGGGTGGTGTCGTGCACGAGCCGGGGCACCGTCGCGAATGTGGATGGGGAGGAGTCCGTGGATAAGCTCCATCCGATGATGGAAGTAGCCATCGCTCCCGTCCATCGGGCGTGGCAGGTGATCCGACGGGCGCTCCCGCCCGAGGATGCGCTGCGGCACGAACCGCGTGCGACGAACGTCGACGAAGCGAAGCAGATCACCGTGGACCTGTCCTCGATTCCTGAGGGCATGCGATCGACGCCAGAAACCTTCGCGGCGCACCTCTACGAGCTGCCGCATCTGCCTCCCCAGGTGATCGACCTCTCGGATCCGCGTGCGACGGTGTTCACCTACTCGCTCGCGGCCGACGATACTGGCGTACACACGTCGAACAAGACGTGGGTGCTCGGCAAGGCGCTCTACCTGATCGACGCCGACACGGCATCGATGTGGCAGGTGCCCGACGGCGACCTCGGCCACACACTCGTCACCTCGCTGCTGGGCTAGCCGGGCTGGGCTGGGCGCCCACGCGCTCGCTGTGCAGCCGATCGCCCGTGACACTCGAGTGAGAACCGAAGATAGATCAAGTTGGTGGTGGGTAGACCCTGTCTCTTATACACATCTGACGCTGCCGACGACTCCTTACGTGTA
>NZ_CAMYPD010000079.1 GCF_947286155.1 uncultured Tessaracoccus sp.
GCCCGGTTTGTGATCTCGTGGGCCGGTCGCGGCACAGGCAAGGCCGATCTTGTGCGCACCTCGCATATGGTTGACGGCTCCACTGTGCAGCTGGTGATCGCCAGCGATGTTGATCTTCGCGGTGCTGAGCAGTGGGTCGACTCGGAGGCTCCCTATGGGGAGCATGTGGTGCAGCATATTTACCGGCTGGGGTCTGCGTGGGTTGATGTTCCGCCCGTGGCGTCGGGTGTGGTGGCGCTGTCTGATCCGATCTCGGGCCGGACGGTGCCGCTGATTGGCGCTGAGGTCGGGGATTTGACGTTTGAGTCGAGCACCGAGGTGACGTGGCTGCATGTGACGCCAGGTGGGCATCCATTAATGTCGGTGCGCCCGGAGCAGTCACCGGTGGAGCAGTTGACGTTCTACACGACGACGGATTCTGATCGCCTCCTGCTTGGGGAGTTGATGGCGACTCGGCGGCCTTTACTGCTGCGCACAGGTGAGCGGGGCGTGGCAGACAGATGGTTTACGCTCGCGGGTCCGAGGGTGGAGCAGCGGCTGCATTCGCAGATGGCCCGGGAGCAGTGGCGTCGGCACTCGTGGGATGTGATAGAGGTGCCGCGCCCGAAGATCAAGGCGAACGCGGGTATCGCGACGCTGGGGCAGCTGCATGAAGCCATCGAGCCGTCGGTGAGTAGGCGGTGGCGGGTGAGTGGCTCGCCACGCATGCTTGCCGATACGGACCGATATGAGGCGTTCCCCCGTGTTACGCGATTCGGTGACGGCGTGCTGGTGGCGTGGAGCTCACAGACGGATCACTATCAAAAGAATGGGCCATCGTATGGGCAGCTTGCTTATTCTCGCGATGGTGTAACGTGGGGCGCTCCGGTGCGGCTGAGTTCCGGGGCGCATACCCCGGTTGCTGTGCGGGCGCTCGGCAACCGCTACGCGGTGCTGGCGATGACCAGGGGCCCGTTCGCGGGGTATTTGGGTGTGTCGTCGAACCCTGCGTCACCTCCGAGCTTGAAGCAGCTCACTCACGCCGATTGGGGTGCGCCGCCGAGCACGTGGACATTCCCGGCGGACATGCTGTGGGTCGACAACGGCACTGCCGACGGCCTGATGCTTGCCGCGTGCTACTCGGGGCAAGGAATTTACCTGACTTCCTCCACTGACGCGGGCAAGACATGGGAGCCTCAGGCGAACCCAATCCAGGCGCAGTTCAAGGACGGGAGTGGGCCTGCCGAGTCGCAGCTGTCGAAGCTGCCGGATGGGCGTCTGATGATGATCACCCGCTGGGATACGCATGTACGCGCCGGTGTGCACTGGGGCGACATGTGGGTGCAATGGTCGCGCGACGATGGACGCACATGGACGAAGCCGCGCAAGGCGATTGCCGACGTGTCTGGCCAGCCCGCAACCGCGGTGATGCCTGACGGGTCGCTACTGGTTACTTTGCGCGACCCACGGATGGATGGGTCGCCGCAGTCGCTGGTGCTCGGTGAGTCGCGCGACGGTGGGGCGACGTGGGGGCTGCTCGACGTCGATCCGGGGCGCATGATGTATGCGGATCTCGTGCCGCTCAACGACTCGACGGCGCTGCTCGTGGGCGCGTCGGAGAAGTCGAGCACCAACACCGATGTGTGGACGGTGAAGCTTCAGATCGCCGAGTCGCGTACTGGCAGGCTGGGTGATATCGCTGAGCGGTGGGAGACGCTCGGCGATGTGGCTGCCGAATCGTTCACGCAAGACAGGCTGCTGCTGTGATTCGGCTCGAGTCGCAGATCGATGCGGCGGTTGATGAGCATCTGGCGGAGTCGGCTGTTGATGCTCGCCTCGAGATTGTGTCGAGGCTGGGCGGCACGGTGCTTGGCCGCCTGGTGCCGACGGCGGGGACTGTGGCGTTCGATGCGTCGCAGCGTCGTGGTGCGCTCGACGTGGATGCGATTGTCGGGGAGTCGATCATGCATGACCGGCACCCTGTGGGGAATCTCGGGCAGACCCTCGAGGTGTGGTGGACGTGGCCCATGATCGGCGTGAGCGTGCCGCTTGGTTGGTGGCTCGTCTCGGAGGCGGAGCACGTCAGCGGCGGCTTGTGGCGTGTCAGTGCCGACCCGGAGGGCCCTGCGCGGCTGGATCGGGCGAAGTGGTGGGAGCCGGGTGGAATCGTAGTCTCGGGTGTGGCTGGCGCGCAGATCACGCGCATGACGCGCGAGGCGGGTGTGGAGTGGGTGCCCACGCTGGATTTCTCTGAGTGGAAGCTGCCTGCCACGGAGTGTGAGGCGGGTGCGACGGTGCTGTCGACGCTGGAGCAGATCATCACGCAGGCCGGCTCTGAGCTGCGTCCTAGTCGTCGGGGTCGGGGTGTGGAGATTGGGCGTCGCGCGACGGGTGTTGAGTCTGACTGGTCGTGGGGGAATGCGGGCGTGCCGCTGGTGTCGGTTACGGGCACGCCAGCGGTTGAGGAGATTCCGAACCGCGTCACGGTGTGGCGTGAGGATGACAAGGACGGGAAGCGCACGGTCACGGGCTGGTCGGAAATGCTGAAGTCCGGGCCGCGCCGCTGGGATGGCCCCTACGGGCGTGTGCCGGAGGTGATCCGACTGGATGGCCCAGCGACACAGGGTGCTATGCGTGCCCAGGCGCGTCGGCAGCTCACGCGGCGGATCGAGGAGGCGTCCACGATTCAGGTGACGCTGCGGGCCGACCCCCGTATCGAGGTCGGGGATATCGCGACGATTCGCGACACCACGTCGCGGACTGACTGTGTGGGGCGTGTCGCCTCGATGAAGCTCGACGTCGGCACCGGGCAGGCCGAGGTGGAGTGCACCGTGCTGCGGGGCACCGTGTGCGGCCAGCCTGCCCAAGTGACCACTATCTAGGAGACGAGGAAGCTATGCCTGCATCGCCTGCGAAAACTCAGAATCTGGGGCTGCCCCGATTCGCACCTGACTATTCGACGCGCACCTGGGAGCACCTGAACAGCATCTCGGACGGCATCGATAAGCATCTGGGTGAGTGGAAGACGTATACCCCGGTGTGGTCGCAGTCGAACGGCACGATCTTGAAGGTCGCCTCGGGGTCGCTGACTGGCCGCTACACGCAGGTCGGCAAGACAGTGATAGCGAGCATTCGGCTCGTGCGGGCGAGCAACTCGTGGGTCGGGTCTGGTAACTGGATTTTCTCGCTCCCCCCGGTCACGCCGAAGGCGTGGAACATGGTTGGCGGTAGCCTGTCTGCGATCCGTGGCGGCAAGTTCTACGGCGGCGCGGTGTTCCCGGTGTCGTCGAAGGCTGTCGGCGCGATCGTGGGCGACTTGGGCCGGCTGTCGACGACAATCCCGACGAAGACACACAAGTCGGGCGACTGGTACTCCCTGCAAGTCGTGTACGAGGCGGCCTGAGCATGAGCGAGCCCGAGATTGGTGGGGAGATTGACCCCGACCTGATAGAGCCGGCACCCGAGCCGCCACCCCCCTACGCGGGCGAACCAGATGAGCCAGACTGGGGCGACCCGGAGCCGGAGCCGGAAGCGCCGGGCATTGACCCGTCCGAACTGCCGCCATACTCAGACACTGGGGCGATCCCACGGGATGAAGAAGAGTACCTGCCGACCGACGAGGAAGCCCACGAGCCTGCCGATCCGGGCGAACCGGAGCTTGAGCCGGAACCGCCGCAGGAAGAACCGCCCTACGCGGGCGAGTCGGATGAGCCGGACTGGGGCGAACCAGGCGAGGAGCCTGTCCCTGATCCGGGGCCTGAGCCGCAGTTCCCCGACGACGAGCCCGACGACGAGGACGACACAGAGTCACCGCTGATTGGCGAACCGTTCGCGTGGGAGGCCGACCCCGAACCGCGCGGCGAGGAGATCGCGGTCAGGGGCGAAACGGTCATCTCCTATGATGACGTGGCGGAGATGGTCACTATCACCGGGCCGGGTGGGGAGAGCGAGACGCGAGCCTACGAGGCGCCGGAGCAGACCAGGCGGTCGGCATCGATCTTCACAGCCAAGCTGCGGGCACAGCTAGAGCAGACACGCGCCGAGCTGGAGACACAGCTGGGTGAGATGCAGGCAAATCTGGATGCCGCAACGGAGATTATCGAGCAAGGGCCGCGCTCAGTCACTGTCTCGCACCGCGACCCAACCGCCGCTGACGCCGAGGGGCGACCAGACGGGGCGCTGTGGGAGGTGCGCAGCGAACCAGAAAACGGCCCGGTGGTGACGCTCCGGCGCTGGTATCTGATCCGCGGCACGTGGGCGCAAACCGAGGTCATGGGGAACCTCATCGTCCCGGGAACAATTGATGCCGGCACGGTGCGCATGGATGAGGCGTGGGCGAACAAGCTCGCCGCAAATGTGGCCACGTTCCAGCAGGCGTTCGCAGGGAAGCTCACCGCGCAGATGATCGAGGCGGATTCGTTCACTGGCTACGAGATTCGTGGCGCGAAGATCATCTCCCCCGGTAAGGCCGGCGACATCACGATCACCGATAACACGATCACTTCCTCGCGCTATGACGAGAGTGGAGAGTTGTCGGAGACAATGGTTATTGGCGGGCCGGATGGCGACTCTATCTCACTCACCCCAGCCCCGGATGAGCCACCGACGGTGGTCATTTCCGGTAGCGGCGGTAACGCGTCGTTCTCTGGTGACGTGTCGGTCAAAGATCTGCTGATCGGCGACGAGTCGGTCGCGCAGCAGTTGTCGTGGCTGCCCCGGGGCATGCTTGGCTGGACGTGGGGGTCGGGCGCGGCACTGCCGCAGATGACGAACACCCCCTACGGTTTGGTGGCGTTCACCTGGCCGCTCGAAGCGTATAGGCGCTACAAATTGTGTGGCGAAGTCGTGTTCGAGGGCACTGCTGGGGATGTTATTGAGTTCCAATTCCGTTGGCGGGCGCACCCCGAGGAGACGGCCGACATTGCTTCGCCGGTGGTTGGTATCCGGCGCGTGCAAATCCCTGTGGGCGGAATTGGGTCGGCCCACATTGAAGCCATTTTCCGTGAAACCTTCAACTATGACAATTATTCTGCGATGATTTCGATGCGGAATTGGTCGGCGGCGTCCCGACCGGTTAGGTTGTGGGCTGATGGCGGCTCGGATCAGTCTCAATCCTATTTTTGGCTAGAGGATTTGGGGCGAGGACCGGTGACTACCGGTATTGAGTGGAGCGACGGCGGGGGTAAGGAATTCGTGGAGCCCACGCCAGCACCCACACCGAAGCCGAAGCCGCTACCCCCGCCGCCGACGAAACGCACCTACACCAAGACCTACAGCGCGGCGTACGTGTATTCGTGGCGGGGTAGCACCGAGGTTGGTGACGTGCTGCACCACGGCACATACCAAGGGGTGCGCCGGGTGTCGCAGATTGTCTTTCCGTATCAGGCACAGCAGGACATCACCGGGGCGACGATCAAAAAGGTTGAGGTCCGTCTAAGGAATTTGCACACCTACGCCGGTTCCGGGATGACGGCATCGCTGGTTCCCGCAACGAACTACACCAAGTCGTCCACCCCGACGGGTGCGTCGAAGAGTAACGAGACTCGGGTGCCGTGGGGCAAGGGGCAAACGAAGTTCGTGACCCTCAGCGGTTGGCAGGCGAGCACCAGGTCGGTGTACCTCGGGCATTACGCCGATTCGTCTGGCCAGTTTTACGGAAAGTTCTCTCGTGCTTTGTCCGACTGTGTTCTCAGGGTCACCTACGAGAAGTGACCCCGCTTAGGAGGCATTATGGCTAGTCAGCCCTATGTTCAAATCGGTTATCACGGCCTCGACGTGAAGGGCCGCGAAGCGCAGGTCCGCCCGGAGGTAAAACCGGCCTGGGAGGCGCTAGTGGCGCTCGTGAAGCAGAAATACCCGAGCGTTGATCTGGATAGGCGAATCATCCAGGCGCGGGGCTACGCGGAGGAGTCCGCCGGGGTGCATTCCGACGGTGCCGCAGTCGACGTGCGCGTCTGGAACCTCACCGGGACGCAGCGCCGCGAGATCGTGCGGCT
>NZ_CAMYPD010000080.1 GCF_947286155.1 uncultured Tessaracoccus sp.
GATTCCTCTACGTCTCGTGGGCTCGGAGATGTGTATAAGAGACAGGTGCCGTACCCCGCGGCGGTTTGCGTTTAGCCCTGACGCTGCTTGTGGCGCGGGTTGTCGCAAATCACCATCACACGACCGTGCCGGCGGATCACCTTGCACTTGTCGCAGATCTTCTTGACGCTCGGCTGAACCTTCATCGAGCAACCTTTTCAATCAGCGACTGGACATAGGGATGCCCAATCTTGTGGTGGATAATCACAGGAAGCCTGTGTTGCATCAGCCCTGAAAAGGGCATAAAGGCGGGCACAGACGACCGAAGGGCAACTTTACGCGTATTTCCTCAGATCGCCAAACCCGCATCGGTTGGCGCGGCCTGGGCCCCGTCGGTATTTCGACGGGGCACGCCGGCCTCACTTGTGTCGGTAGACGATTCGTCCGCGGTTGAGATCGTACGGAGACATCTCGACGACGACGCGGTCGGACGGCAGGATTCGGATGTAGTGCTGACGCATCTTGCCAGAGATGGTGGCGAGCACCTTGTGTCCGTTGCCGAGCTCCACGCGGAACATCGCATTCGGCAGTGCCTCAACCACAGTGCCCTCCATCTCGAGGGCGCCTTCCTTCTTAGCCATAAACTCTCAATCTTCGCCTGTCGGGTGGCACATGCGCACCCTTGGGGCATTCTACGCGTCCGCTCGCAGGTGCCCCAAATCCCCCGCCGCCGACGACGCCGTGCCGACGAGAGTAGCCTCACTGCATGAACTACTTCGCTGTGCTCTACACATATGCCACCGATAAGGCCAAGCTCGACAAGGTGCGCCCGGAACACCGTCGCTACCTCTCCTCTCTTGCAGAAAACGTCGGCGCGGGCCCGCTGCTCGACACCGACCCCGGGCGGGCACTCCTGCTCTTCCAGGCCGAGTCGCTCGAGGCCGTCACGCAGTTGCTCGACGCCGACCCATTCCACGCTGCTGGCCTCATCGCCAACCGCGAGGTGTTCGGCTGGAATCCCGCGACGGGTTCCCTCGCTCAGTAGCGGCTCACTGCACGCGCTCGGCGTCGACGGTCCAGGTGTTGCAGTCGCCGATCGTCTGCGCCTGCAGCCCTCTCGTGCCCCAGTCGACGAGGGACGCGCGTGTGCCGTGCTGCTCGCTTTCTTGCATGGTGCGTAACCGTTTGCCCCATGACTTGACGTCGTCGGCACCGAACTCGACGGCGTCGTTGCGCACGGTCATCATGCCCGACCAGCACACGGCCTGGAGTTCGCTGCGGCGCATCAGGCTGCCGTCGGCGTCGTTCTCGCCCGCCCAGGCCTGCGAGATGCCTGCGAGCGCCTGGATGTGGTGGCTGTATTCGTGGTTGACCATCTCGTTGACTGAGAGGTCCCACTCCCCCGCCATCGCGAGGTGCTCCCCACCGAAGAAGACGCTCCCGCCCTTCGCGGCGCAGTAGAAGGCCGGCGCCTCAAAGTACCCGCAGTCGCTCTTCGAGCCCACGCCCGGATAAAACATCACCTCGGGCATCTTGGTCGACCAACCCATCTTCTCGAAGATCGGTACCCACGCTTCATGCACGCATTTCCACTGCTGGCGCACCACCTTGCGCCATTCCTTCTCATCGCGCAGCGTCGTCTGCTTCGGACAATGACTCAATTCGGGTGCGGGGAGTTCGTACAGCGGGTTGGACTGCAGGGCCGCATCCAGCGAACCATCCGCTGGTGGCAGCGGTTCCACCGACGACACGGGCGCCGTACGGGTGCTCTTCGACGGCGTGGCGCTCGCCGTCGCGCGAGATGTAGGAGAAGCAGTACCGACGCTACTCGCGCTGCTCGTCGGCTGCGGCGAAGCGGCGCTGGGCTGGGCTTGCGGAGCACGCCCAGACACAGCGATACCCAGCCCGATCACCGACCCCGCGACGATGATGGCCGCCGCTACGAGGATGATCCCGAACCGGGAAAACCGGGAGTTGTGTTCCGGCGACGGCGCACGTTCCTCCCAGCGCGGGCCGGGCGCCCTGACATCTCGGAACGGCGGTGTCGTCCACGAGGTGGGGCTGGGCGCATTGGGGCGGCTCGCCTCCTCGTCGAGGAACCACGATGGTGGCTCTCCCGCGCTGGGCGGGACGATGTTGGGCGCCAGGTTCCGGTTTTCCGGACGCGCCGGGCTGGGTGGGCCGTCGGGGCTGGATGATGAATCGGGGCTGCCGTCTGACGACATCTCAACGTCGTCACGATCCGACGACGACTCACTCATACCTTGCTCCTCACTTCACGAGGCCAGTGGGCACCTCGTTGCGCACAGCCCACCCTACGCGCGACGAGGTTCACAGCAGCAGCGCGAGCACGACGATGACCACGAGGATTGCGCCGATGATCGACCCGCCAACGACGATGGGCTTCAGCGCATTGGTCGAGATCGGCGCCAGCTCTCCTGGCTCCCCGCTGCCTGTTTCGACGATGGCCGGCACCGCCGTCGTGCCATCAGGCAGCTCGCGAACCACCGGAGCCAGATCTCCCAGATTGGTGCCAGCATAGAGCTGATCGAGCAACTCCAGGTAGCGGTCTTGCTCGATGCGGCCGGCTTGAAACTCGTCGGTAAGCCGAGCCTCGAGGGATTGCCGCTCCGCGTCAGCGACTGGCTCCTCGCTGCGGGCGATGTATTTCGACGACGGTGAGAGCTCCATGCAGTCAGTCTACGGGCGATCAGTCCGCCAGCGGGCCAAACAACTCGCCCAGGCGAGCCTCTCCCCCGTCGGGTTCGGTCAGCACCCAGATGCCACCTGCGGTGATGGCGACGGTGTTCTCCCAGTGGCTGCCCCTGGAACCGTCCGCGGAGACGACGGACCATTCGTCGTCGAGCTCCAGCGTTCGATGCCCACCGTTCGTCACCATCGGCTCAATCGCCAGCACAGTGCCCAATGCGAGCTGCGCCGAGCGCCCGAAGGTGCGGACGTTGGGCACGTCGGGCGGCATGTGCATGGAGCGCCCAATGCCATGCCCGGTGTACTCACGCAGAATCCCGAATCGCCCCTGGCTGGTGATCGACTTCTCGATAGCTTTCGAGATGTCGTTGACCTTCCGCCCCGGGCGCATCATGCGCGTACCAGCCCATAGCGCCTCTTCGGTCACACGGTTGAGGGTGCGGTCTTCTGCCGACCCTTCGCCCACGATGATGGTTCTTGCCGCATCGCCATGCCAGCCCTGCACAATGGCACCGAAATCGATACTGACGAGGTCGCCGTCTTGGAGCACGCGCTTATCCGGGATGCCGTGCACGAGCACGTCGTTCACAGAAATGCACGCAACACCAGGGAAACCCATGCCGTATTCCGCACCGTAGTTCAGGAAATTCGACGTGGCCCCGTGCCGCGCGAGTACCTCTCGCCCGACGGCATCCACTTCTGCGGTCGTCACGCCCGGCTTCGCGGCCTCGATCATCGCGGCCAAGCCCTCGGCGACGACGAGGCCCGCTGCGCGCATCAGCCGAAGCTGTTCGTCGGTTTTCTTCTCCATCACTGCGCAGCGACGCGTTCGTCGAGCTGGGCAAACATGCGCGCCTGCACTTCATCAACACTGCCCGTGCCATCGACCTCGATGAGCAGGCCCTCCTGCTCGTAATGCATCAACAGCGGCGCAGTCTGCCCGGCGTAGACTTCCATCCTTCGGCGGATGGTGTCTTCGTTGTCGTCAGCGCGGCCTTCCTTCTCGGCGCGGCTAAGCAGGCGCTCCACGAGAGCCTCCGGGTCGACGTGGAGACTCACGACGGCGTCGAGCGCCGCGTCGTGCTCCGCGAGGTAGTCGTCGAGGAAGTGCACCTGGTGCAGAGTGCGAGGGAAACCGTCGAGCAGGAAGCCGGGCTCGCAGTCGGGCTGTTCGAGGCGGTCGGCCACAATTTCTTCGGTGATCTCGTCGGGCACATACTCACCCGCATCGATGATGGCTTTCACCTTGACCCCGAGCGGGGTCTGCCCCTTGATATTGGCGCGGAAGATGTCGCCCGTCGAGATCGGCGGGATGCCGTACCGGTTGGCGAGCCCCGTCGCTTGCGTGCCTTTGCCCGCGCCCGGGGCCCCCATGATCAAAAGCCTCACTTGAGGAACCCTTCGTAGTTACGCTGCTGCAGCTGGCTCTCAATGCGCTTGATCGTGTCGAGCCCCACACCAACCATAATGAGCACCGACGTGCCGCCGAAGGGGAAGTTCTGATTGGCCCCGACGGCCATGAACGCGATAGTCGGCAAGGCCGCGACGACAGCCAGGTAGAGCGAGCCAGGTGCCGTGAGGCGGTTCAGCACGTAGCCCAGGTAGCGCTCCGTGGGTTTGCCGGCACGAATGCCCGGGATGAACCCCCCGTACTTCTTCATGTTGTCGGACACTTCTTGAGGGTTGAAGGTGATCGACACGTAGAAGTACGCGAAGGCAATGATGAGAACGAACTGCAAGATGTTGTACGGCAGACTGAAGTGAGAGTTCTGGCCCGCGAAGTACCGGCCAATCCACTGACCCGCGGCGCTCTCGGGACGGAACGTCGCGAACAAGACAGGCAGGTACAGGATGGAGCTGGCGAAAATCACCGGAATCACACCGGCCTGGTTCACCTTGAGCGGGATGTAGGTGGTGGAGCCACCGACGAGGCGACGCCCCACCATCCGCTTCGCGTACTGCACGGGAATGCGACGCTGGCCCTGCTCCATGAACAAGATGGCGCCCATCACGAGCAAGCCCACCAGGATGATGGCGACGAGGTAGAACCAGCCGATGGCACCCTCGTTCTGCGCCTTCACCGCCCAAATGCCGTTCGGGAACGCAGCGGTGATCTGCGTGAAGATCATGATGGACATACCGTTGCCGATACCGCGCTCGGTGATGAGCTCGCCCATCCACATGATGATGCTGGTACCCGCAGTCATCACGAACACCATCGTGACGAGCGCGAGCAGATCCTGCGAGTAGAGGATGCCGGTGCAGCCCTGGAGCAGCTGGCCGGTATTCGCGAGGGTGACGAATGCCGTCGCATTCATCACGGCCAACACGAGCGTGAGGTATCGCGTGTACTCGGTGATCTTCGCCTGACCCTGGCCGCCTTCCTTCTTCAGGGCCTCAAGCTTGGGGATCACCACTGTCATGAGCTGCAGGATGATCGACGAGGTGATGTACGGCATGATGCCCAGTGCGAACACCGTGAGTTGCAGCAGCGCACCGCCCGAGAACAGGTTAATCATCGAGTAGAGGCCTGCGGCTGAACCCTGGCTCGCCTGGGTGACGCACTCGTCGATGCGAGCCATGTTGACGTTCGGGGAGGGCAGCGATGAGCCAAACCGGAAGATCGCGATGATACCGAGCGTGAAGAGAATCTTCTTACGCAGATCCGGCGATCTGAACGCGTTCAGGAAGGCGGAAATCATCCAGCGCTACTTTCAATCCATTCGCGGCCGCAGGGCCACAGGGCCTAATACAACTCAGTCAGCCTAGCAACTTTGCCCCCACGGCCCCAAGTCACAGGAGCGGAAGCCGATACGGCTAGGCCTTCTCTAGCACGTCAGAGAAAAAGGGGACGGTGACCGGGCTCGAAATCGGAACCGGTCACCGTCGTGAAGGTTGTGTGCTCAGAGCTCGTTCGCAGAACCGCCGGCAGCAGCCAGCTTCTCCTTCGCAGAACC
>NZ_CAMYPD010000081.1 GCF_947286155.1 uncultured Tessaracoccus sp.
GTCATCGAGCCGCACTCGCCCTTCAGCGTCGTCATCGGACGCTCCAGGGTGATCTGCACATCACGCGTGGTGACGTGACCCGCCGAGTCTACCGCGGTGAGCGTGAGCATCACAGCCTGATCCAGGATGAGCTTCGAGAGGTCAGCCTGGACCTGGAGACCCTCGTCGACATCATCCGTGACGGGGTAAGCGGCGCGGATCTGCTGCATCATGTCCTTGTCCGGGTCGACGCTCAGCGCGTCAGGCCCCTCGATGACCGGTGCCGCGTTGTCGACGGTGAACGCCACCGAAGCGACGCTACGACGGTCGGCCTTGTCCGTGGCCACGGCTTCGAGGATGTGCCTACCCGCAGACAGGCCCTGCACCTCGACGACGAGCTCGGTCTTCTGCCCATCAGCTGCGCTCCGCGCCCTGTACGCCTGCGACTCGCCGTTCAGGAACGGTACGACGTACGCGTTCGGATGCATGTTCTGGTCGACGATCTTGCCTTCGTGCTCCTTGCCGTCGACCAGAACCGTGAGCGTCTTGAGATGCTCGTCGGTGGCTCGCACCTTGATGCGCTGCTTGCCGTCGATGATCTGGCCAGCCTTGACGCCGTTGATATCGACCGTCGGTGCGGCATCGTCGTAGACGACGGGAATGCCGCGCTCGACACCGTTGCCCATCTGGTCAAACAGGCTCACACGCATCGTGTCGCCGTCCTGCACGTTCACCTTGGTGGCGAATTCGCGACGGTTCTGCGGCGCTCCCGGATCCCAAAGGTTGTCGAAATCCTTCACCGTCGATCCGTTGATGGCCAGCTCGTAGCCGAACTGGTCGTCCCAGACCGCACCCTTGACATCGACCTCGGCCGACTTCTTCTGCAGGTACATCGCGCCGTCGGCGTTGATGCCTGGATCGGTGGCCATCTCGTAGGAGGGCAGCGTGCGGTCGAAGAAGAACCGCCAGGAACCCATCGCGGCGCGGTTGCCGTCGGCGTCGATGATCTCGTAACCGACGTGGTTGATGCCGCCCTCGAGCGTCAGCGGAATGTCGAAACGGCGATCCTTGTCGAGCTGCACTTCCTTGCCGTTGACGATGAACTTGCCCGGGCGTGCGTTGAACGTACCCTTCAGGCGCAGCTCGGCGGTGCCAGCGGCATCGTCGTACGTGAGGTTCTGCAGTGACGGATCGACGACGTATGCCGTCTGGCCGAAGCGCTCCTCCTCATGGGGGGAGTTGAGCCGCGGATCGTCGAACGTGATCGCCAGCTGCGAACCTGGGGTCGAACGGCCGGCGATGGGCCAGCTCTTGGTGGTCGGGTTGGTCATGTGCTCACCGTCGAAGTGATCGATCAGTAGCAGCGTGACCGCGAGCTGGTCGTTGGTGACGGTGGTCTCATAGGTGAACGTGCCGTCGTCAGCGATCTGCACCAGGTTGAAGTTCTGATCGAACATGATCCACGAGTTGCTCTCGGCCTTCGGGAAGTTGTCCTTGAAGCGACCCTTAATCGTCACCTTCCCGTCAGCATCTGGCACCAGCTCGCCCAGATCGTTGAGTGGCGCCTGCGTGATCTCCAGCGTCGGTGGGGTGTTGTCGACGCCAAGCCAGTGCTTCTGCGTGCCCACCTCGGAACCATCAGCGGCAAGACCAACGATGACGAACTCGTTCAGACCTTCTTCGACCGGCACGTCAATGCGGGCGACGCCCTGCTTCAGCTCAGCCTCCTGGCCGTTCACGGTAACTTTCGTCACCGACGGTCCGGCCGCAATCATGAGGTGGACGTGGCCGTCGCGGACCACCGGGCGGCCCGCTGCGAGATCGAAGCGCGAGGCGTCGATCCACTGGTCGTAGTACCAGTCGCGCATGAGCCGCACGGAGTCATGTCCGAGCATGTCGGCGACGCGCACCGTGTTGCCGGCGCGGTCCCACAGCTTGATGTCCAGGAACTGGCCTTCACCAGTCTTGTTTGCCGGGACGGTGAATGTGGCCGTGCCGGTTGCCTCATCGGTCGTGTAGTCGTAGGGCTTCTGCGTGGCGCCTTCAGAGACGACCAGCGAGCGCCAGAACACGCCAGAGCGGTCGTCGGAGGCCTTCAGCGTGTACGTGAGCGATCCGTCGTCGTTCTTCACATGGGTGAGCGAGTCGATCGACGGGGCAACGCGGTCCAGCCCGAACGGCAGCTCGGTCGTCTGCCACGGGAAGTCAGCCCCCAGTCGGGCCCTCACGCGGAAGACGTAACCGTCGCCGTCAGGTGCGTCAACGAAGGTGTCCGTGGACGGGTCAAACAGACGCCCGTCCCACTTCTGCACCGTCGGGATATGCGAACCGGCACCACCGGAGCCTGCGATCGCGCCCAGAGAGAGGCGCTGGACGTCACGGTCGGCGCCGAGAGCCTGGATGACCTTGCCGTCCTTCAGTACCTCGTATTCGATGTCGCTGGCCGAACGCAGCATGGCCAGCGAGGGGAAGACCTCGTCGTAGGTGTCGTCGCCGTTGGGAGAGAACCACGTGTTCGGGACAGCGCCCAGCACCGGGAAATTGCCCACGAGCGAGGTGATCGTTTCGTGCTTGTCGCCGAGCACCTTGTCCAGCAGCGGTTCGCCACCTTTTCGTGGCGCGTCGATGATCGGCTCGGCGTTCCAATCGCCGGCGAAGCCCAGGTAGGGCACCGACAGCGAGGGCTGCGCCTTACCGTCGGAGGTGAAGGTGGCCCAACCCTGCACCCAGTGCGCGCCGGCGCCCGGGGTGACTGTGAAGCTCACGTCGGCGGTGCCGCCGGCGGGGACGGTCACGGTGTTCGCTTTCGCGGTGAGTTTGTCGAGCGTGGTGCAGGAGGTCTCGTTGCCTTCGGGCGCCTGCGACTCCGCCACCGAGCAGGAGCCGCCGACGGCGAACGTCCGTTCACTCTTGCCCTTGTTGGTGAGCGTGACCGTGAACTCTTTCGCGCCGCTCAGCTCACGCAGCGCGACATTGGGCTCGCCCTCCACGGTGGCGAACACGTCGGTTTCCAAAGCTTCCTTCGTTTGGATCAGGCCCGCGCCCATCTGGCGCACCGCGTAGGGGGCGTCGTCGTGGGTGAGCACCTTGGCGGTGTTGGAGAAGGCTGTCCTAGCCAGAGCGTTGCGCTCCTTGGCGCTGAGCTCTGGGAAGCGCTTGGTGTACTCCTGCACGGCCAGCGCGAACGCGCCGGCGACGTGCGGGGCTGCCATCGAGGTGCCCGACTTGTCGCCGTAGGAATCATCGTTGATGGTGGAGTAGACCGAGCCGCCGATGCCGGCGAGCTGAGGCTTGAAATCCAGCTCGGGGGTCGCACCCCAGGAGGTGAACGACGACGGGGCGAGCGCATCGGTCATCGGGATCGAGATACGATTTTCCGTGAGGGTGATCGTCGTCTCGCCTGCAGCGATTTTCTCGCGCAGTTCCTGGCCGGTGGAATGGAACACGAATGCGCCGGGGATCTTGACTTTGTCCAGCCCGCCCATGCCGGCGAATTTGTCGCCGCCCTCGGCGCTGTTCATGACGACCACACCGACGGCGCCCTTGGCAATCGCGTTCTTGAACTTGTCGCCGAAGGAAATCTCGCCGCGCTCGATGAGCACGTAGTTGCCCTTGGCCTCGGCGGGGATCTCGTCGGGCTTCCCGAGTTTGCCGTCGACGATGGTGTGTGGCTTGCCATCGGCCACGCCGGTTTGCAGCTGGTAACCCAGCTCGCTGGACTGGCCGCCGGAGGTCACCGTCGCGCTACTCACGATGGAGGCGGAGTTGTTGATCGATGCGACGGCCAGCGCGTCCTTCGTGGTCGAGGGACTGCCCATGGTGCCGTCGTCGAGCATGTCGAGTGCGTCGGTGAGGGTGCCGTCGGGGGAGCCGTTGAGGCCCTCGTTGCCAGCAGCGACGATCACCTGCACGCCTGCAGCCTGGGCGTTGGAGATCGCGCGACCCTCGCCCACCTGCGACTGATTGGTGCCGTTGGGGGAGCCCAGCGACATGTTGATCACGTCGGCGCCCCGGGCCACCGATTCCTCGATGGCTGCGATGATGTCGTCCTCGAACGCGCCCGGAAGCTTCGGGTCGTTGGAGAAGACCTTCATCGCCAGGAGCTGTGCGTTCGGTGCGATGCCGCGGATCCGGCCGTTGGCGACGGCGTCCGCGTCGCTTCCGCCATTGGCTGCGACGATGCCCGCGACGTGCATACCGTGCTCGCTGCCGGTGTCATAGACGTCGGCATTCTGGTCGGCGAAGTTCCAGCCGTAGGGCACCTTGTCGGTGAAGCCCTTCTCAGGAGCCAGTTTGCCTTTGACGCCGTCGTCGAGGCGCATGTCCTGGTGTTTGATGTCGATGCCGGAGTCGATGATGGAGACGACCAACCCGCGCCCGTCGACGCCCAGATCTTCACGGGCCTGGACTGAGTTCGTCAGGCTCCCTGCGGTCTCCATGGACTGGTAGAACACTTTCAGGGGCTTCACGGACGCCACATCCGGGTCGGCTGCCAGGTGCATGATCTGGCTCTGCGGCAGCGTCGCCGAGAAGCCTCGAACCAGCATGCCGAATTTGCGGTTGACCTCGAAGCCGTCCTTGTCCTTCCAGCGTGCAAGCACGCGGTCGACCGCCGCGAGCCCTTGCGCCTTGTTTCCCTTGCCCGTGGGTTGCTGCTTCAGCATGACCATGACGCGACGTGGTTCGTCGGCAGGTCCTGGGACGCGTTGCGCATCGGTTGGGACGCCATCACGGGCCCCGAGTGCGTCGGGTGCGGGTAGATCTCTTGGGGTGGGTGCGGCGTCAGCTTGGAGCGTCATCGCTGCACCACCGGTCAGCGCCAGTGTCAACGACACCAGCGAAGCCAAGGTTCTCCTCATTACATCATCTCCGTCGACAGGTTGTGTACTTGTGCAAATGCGCTTGGACGTAAGTCCAATGGCGGGACTGTAGCGTGTGACGCGACCACTTCCAGGGGGCGTTTCACGAGCGAATATTCGTCGCAGTCGGCATATATTCGTACGTCTTGGCATGTGCTATAGGGCGGCGGTGGATTTCGTCGACGGTTTCTACCGCACCGACATCGGCATCCCGCAC
>NZ_CAMYPD010000082.1 GCF_947286155.1 uncultured Tessaracoccus sp.
GCACCGGGGACGGTGTGGGAGACTAGGTCGCCGCCGGACTTCTTTACACAAAACCCCCGACATTGTTCGGGGGTTTTGTGCTTTTCAGGGAATTTTTCCTCCCCCAAGGAACTGATTGATGCGCGGTTCGCGCCTCGAACCATCAGATGGGAAGATTGAAGCATGCTTGCAGACAGCGATGACCAGCGTTCACAGAGCCACGACCATGATGGGCGTCCCCGCCGCGAGGGGCAACCTCGAGGGAAAGCGGGCACCGGCCGTTCGTCCCAGCGCGCTGAGCATCGCACTGGTGGGCAACGTAGATCGTCTCGCGACGATGCCAAGCGCTCGTCGGCGCGGGGTCCTCGTCGGGGACCTCGTCGTGGTTCGGGCAGTCCGGAGGGGCGTGAGCCCCGTAGCCCGCGGCGCGACGATGCTCAGCGCGAAGAGAAGGTGATCACCGGGCCTCCCATCCCGGAAGGATTCGATGACAAGGCGCTTCCTTTTGGCGTCCGTGCCGAGCTGCGCGGTCTGTCGAAGGAACGTGCTGATCGTGTGGCAGCACACATTTGGGCGGCGGGGGTGCTCGTCGATGAGGATCCAACGCTTGCGTTCCAGCACGCCGAGACCGCGCGTCAGCTGGCGCCGCGGTTGCCCGTCGTGCGTGAGGCAGCGGCGGAGACTGCCTATGCGGCCGAAGAGTACGCCATCGCACTCCGGGAGTATCGAGCCATTCGACGTATGTCTGGCGGCGACGAACTCATCCCTGTGATGGCAGACTGCGAGCGTGCGCTCGGCCGTCCTCGTGATGCTCTTGAGCTTTTGACGGAACTCGATACCCGAAAGACGGACCCAGCCGTGGTGATCGAAGCCGTGATTGTTGAATCGGGTGTGCGTACTGACCTTGGGCAACGCGACGAAGCGCTCCGACTGTTACGCAAGGTGGCGGGTCAGAATGTGGGTCCAGCGTTTGCCAGGGCCAGGCTCCACTACGCACTGGCTGACCTGCTTCTTGCCGACGGCGACGAGGCGGGTGCTCGCGCGTCCTTCGTGACGTCGGGTGAACTCGACAGGCCGGCGCTGCTTGATACTTCGGATCGCATCGCTGAGCTCGATGGCGTCACCTTGCCGAACCAAATGAGCGATGACGATGAAGCTGAACAGGAGGACGCGGAATGAGCTTGATTGCAACTTACGACGCTGCGCTGTTTGACCTCGATGGGGTCATCTACCTTGGCCCGAACGCCATCGACGGTGTGCCCGAGGTGCTCCACGCTCTGCGGCAAGGCGGCACCAAGGTGGGCTTCGTCACCAACAATGCCGCTCGCACGCCTCAGGTCGTCGCCGCGCATCTGCAAGCTCTCGGTATCGAAGCGGATGCCGCCGACGTGGTGAACTCCACCATGGCCACCCTGCGCATGCTGGGTGAAGAGCTCCAGGCCGGCGCGAAGGTGCTTCCGGTTGGCTCCTCGGCTCTCGCAGACCAACTCCGCCACGCTGGATACACCGTCGTGACCGAACGTAACGATTGCCCCGACGCCGTCGTGCAAGGCTACGACCCGGACCTCGACTGGCGACGCCTGGAAATGGGCGCGTTCGCCATCCAGGATGGAGCGCGATGGTTCGTCACCAACCCCGACATGACACGACCGACGCACGAGGGAATCGTGCCCGGCTGCGGTGCGCAGGTACAGGCCATTCAGGCCTGTGTCGATGTGCAGCCCAGTGTCGCTGGCAAGCCGTACCCGCCGCTGCTCATCGAGACTGTCGAGCGCCTGGGCGCTGAACGTCCGATCTTCGTCGGCGATCGGATCGACACTGATATCCTCGGCGCCAACAATGTGGGTATGGCGTCGCTGTTTGTGTTCACTGGCGCGCACGGGAAGCACGACTTGTTGACAGCGCAAGCGGGGGAGCGTCCAACGCATATCGGATACGACGTCTCCGCGCTGCTGGAGGAGCCGCGAAATGTGGAGCACCGTGACCTCGAGTGGGTCTGCAATGCGCAGCGGGTCGCCGTCGAGGACGGGCACGCCGTGCTGCTGAGCGCCCCGTCGGGTGTCGAGGCGCAGCTCGACGCGCTGTGGGTGCTGCTGCAGCTGGCATGGGAGCACGGTATCGACGTTGTTGACGCGACCACTAGCCTCCAGGACGTGCGCTGATGCCCACCCCCGCTGACGCCGCGCCTCACGATGTGCAACGTTCACGTTTGGTGGAGGAAGCCATGGCATCACTTGACGGCGTCGAGGAGCTCCCCGTCGACGCGCAGCTCGTGCAGCTCGGTCAGGCGCAAGAACTGCTGTCTGGCGTGTTGCATAACGCCGACGTCTCGCAGCTGCGGATCCCTGGCGTCGGGTGAGGCTCGACACCGCGCTCGTGGAGCGCTCGCTGACCTCGTCGAGAAACCGTGCGGCCCGGCTCATCGCTGAACGTCGCGTGCGCGTCAACGGTAAAACCGCCACCAAGGCGTCGCTCAACATCAGCGACGCAGACATTATCGAGGCAGACGCCGAGCGCTGGGTGTCGCGTGCAGCATACAAGCTCATCGGGGCGCTCGACCAAGCCGGCATCGTCATGCCGCCGCGTGTGCTCGACGCGGGGGCGTCGACGGGAGGCTTCACCCAGGTGTGCCTCGAGCGGGGCGCTCACCGGGTGTATGCCGTCGATGTGGGGCATGGGCAGCTCGTGCCGCAACTGCGTGAGGACTCCCGCGTCGTGGTGCATGAGGGCCTCAACCTGCGCGATTTGCAGCTGGCGCACCTCGACGATGAGCCGGTAGATCTCGTGGTGGGGGACGTCAGTTTCATTTCGCTCACACTGCTGCTCGAACCACTGTTCACGGTGTGCCGAGGCACTGCATTACTGCTGGTCAAGCCACAGTTCGAAGTGGGGCGGGAGAGGCTCGGAGCGGGGGGAATCGTCGCGGATGAGCGGGAGCGGGAGCACGCCGTCGAGCGCGTGATCGATGCCGCAGCTCAGCTGTGTTGGGAACCGTGGTGGCGCGGTACGAGCGCCTTGTCGGGCACACATGGCAACGTCGAGGTATTTCTCGCTATGCACCGCAAGGGCTGAGCTGGCGAGAATAGACTTTCTCATATGACTGACATCGAACCCCCGTTCCTCGAACTGGATAATGGTGAACAGATCCCAATCACGGTGCGCGGCTACCAGCTGCTGAACCGCCCCATGCTGAACCGCGGTGTTGCGTTCACGCATGAGGAGCGCGCCGCGCTCGGCCTCATCGGGTTGCTGCCACCCGGGCAGCGCCCGATTGAAGACCAAGTGAGACGGGTGTATCGCCAGTATCTCCGTCAGCCAGACAACCTCGCGAAGAGCCTCTACCTGACGCACATGCGTGACCGCAACGAGGTGCTCTATTACCGGCTGCTCGCCGAGCACATCGAGGAGATGCTGCCGATCGTGTACACACCTACGATTGGGGAGGTCATCCAGGAGTACAGCCAGTGGTACCAGCGCCCTCGCGGCGTCTACCTCTCCATCGACCATCCCGAACTCATCGAAACAGCGTTACAGAACTACGGGCTTGGTGGGGACCAAGTCGACCTCGTCGTGGTCACAGACTCCGAAGGCATCCTGGGTATCGGCGATCAGGGCGTGGGCGGCATTGCCATCGCGACGGGCAAACTCGCCGTCTACACCGCCGCAGCGGGTATCCACCCACGACGATGCATCCCCGTCGTGCTCGACGTCGGCACCGACAACCTCAAGCTGCTGAACAGCGATCAGTATGTCGGTGAGCGGCATGCGCGCGTGCGCGGTGAACGCTACGACGAGTTCGTCGACCAATTCGTGAAGACGGTGCAGCGGCTGTACCCCAATGCCATGCTGCACTTCGAGGACTTCGCGGCCGGCAATGCACACCGGCTCCTGGATAAGTATCGCGATGAGATGTGTGCGTTCAACGACGATATCCAGGGCACCGCATCCATCGTGCTCGCCGCAGTGCTGTCCGCAGTGCATCGTGCGAAAGGCCGCTTATGCGACCAGCGCATCGTCGTGCATGGTGCAGGGTCCGCGGGCATCGGTATCGCCAACGCCATTCGCGACGCCATGGTGGAGGAGGGGCTGAGCCACGAGGAGGCGAATCAGCGCTTCTGGTGTCTGGGCAGCCGCGGGCTCATCGTCGAGGGCATGCCCGTGCGGGATTTCCAAGCTCCCTATGCACGCAGCAAGGACGAAGTGGCCGGATGGAGCGATGAGCGAGGCCGCATCGATCTGCTCTCGACGGTGCAGCAATCCCAGCCGACGATTCTCATCGGCACCTCCGCACAGGCGGGTTCCTTCACGCGGGAAATCGTAGAAGCGATGCAGCAGCACGCTCCCGAACCCATCATCCTCGCGCTGTCGAACCCCACCTCCCTCGCGGAAGCTGTGCCCGAGGATCTCCTGGACTGGACTGAGGGGATGGCGCTCATCGCCACCGGGTCCCCCTTCGGCCCGGTGCAACGCGGTGAGCTGCGCTACGAGATTGCGCAGGCCAACAACGCGCTCGTGTTCCCCGGCTTGGGGCTCGGCGTTGCTGTCAGCAGAGCCAGCCGTGTCAGCGACAAGATGATCATCGCTGCGGCTCGTGCCGTCGCATCGCTCACCTACGACGACAAACGGCCAGGGGCGTCGCTGCTGCCTGCCATGGATCAGCTGAGGTTGGTGTCCTCCACCGTCGCGCTCGCCGTGGTGCGATGTGCCCAGGAGGAGGGGCTCGCTCGGGTGCAGATCGACGATCCGGTGCAGGCCGTCGTCGATGCGGTGTGGAACCCGGAGTACGCGAAGATTGTGCTCTGAAGCGCGCACTCCAGCAATGCCCTAGGGTGGATGCCGTGACTAGGAGCGTAGCGGTGTTTCTCCACCCGGAGAAGGAAGAAGCGATCGACGGCGCTACCGCCTTCATCGACGACATCACT
>NZ_CAMYPD010000083.1 GCF_947286155.1 uncultured Tessaracoccus sp.
GTTCCTGCCAGAACGCTCCGTGGACGCCCCAGAATCCGAGGGTGACGACGGGTAAACTCTCCTGGCGTGCTTCGAGTAGTAGATCTGCGAGACAACCGAGACGGATACCGCGCGCTGTTGCCGCGCGCAGAGTTCAACGTTGAGCAAGCGGTGGGGCAAGTGCAGCCCATCATCGCCGACGTTGCCTCGCGCGGGGAAGCGGCGCTGCGCGAATACTCGGAGCGATTCGACCATGTGGTTCCCGAGCATCTCCGCGTGCCGGCCGAGCACCTCAAGCAGGCTGAACAGAAATTGGATCCGAAGCTCCGAGCGAGCTTTGAGACGGCGATTATCAGGCGTCGAACGGTGGCGGAGCGTCTCGAACGCTTCCAGGATGCGGAACCCGTCGAGTTGGCACCTGGCGCGCGGGTTGGGCTGCGCAGCGTCCCCATGCAACGGGTCGGTCTGTACGTACCAGGCGGTCTCGCACCGCTGGCTTCCAGCGTCATCATGAACGTCGTGCCCGCGCAGGTGGCAGGTGTGGGCGCGATCGCCGTCGCATCGCCGCCGCAGACGGAGTTCGGAGGGCTGCCGCACCCCAACGTGCTCGCGTTGTGCTCGATGCTCGGCGTCGACGAGGTGTATGCCGTGGGTGGCGCGCAGGCCATCGCGATGTTCGCGCACGGGGTCGAAGGCTTGTGCGAACCGGTGAACCTCATCTCCGGGCCAGGCAACATTTTCGTGGTTGCGGCCAAGCGCGCCGTGCGTGGACTCGTCGGCATCGACTCGGAGGCGGGGCCCACCGAGATCGCCATCGTGGCCGACGACACGGCGAAACCAGCCTTCGTCGCGGCCGATCTCATTTCTCAGGCCGAACACGATCCCATGGCGGCATCTGTGCTGATCACGCCGTCGCAGACGCTGGCCGACGCGGTTGGCGTCGAGGTGGAGCGCCAGGTGCAGGGCCAGCTGCACGCCGAGCGCATCCAGACCTCCTTGGGCGGCCCGCAGTCTGCCATCGTGCTGGTGCGCGACCTCGAGCAGGCCGTGGCGGTGGCCGACGACTACGCCGCCGAGCACCTCGAAATTCACACCGCCGACGCAGAGACGCTCGCGCAGCGCATCCAGAACGCGGGCGCCATCTTCGTCGGCGACTATTCGCCGGTATCGCTGGGCGATTACTCCGCCGGATCAACGCACGTGCTGCCCACCGCCGGCTGCGCGTGCCATTCGTCGGGGCTTACCGTGCGTAGCTTCATGAAGTCCATGCACGTCATCCACTATTCGCACGAGGGGCTCGCCGAGATTGCTGAGGGCGTCGAACAGTTCGCCCTTGCTGAAGAGCTACCGGGGCATGCCGCGGCCATCACCGTTCGGAGGCACGCATGAACCTGCCGCTTCGAGCCGACCTGGTTGGCGCGGAACCGTACGGCGCTCCCATCCTGGACGTTCCCGTCGTGCTCAACGTGAATGAGAACCCCTACGGGCTCACGCCCGAGATCGCCGACGAGATGGGCGAAGCGGTGCGGGAGTCCGCACTGAGCCTCAACCGGTACCCGGATCGCGACGCCCTGGCACTGCGCACTGAGCTCGCCAACTATCTCGGTGAAGGGCTCACTGCTGAGCGGGTCTGGGCGGCGAACGGGTCCAACGAAATCATGCAGCAGCTGTGCACCGCGTTCGGTGGCCCCGAGCGCACGGTGCTTACCTTCACGCCCACGTACTCGATGTATCCCGAGTACGCGCGCAACACCCTCACCCGCTACGTCACCGAGCCTCGCCTGGGCGACTTCACCGTCGACACCGAACTGGTACTCAATGCCGCGGTCAATCATCAAGCGACGATGGTCCTCCTCGCCCGTCCCAACAATCCCACGGGCACGGGCATTCCTCTCGAGGTCATCGACGAGGTGTGCGCCGGCACCGACGCGCTCGTCGTGATCGATGAGGCCTACCAGGAGTTCTCGACGGAACCCTCGGCCGTGGGTTTGCTCGACGCGCACCCCAACCTCATCGTCTCGCGCACGATGAGTAAGGCATTCGCCTTGGCCGGGGGCCGCGTCGGATACCTCGCCGCGTCGCGGGAGATCGTCGATGCGTGCCGCGTCGTGCGACTGCCGTATCACCTCAGCGCTCAGACGCAGGCCGTCGCACGCGTTGCGCTCCGCCACGCCGACGTGCTGCTGGCCAAGGTGCGCGAACTCGCGGCATCAGCCCGAGACTTCGAGCAGTGGGCCCGGGGGAGGGGCTACAGCGTCGTCGACTCGGTGGCGAACTTCACGCTGTTCGGACGCTTCGCTGATCGCCACGCCGTCTGGCAAGGGTTGCTCGAACGGGGTGTGCTCATTCGTGAGGCTGGACCCGACGGGTACCTGCGAGCATCTGCTGGAACGCCGGAAGAAATGGAATCGCTGCGCCGGGCGCTCGACGATTTGAACCCCGAAAAGGAATGACCATGGCACGCACAAGCACCCAATCGCGCACGACGAGTGAATCGCGCATCACCGTCACCGTCAACCTCGACGGCACTGGCGTCGCGAACATCTCAACCGGCGTTGGCTTCTACGACCACATGCTGACCACCCTCGCGAAGCACTCACTCATCGACCTGACCGTCGAAGCGGAGGGCGACCTTCACATCGACGCGCACCACACCGTCGAAGACACAGCCATCGTGCTCGGCAAATGCGTGGCCGAGGCGCTGGGCGACAAGTCTGGCATCCGACGCTTCGGGCACGCGGTGGTTCCGCTCGACGAGGCCGTCGCAGACTGCGTCGTCGACGTCGCCGGCCGCCCGTACGTGGTGTGCCAGGGCGAACCCGACGGCCAGATCTACGCCCGCATCGGCGGCTCCGGGGTGGCATACCCAGGCTCCATGACGCAGCACGTCTTTGAATCGTTCGCGCTGAACGCCGGGCTGTGTCTCCACATGACGCTGCGTTCCGGACGCGACCCCCACCACATCGTCGAGGCTCAGTTCAAGGCATTGGCGAGGGCGCTCCGAGAAGCCGTCGAAGTCGACCCCCGTTCACCAGGTATTCCCAGCACGAAGGGGGCGCTATGATCAAGAAAGTTGGCATTCTCGACTACGGCACCGGCAACCTCCATTCCGCAGCGAAGGCATTCGAACATGCCGGGGCCGACGTCGTCGTCACCGAGCGACTAGAAGAACTGGGGCGCTGCGAAGCGCTCGTCGTGCCTGGTGTGGGTGCATTCGCTGAGTGCGCAAATCGTCTCGCGGAAGTCGGTGGCTTCGACTACGTACGGGGCTGGGTGCAAAAGGAGCGCCCACTGTTTGGCATTTGCGTCGGCCACCAGGTGCTCTTCTCGTCGGGCCTCGAACACGGTGTGCCCACCGACGGCATCGGCATCTACACCGGTGTGGTGAGCAAAATGCCCGCCACACCGCTGCCGCACATGGGCTGGAACACCGTTGCTGCTGGGCCGAGCTCCAAGCTGTTCGCAGGAATCCGCGACGAGCGGTTCTACTTCGTGCACTCCTACGCGGTACAGCAGGCAGTGCGCGGCGCGGTGTACTCCAGCTACGGCGACGTGCGTTTCGTCGCCGCAGTGGAACAAGGAGCGGTGTGCTCCACTCAGTTCCACCCAGAAAAGTCCGGTGAGGCCGGGCTGCAACTGCTCAAGAACTGGCTCGCCGCATACTAATGCGCGAGCACACAGCAGGGCTGTCAAAGGTTGCACTTACGCAACCCACGTCCTGTTTCCCCCGCATTGAGAAATCCGCAGATCGGCTAGAGTTGGGCGACGTGGACACGCTTGATTTATTGCCCGCTGTCGATGTGCAGGGTGGCCAGGCCGTGCAGCTCGTCCAGGGCGTAGCAGGAACCGAAAAGACTTTTGGCGATCCCCTCGCTGCTGCTCAGCGCTGGGCGGATGCCGGATCGCGCTGGATCCATCTCGTTGATCTTGACGCCGCGTTCGGTCGCGGCTCAAACGCCGCGCTGCTCGCCGACATCATCGCTCAGATCGACTGCCAGGTGGAGCTCTCCGGCGGCATCCGCGACGACGCCAGCCTCGAACGTGCACTCGCCACTGGCTGTAAACGCGTGAACGTCGGCACCGCCGCGCTCGAGAATCCCGAATGGTGTGAGGAGATCATCGCTGCCCACGGCGACGCTGTGGCGATCGGACTCGACGTGCGTGGTGAGCAGCTCGCGGCGCGCGGATGGACTCGCGAAGGCGGTCGATGGGTGGACACCGTCGACAGGCTCGCTGCGGCTGGATGCGAGCGATTCGTCGTCACAGACGTCGAAGCCGACGGCATGCTCACCGGCCCTAACTTCGATCTGCTCGCGGCCGTGGCAGAGCGCTCGGGCAAGAAGGTCGTCGCTTCCGGCGGCATCGCCACACTCGACCACCTCCGACGGCTGCGCGAGCTCGTCGGGACCGGCATCGAGGGAGCCATCGTCGGTACTGCGCTCTACGTCGGGCGATTCACGATTGACGAGGCGCTCGCCGTCGCCGAAGGAGATGCGCATGCGTAACCCTGCTGCCTCATTTGGTGTGGCTGAACGCGGCCACGTCCCCCCGCTGCTCGACGGGCGGCTGAAAGACCTACTGGCAGGCAAGAAGATTGCCATGACGGGCGTCACCGGGTTCATCGGTGAGCAGATGCTGTGGGCGTTCCTCAACGATTGCCCGCAAACGCGCACCGCGGTATTGGCTGTCTCTTATACACATCTCCGAGCCCACGAGACGTAGAGGAATCTC
>NZ_CAMYPD010000084.1 GCF_947286155.1 uncultured Tessaracoccus sp.
GCGGATTTGACGTATTCGTATGATCCGGCTGGGCGGCTCACGGAGGTGGTGGACCGCTCCGATGAGGTTGACGGCACCGGCTGCAGGTTGCGTACGTACCGGTTTGACGCTCGAGGCAATCGGCTTGCTGACACTACGGCTGCCGCCACCACCGGGGCGCTCTGCCCCGCCTCAGGTGGGGTGGGGACCAGCCGTAGCTACGATGTGGCGGACCGGCCGATCACGGTCGGCGACGGCACCGCCTACACCTACGATGCGCTTGGTCGGCAAACCCTCATCCCAGCCGCGGATGCACCGCGCCCGGAATCGGGTGATGTTCACCTGTCGTACTACGACGATGACACCGCGAAAGCGATCACCCAGGCGGGGGTGAGTTTGTCATACACCCTGGATGTCGCTGGACGTCGCACGGTGCAGACCACACGCCGCACCCTCGAGGCGGCTGTGACGGAGTCGGTGACGAATCATTATGTGGATGATTCGGATGATCCTGGGTGGGTGACCACCGTCACCGCCGACCGGGCGTCGACGACGGTGTACGCGGACTTGACCAGTGGCGGGTTGTCGTTGTCGATCACGACCACCGGCGTGACCACGGCCGGGGAACTGGCGCTCGCGAATCCCCGCGGGGATGTGTCGGCCACCATCACTCTCCCGACGGACGGGGAAGCCGCGGAGGGGCTTGATCGGTGGACCCGCTACACCGAGTACGGCACACCAGTGATCACCCCGCCCACAAGCACCGCTGGTGCCGCCGCCAACGGCTACGGGTGGCTGGGTGCGAAACAGCGTTCTACCACCGAAACAGGCATCCTCCTCATGGGAGCCCGTCTCTACAACCCGGTCACTGGTTTGTTCACCAGCCTCGACCCCGTCTACGGAGGCAACGACACCCCGTACACGTACCCCAACGACCCCATCAATCGAATCGACACGACCGGCGAATGGGGGTGGCTGCGGAAAGTCGGCAGGGTGCTTTGGAAATACAAATGGGACATCGCACTCACCGCAGCCAGCTTCATACCCGTAACTGCAGTTGCCGCATGGGCGTATCGCGGCTATAAGCTTGCTAGAGGCGGCATCTATGTCGTTCGTACTGTGTCGAAAATGAAATACGTTGGTCAGTCCTCCAAAATTGCAGGGAGGTTGGCGCGGCACGTAAGGAATGGCAAGATTACAAAGTGGCAAGCGGCGACTGCAAGAGTATATCGCGTCAGTGGTGGGAAGGTTCGCCGAGAAGTGGCAGAACAGAGGATGATTAACCGGCTCGGAGGAATCTACAAGAACGGCAAGCGGAACTTGGCCAATATTAGGAATCCTATTGGGGCAAGACGGTCATATCTGATGCGCAGCACGCCAAGGAATTGGAGGAGGCTGTAGTTGTGAAGTATTGGAATATGGTCCGTCGGCGTTCCGTTCGCCCTTGGGAGACCGCGATCAACATCTGCGATGAAGATGTTGGCGATATCAGTTCCGTTGTGTCGGCCGCGGGGCGGGTTCGCGGGCTAGCGATCAACGCGCAGGTGGATTTATCTGGTATCCATGATCTGAAAAATTTGGAAGAACTTTCGTTGGGCCATATGGTGCATGGAATTGTCGATCTCCGGTGGTTCCCCAAGCTGCGCTCATTGTCTCTCCATCTCTCTTCGATGTTGCGGGTGCTATCGGTGGAGTTGGGTGCGCAGTTGACCGGGCTGGGCTTGACCTCTTGTAGCATAGAGTGGGCTGCGGCAATCGAGCGCAACATGGTGCTTGAAAACCTTTCACTCATTTCTCCAAGAGCGTTTCCGGGTAGATTGCCGGAGTCGTTGCGCTACTTATCTGTCGCTGTCTGTTCTGCTTCGGCATTCCCGGACTTTGCTGGAGAACGTCTCGTTGAATTGCGGCTGGAAGAAGTGAGAGAGCTGCGTGACTTCTCGAAGTTCTCGGGGTGTACCAACTTGAGCACTGTGTATGTCGAGGATTGTCCTGGACTCAGCTCGAGGGATGGGCTTGCGTCCGGTTGTCAGGTGTTAGCGGTGGGGTGCACTCCGTTGCGCGGCGACTGACCGGGGTCGACGGCTGTAATTGGATGTGACGGCTTGAGCTGCACTTTGAGGATTGCTGGGGCGAGACTCCAGTCCGAATTTGCTCGGTTCCGGCTCCACTTTGTACGAGCGTACGCGATGTAGCAAAACGTTGCCGCCGTAGTTGTTGTGGCGCATGGGAGCTTGACGCGCTTTTCCGGACACCGAGTCTGAGGTGATGATGGCCTCAGGGAAGGAGTCTGTGATGCCTGCTGCTAAGCCTGTCGAGTTTCGTCGGAGGGCTCTTGAGCTGGTGGGGTCGGGTCAACCGGTGGCCCGGGTTGCGAGGGACTTGGGGATCAGCGAGTCTTGTCTGCCTCGCTGGATGGGTCAAGCCGATGTTGATGCTGGTCGAAGTGAGGGCTTGACCAGCGCTGAGAGACGCGAGCTGGTCGAGCTGCGTCGCCGTAACCGGGTGTTGGAGACCGAGGTTGAGATCCTGAAACGTGCCAGCGCCTATTTCGCCCGGGAGAACGTCCTCCCAAAATAGTGTTCCGGCTCGTCGCCGAGCTCGAGGAAGAGAGCTTCTCTGTTGCGGTGGTGTGTCGGGTCCTGCGGGTGTCTCGCTCGGGTTTCTAGGAGTGGAGGAACCGACCAGCAAGCTGCCGCGAGCTGGCCGACCGAGAGTTGATGCTCACCATCAGATCGATCCATGAGATGTCTCGGGGAACCTATGGCGCCCCACGGGTTCATGCCGAGCTGCGTTTGGGCTTGGGGATCTGCTGCGGACGCAAACGCATCGCTCGTCTCATGCGCGAAGACGGCCTTCAAGGCGTGTGTCACCGCCGCAAACGGGGCCATGTCCCGGCTGCTGCAACCCATGATGATCTGGTCAAATGCCAGTTTCATGCCGACGGCCCGGACCGGCTGTGGTTCACCGACATCACCCAACACCGCGCCAGAGATGGCTGGGACTACTGCTGCGCGGTAATGGACGCCTGGTCCAGAAGGATCGTGGGCTGGGCGATCGCTAATCACATCCGAACAGAACTCGTGATCGACGCGCTCGACATGGCTCGTTGGCAACGCCGGCCCGCTCCGGGAACGATCCTGCATGCCGACCGCGGGAGTCAATACACCAGCTGGCTGTTCGGCCACCGACTCCGAGAAGCCGGGCTTGTGGGCTCGATGGGCAGGGTCGCCTCGTCCCAAGACAACGCGGCAATGGAATCGTTCTGGTCGATCATGCAACGCGAGCTCCTGGACCGCCGACACTGGCCATCACGCGTCGAACTGGCCTCAGCGATGTTCGAGTGGATCGAGGGCTGGTACAACCCACGCCGACGCCACTCCAGCCTCGGCATACTGTCCCCACACGAGTTCGAAACCTTGCCGCCACCACCACCGAAGCGGCATAATCTAACGAACCAAACCTGTCCGGAGAACCGGGTCAAGCTCCAAGTCAGCTAACTTCGGCTTGAACGTTTATGTCAGCAGCAAATTCGGGGCATATGGCCTTTACGACACCTACGGCCGAAGGCGAAGGCGATGATATATCCGGGATTGATGCTCCTAGCTGTGCGGCTTCGTCACCTTGCGTGGACTGCTTTGGTCTGGGTCTTGGTGGTTTTGGCGGTGATGGAAGCTAACTTTGCAGGCTGGTTCTGGGTTCTCCTGGTGTGGACAGGCATATGCGGTTGGGTGGTGTGGAGGACGGTTTACGTAAGGGGACTCAAGATTTGTGTACATGGCCGGGAGGTAATCTACGAGGGAGTTTTCCGGCGAGTCCGGTTCGCTTTCGCGGACGTCGAGAAGCTGGAAATTATGATGATCCTCGATCCACGCTCGTCCGGTACATATGTCGCTCTTCGTATCCGTAATAGACGATTAGCCCGAAAATTGTATGGGTTGGGCATCTGCATGGACGACCGGCATGCCGCGTTGTTGGAGCAGGTGGACAATCACTGTGTCGCTGAGGGTGCGCTGGGCGGATGGCAAATCAATGCAGTTTCAGAAGCCGTGCCAAAGCGAGGCATACCTGCTGAAGTGTTGGGAGCACAAAGACGATTCGTTTGGTCTGGCAGTTTGGTCTGCGATCACGGGGACGGGGCTGCTGAAGGTTTGATTGGGTTCAAGACTGTATGACTTTGGAAGGGTCGTGTTGAAAGGATGGTGATCGGCCAAGAATCTATTCGGATGGGGTCAAGCGTGACGCAGTGGCGCTGGTGAACTGCGGCTTGTCGTAGAAGCAAGTGTGTAAAGATCTTGGAGTCTCCAAGTCCGCGTTGCGGATGTGGGTCAAGGACGACCGGTTCCGGGCTCTCGGGTTCACGCTGACCACTGACGTTGGGGAACGTCGCGAGATGATGGCCGCGATGCAGCGGATCTGCGAGTTGGAGATGGAAAACGAGGTGCTGCCTCGCGCGGCGGCGTATCTCTCGTAGGCGAATCTGCGGACCCCAAAATGATGTACCCGCTCGTGCGCGAGATGGCCGCC
>NZ_CAMYPD010000085.1 GCF_947286155.1 uncultured Tessaracoccus sp.
GCTGAATGTGCTCGCTCGGCACCCCGACGGCGCGCCACATGCCGATAGTTTCGTCGTCGCCGTGGAGCGCGGTCACCCAGATCTTGTCGCCGTCGAAACCCAAGCCCCCGTCGGCTTCCGGTTTCGTGACGAGTTCCCACGCCATCGAGATGGCGGCTTCTTTGAAGTAGTCGCCAAACGAGAAGTTGCCCAACATTTGGAAGAACGTGCCGTGGCGGGTGGTCTTGCCAACCTCCTCGATGTCGAGCGTTCTCACACACTTTTGCGCTGAGACGGCACGACGATATGGCGCGGGTTCGTCGCCGAGGAAGTACGGCTTGAACGGCACCATGCCGGCGTTCACGAACAGCAGGGTCGGGTCGTTGTACAGCAGCGATGCGCTCGGCACCACCTCGTGCTCGTGGGCCTCGAAGTGGTGGATGAAGCGCTGGAGGATGTCATGGGTCTGCATTGGATTCATTCCTGCGGGATGTTGAGTTCGCGACGGATTTCGGCCTCGCGCTCGGCGCGTGCTGCCTCAAAGTTGGCGGAGAACCGTCCTAGGTCGATGGCGGCGTCGTCACCCTTGGCTTCGATCTGTCTGCGCAGCGACTCGGGAAGGTACTCGCGGTAGAGTTTCTTGCCGCGAAAAATCACGTAGCTGGCCGTGGCGGCGCCTACGGTGAACCAGAAGGTGTTTCTCATTTGCGACCGCCTCCAATCGCTTTGCGCGCGGCATACGTGAACGATGCGGTTTTGATGAGCGGCTTCTGGAACACCGCACCGACGAGATTCGAGAACTGTGCTGCGTCCTCGCTGACTTCAGCAGCGTGGGATGCGACGCGGCCCGCATCGTCGGTGACATCCGAGAGCTTGTCGAGGTTCGCGTCGGCCTTCGCAGCAGCATCTGCGAGGCGTTCCATGGCGGGCACCATCGATTCACTCGCGTTGCGTACTGATTCGGTCACGTCATCAATGGCCGCACTCAGCTTGAGCAGCGGGCGTGCGGCGAGAGCGACGAGGACACACAGCGCGACGGCGGCCAGTATGGCTGCCAATTCAGCGACGCTCATCGTCTTCTCCTCCGTGTTTCGACGGCGCAACTCTATCTGAGAGCACACTGCGGAGCGAGTGAAGGCGATCAGCAATCACTTGCTCGGCTCCGTTCAGGGTGGGTTCGTAGTAACGCGTGCCGTCCAGATCATCGGGGAGATACTGCTGTCCGACGATGTGGTGCGGGAAGTCGTGGGCGTACAGGTAGCCCTGGCCGAACCCGGCTTCCTTGCTGGCTTTAGCGGACCCATCGCGAAGGTGGAGGGGCACGGAGTTGCCCTTGCCGGCCTGCACATCGGCGAGGGCCTTGCCGATCGCAAGGTAGGCGGCGTTGGACTTCGGCGCGGTGGCCGCCACCACCGTCGCGTGCGCCAAGGTGATGCGAGCCTCTGGCATCCCGATGAGTTGGACGGCCTGCGCAGCGGCAACACACGTGGGCAACACGTTCGTAGCGGCGAGCCCCACGTCCTCGGACGCGGAGATCACCAGACGCCTGGCGATGAAGCGAGGGTCCTCCCCTGCCTCCAACATGCGGGCGAGGTAGTGCAAGGCGGCGTCGACGTCGGAGCCGCGAATGGATTTGATGAAGGCCGAGATCACGTCGTAGTGCTGGTCGCCGTCACGGTCGTAGCGGAGGGTTGCGCGGTCAACAGCGTTGGTGAGGATCTCCGGCGTGACGACGCGTTCTCCCAGCGCGGTGGCCGACGCGGCAGCCTCCTCCAGGTAGGTGAGTGCCCGACGCGCGTCTCCCCCGGACATGCGAAGCAGCTCGGCGCGGGTGGCGTCCGCCAGCTCGACGGCGTCGTGAAGTCCGCGCTCGTCGTGCACTGCGCGATCAATGAGAGCGGCAATGTCCGCGTCTTCCAGGGGCTTGAGGCGCAGTAGGAGCGAGCGCGACAGCAGCGGCGAGATCACGGAGAAGGAGGGGTTCTCGGTGGTGGCCGCGATGAATGTGACGAGCCGATTTTCTACGGCGGGGAGCAGGGCGTCTTGTTGGGTTTTCGAGAAGCGGTGTACTTCGTCGATGAACAGCACCGTCGATGTGCCTTGGTGCAGCGCCCGACGGGCGGCGTCGAGCTGAGCTCGGATTTCCTTCACGCCGGCGGATACGGCGGATACTTCGACGAACCGTGCGCCAGATTCTCTCGAGACGATGGATGCCAGCGTCGTCTTTCCTACCCCTGGCGGCCCCCAGAGAAACACGCTCATGGGCTGGCCTTCTACGAGACGCCGAAGCGGTGAGCCTGGGGTGAGGAGGTGCTGCTGCCCGACGATCTCGTCGAGGTTGCGTGGACGCATCCGAACCGCGAGCGGCGCCCCTTCTTCGAGCGCGTCGCCGAGCGATCCGACGGGGGCATCGGATTCGGGCGCGCCAAACAGATCGAGGTCGTAACTCACAACACCGCAGTCTATGCCGCATTTATTTCGGTGAGCTCATAGGATCGAATGCATGAAGCTCTCGATCTTGGATCTCGTCTCCGTCTCACAGGGCCAAACAGTCGCGGATGCCATCGAGGCAGCGATGCAGGCAGCGGAGGTCGCGGATGAGCTGGGATACGAACGCGTGTGGTACGCCGAACACCACAACACCGCCGCGGTGGCGTCGTCGGCGACGGCCTTGCTCATCGGGCAGGCGGCGTCGAGAACACGGCGCATCCGGGTGGGTTCTGGCGGCATCATGCTGCCCAACCACTCTCCGCTCAACGTGGCAGAGAATTTCGGCACCCTGCACCAGATGTATCCGGGACGTATCGATTTGGGCCTCGGCCGTGCTCCCGGCACCGATCAGATCACCGCCCGTGCGCTCGCTCGTTCAAGCGCGGAGCCGCAGGAGTTTATGCGCAACATCGAGCTGATGCAGACGTGGTTCGGCGCGGGATCGGTGGGCGGTATCGAAGTCGGTGTGGCGAAGGGAACCAACGTGCCGATGTGGGTGCTCGGTTCGTCCGACGCGGGCGCCACGATGGCTGGCATGCTCGGGCTTCCCTACTCGTTCGCGTCGCATTTCTCGCCAGACATGCTGCACGCCGCGATTCAGCTGTACAAGGACAATTTCAACCCGAATGCACCGACGGCACAGATCGCCGAGCCGTACGTGCAGGTGGGTGTGAATGTCCTCGCCCACGAACAGCCCGGCGAGGCCGAACGGCAGTTCACGACCACGCAGAACATGTTCTCGGCCCTGCGCAGGCACGGCGGGCGCACCCCGCTGCAGCCACCGACTGACGAGCCCGAGGGCAACGCGCTGGAAGTGCAGATGATGGAACATGCACTCAGGGTGCGCGCCGTCGGCACTCCCGACGTAGTGGCCGCCCGGCTGCACGACATTCAGCGTGACACCGGCGCCGACGAAATCATCGGCGTGACCTACACCTTCGACCCGGAGCTGCGTCTCAACTCGCTGCGCCTGGTCGCCGACGCCGTGCTCTAGTACACGCCAGGTGGTTGAGTAGCCCGCGCCGACACCTCCCGTTGGTTGAGTAACTCGCGCGGTGCTCAGGTGGTTGAGTAGCCCGCGAAGCGGGCGTATCGAAACCACACCCGCTTAGGTGGCAGATTGCCGTCCGTCCTTGGGCGCACATCTGCCAACTAAGCTCACGACGCATGATTTCGACACGCTGCCTTCGGCAGCGGCTCAATCATCGGATGCCCACCATTGCGCCGGTGGTTGAGTAGCCCGCGAAGCGGGCGATGGTCTTATGGTTTGTCAAGCCATGTTTGGAGGTCGTGTTTGAGGGTTG
>NZ_CAMYPD010000086.1 GCF_947286155.1 uncultured Tessaracoccus sp.
CGTCCAATCTCCGCCAAGCATGCTCAAGCTTCACGATTTTTGCAACAGAGCCCTCCCGGAAGCTCTGGGGGGAGTTTCGATGACTGAGCGGGTGGCCGAACAAGTGCGGCGACTGCTGCACGAGCAGCCGGAGCTTGAAGTCGTGTTCACCGATGCGCTCACCGCCGACAGTTACCTCCACAGTGGGCGCAGCGGCCGCCCAGTGCTGTTCCTGCACACGGCGCACCGCCAGCTCGTTGACGAGCTGCGCGGCCGCGGTGATGACCCCGGCCGACCGCACTAGTCCAATGGGCGGGAGGCGTTGCGCAGCTCGTCGACGACTTCGCGATGCTGTGGGTGTACGAACAGGATGAGGGCCTGGCCGTGCGTGCTCAGAAGATGACTGTCGACGGTGATTGCGTCCACGAATCGGATGTCGACGGCAGGATCTTCCAGGAGGGCGCGGCGAATTGCCGCGAGGGTGCGAGCGACGGTCATGGCCGTGTCGGCAGGCTAGTGGGCCGCGCCGAGTTCGACGAGGAGGACGCCGCCGATGATGAGGGCGATGCCGAGCGCCATGACCCAGGTGAAGGGCTCTTTGAACAGGAACTTGCTGGCCACTGCGGTGAGGGCGACGCCGGAGGCGGCCCAGATGCCGTAGGCAACACCGATGCCGAGCCCGAGGGCAAGGACTTGGGTGAGGAAGAAGAACGCGCCGAGGTAGCCCACGACGACGGCGATGTAGAACAGTTTCCGTCCGCCGGTTGCCAGGCGCAGGGAGAGCGCCGCGCCGACTTCGAGGACGATCGCGAGGATGAGGAAGAGCCAGACCATCAGATGCTCGCCTCCCTCTTGCGCTGCGCCGCTTGCGATCCGAGTTCGACGGTGAGAACACCGCCGATGATCAACGCCAGGCCGAGGATCATCACGCCGGTCAAGGGCTGTCCGAACAGAAGTGCCGCCAGCACCGCCGTCAGGGCGACGCCCATCGCGCCCCAGATCCCGTACGCAACCCCGAGGGCCATCCCCTCGCGTAGAACGAGCGCGAGAAGCGTGAACGCGCCGACGTAGCCGATCGCGACGAGGATGTACCAGGCGGGGTGGTCCTGGCCGGCTTGGAGGGCGAGGGAGCCGGCGACTTCACTGATGATCGCGCCGGCAAGCAGGAGCCATTTCTTCATAGTCAGTCCTTCACGAGGTTGTGGGCGAAGGCGCGGAGCTGCGCCAGGTCGCCGGGGGTAGGAGGGGAGACGTTGGCGGCTTCGGCAAGCCACCCGCCGTCGGCCAGGAGGCGGGCGGCGAGCAACCGGGTGCGTTCGTCCGGGGCGACGTCATCGGGCACGACGAGCCAGGGCGCGAGACGTTCGGCCCAGCGCTGCGTGAGCGAGCGGCGCAGCTTCGGATCACTCATCGCCACCAGGTCGGTTTCATCGAAACCCCCGGACAGTGACCAGTCGACATACGCGCCGATGCGCGCGGCCGGCGCCGCGCCCTCCGGCGACGACCCGAGGCGTGCGACCAGCGCCTCTTCCCAGCGGTCCAAAACGGAGTCCACCAGGGCGAGCATGAGGGCTTCCTTCGTGGGGAAGTGATACATCACCCCCGGCTTGGTCAGCCCCACACTTCGGGCCACGGAATCCAGAGACACCGCCCGCCCCTCGTCGAGCTGAGAGAAGGCGGCCGCCAGGATCGCGGGGCGAGGATCGGTGCGCATGAGTGTAGGTTACCATTCGGAAGGTAACCAGGCCATCCAGCAGATTGCCGGCGCATAGGTTCATCGCCGCGAGCCGAGTAGGCCGAAAACGATCGTTTTCGGGCAGCCGTGCCGGACGGCCCGCCGAGGCAGCGACACGCCGTTATCTGACCGACCGAAACCTATGACCGAAACCAACCCCGACCCGAAACCCGACCTATACCGTTTGCGGGCAGGCCGGTAAAATCAGGAGTACACCAGGAGGTGCAGCATTATGTCGCAACCATCATTTGACGTAGAGGCCCGCTGGCCCGAGCTGTTCGACCAGCTCGACGCTGACCAGCGCCGAGCCGTTGTGCGCTCGCTCGCGGCAGGCTGGCATGAGGGATGGGAGCCGAACCGCGAAGACGTGGCCGACCTCATCGACTACACGCGCGGCGCGCTGACGTTCGAGGACTACGAGGCGCGCACCGCCGCTAAGGCGGCGCGCATCGCCGGAGCGGCCGCTACGCTCTGATGCCGCACCAGTTCGATTCGTGGGAGTCATACTTTTACCCGGAGACGTACAACGCGCAGACCCGCAATGGCGTGCTGCGCAACATACCGGACATTCGAGACGCCGCAGCGCTGCGCACCTACGACTACCGCATGTCGTTTGCGCGCCGCATCGAGCTTGAGTTGCGCCCGGAGCTTGTGACTCGCACGTTCGACGGCGAGCACATGAAGCAGATTCACGGCCACCTCTTCGGCTCGACCTTTGAATGGGCTGGTCAGTACCGAACGGTGAACATGGCGAAGGGCGGCGGAGCCGCTTTCGCTGATGCTCACAACGGCGCGATAGACGCCTACTTAGACAACGTGCGCGTGATGGTCGAGCGCACCGATTGGGCGCAGCTCAGCCACGCCGAGTTCTCGGAGCGCGCCGCCGAAATCTTCGCCTGGACAAACCAGAGTCATCCGTTCAGAGAGGGCAACGGACGCACTACCAAGGTGTTCATGGAGCACGTTGCGGAGCGCTCACCGTACACGCTTGAGTTCGAGCGCGTGCCCGAGGAAGTTTGGAATATGGCATCGGCCGCGACGCGGCCGCCGCTGGGGGAGTACCTACCCAACCATGTTCCGATGGTGCCCGTGTTCGAGCACGCGGCCGTGCCGCGGTCGAACGTGCTGATGCACGAGGGCGGCCGCGTCACAGGCGACGCAGCGCCCGAGAAGCCGATGACGCTTGGAGAGCGCATCGAGCGCAAGGTGAACGAGCTGCGCGAGGCTCGGCCGAGCAAGCCGAAGCACGCAGCAGATCGCGGCCGGGATATGCCCGAGCTGGGCGACGGATCGAAGCCGAAGCCGCCCGAGCGTGGCCCGAGCTTAGGACGATAGCCGTGAGGCTCGGATATACCCGTGTCAGCACCCGCGAGCAGAATGCAGACTCGCAGATCGCCCGCCTCGAACAGGCAGGGTGCGAACGAATTTTCGTTGACGTTGGCTATTCAAGTCGCGTTGAGGATCGACCCGATTGGATCGAGTGCCGGAAGATTCAGCGCCCCGGTGATGAGCTGGTGATTCCCTCGCTCGACCGCGTGGCAGGCACTGACAGCATCGCTATCTCGGTTATCCGTGACCACGCAGCGCGTGGCGTGAAGCTGCGCAGCCTCGATGAACCGTGGATGGACATAGACCCGTCAACAGCGATGGGTGAAGCCATGCTCAAGATCATGGCGACGCTCGCGCAGCTTCGCGTCGATATGATCCGTGAGAACACCCGCAGAGGCGTCGAGCACGCGCGCTCCCAGGGTCGCGTCGGCGGCCGCCCGACCGTCATGACACCCGAGCGCATCGCAATGGCGAAGACCATGCGGGAGGCTGACCCGCCGATGAGCTACGAGCAAATCGCGGGCTCTGTTGCAAAGATTGGCGGCAGTCAGAGGTAGGCTGTCGCTCTGCGCC
>NZ_CAMYPD010000087.1 GCF_947286155.1 uncultured Tessaracoccus sp.
CCACCCCGTGCCGCCTGACGGGCTGCATCGTGATCTCGGCAGCGAGCTCAGGCCGCAGGCAAGCTTCCAGGATGGTGGTGCCTTGCCGCGCTTCTTTGTACTCTGGCAGCGAGCGCCCGGCCTGGCGCATGAACCATACGGGTAACCGACGGGGGCGGGCCCCGCTCAGGGCTTCGAGGAACGTGCTCATGCTCCTTGATTCTGCCGTATTGACTCAAGGTGGTTGAATGGCCCCATATGTCTCTGCAGATTTTCTCTCTTGAACACCACCGACATGGCCTGCCGGTGGTGGAGCAGGCCGCGGCGAACGTCGACGGCGTGGTTGAGCGAATCGTCCACCACGACGGCGTGCGAGGGGCTGTGCTGCTGCACACCTGCAACCGCGTTGAACTGGTGCTGGAGGTAGACGACGCCGGCCTGGCAATCCCGTCCTTGCTGCGCGCGCACTTCGGCGCAGAGCTTCCCTGGCGCATCTACCGAGGCGAGCAGGCCCTCGACCACATCTTCCGCGTGACCGCCGGGCTCGAGTCCATGGTGATGGGGGAGCGCGAGATCGCCGGCCAGTACCGCCGCGCGCTGCAAGAGGCGCAGGCGGGCGGGCACGCGTCGCTGGCCATCAGCACCGCAGTAGAAGAGGCGCTCCGGACTTCCAAGAAAGTCGCCAGCCACACGCACCTCGACGGCGCCGGTCGCTCGGTCGTCTCCGTCGGTCTGGATCTGCTCACCGTCGACGACTGGTCGGCGTCGCGGGCGCTCCTCGTCGGCACCGGCAGCTACGCCGGCGCGGTAGTGGCCGCGCTGAAGGCCCGCGGGGTGCGCAGCATCGGCGTGCACTCCGCCACTGGCCGCGCGGCTTCGTTCGCCGACGCCCACGCCATCGAACCCGTCGATGATCTCGCCGACGCACTCGCCGCCGCCGACGTCGTCGTCACCTGCCGTGGGAGAGGCGCCGTGATTGGTCCCGACGATGTGCGCGCCGGCATGAAGCTCCTCGACCTCGCGCTCGTCCGCGACGTCGACCGCGCGGTGGCAGACGTCCCCGGCGTGCAACTCGTGACGCTGGAAACCGTCCAGGTGAACGTCGACCCCAAGTACGACGGCGACCTCGCCACCGCCGAGCGGCTCATCGACGCCGGACGCACGGCCGCGCTGACGAAGATCCGCGCGCGCGTCGTCGACCCAGCCGTCACCACCTTGCGTGAGACGGTGATGAACCTCGTCGAGGAGGAAACCGACCGCCTACCAAACCGCCCCCTGACGAGGGACGACGCCGCTCGAGCGCTCGAACGCCTCGCCGTCCGACTGCTCCACATTCCCTCCGCCCGCGCCCGTGAAGCGGCCCAGCTGGGGCGCACCAATGAATACCTCATCGCCATGCACGAGCTCTACGGCATAGGGGAACCGCTCGCGGCCCACGCGGTGGAGGAGGGGCGCTGCCCCGTGACCGGACTCGGCATGGACGACGTCGCCAGCCAGAAATCTCAACGCACCATCGCATCATGAACATCGAACCATATAGCGCCATCATGGTGGCCTCGTACGGTGGCCCCAACCAGCCCGACGACGTGTTGCCGTTCATGCGCAATGCCACCCGCGGCAAGGGGATTCCCGACGAGCGCCTCCTGGAGGTCTCCGAGCACTACATGCTGTTCGGCGGTAAGTCGCCCATCAATGAACTGAACGCGAAACTCGTCGACGCGCTCCAGGCCGAGCTGCACCGTCGCGGCGCCGACGCACCTGTGGTGATCGGCAACCGAAACTGGGAGCCGTACATGTCCGACGTGGTGCGCGAACTTGTCGACGGTGGCCACAAGCGGGTGCTCGCCGTCGCGACGAGCGCGTACCAGTCGTACTCCAGCTGCCGGCAGTATCACGAAGACCTCGTGCAGGCCTCCGACGGGCAGCCCATCGTCGTCGACAAGCTCGACCCCTTCTGGTGGGCGCCCGAGTTCGCGAGCGCGAACGCCCGTCGCGTGGTTGCCTCGTGGCGCGCGCTGCGGGAGCGAATCGGCGACGGAAAGGCGCGCCTGGTGTTCGTCACGCACTCCATCCCGGTGGGGATGGAGGAGCGCTCCGGCCCGGGCGCCCCGTCGCCGCACTACCAGGCGCAGCACCTCCAGGTGGCGCAACAGGTGGCGGAGCTCGCCGCCGACGAGCTGGGCGAGGCGCTCACCTGGGACCTCGCCTTCTGCTCCCGGTCCGGACCGCCGCACGTGCCGTGGCTCGAGCCCGACGTGAACGACCAGCTCGAGGCGATCGTCGACGAGGTAGACGGCGTCGTCGTAGCTCCCATCGGGTTCATCGCCGACCACATGGAAGTGGCGTTCGACCTCGACACCGAAGCCGCCCAAACCGCCCGCAGCTTGGGGCTCGCCTACGAGCGCGCGGGCACCGTCGGCGTGGACGACGAGTTCGTCGGCATGCTGGTGGACCACATCGAAGACGCCGCTCGGCGCGCCAGCGAGGGCAAGCCGGTGGCCGACTACTGTCAATTCGCGGGCGGCGCGTGCTGCCTGCCGCCCCTACGCCCCACCCGAACAGGAGCACCATCGTGAAGCACCCCAGCCGCGACGAACGCGACGAGCACAACGTCGATTACAAGGCCATTAACCGCGGATCGCACTACTCCATGCACGCCGTGTTCGCCACGTGCATGCCGCTTTCCGACGACGCTGAGGCGCAGGCGACGGCGCTGCGCGAAGAGATCGAAGCCACTGGGGTCACCGTCCGCGGCTTCTACGACGTCGGCGGCTTCCGTGCCGACGCCGACCTCATGGTGTGGATGCTCTCCGACGACCCCCACGCGCTCCAGCGTGCCTACCACGTCATCCGCAACAGCGAGCTGGGTGCAGCGCTCGAGCCGGTGTGGTCCGCCGTCGCCGTGCACCGGGCCGCCGAGTTCAACAAGGCGCACGTGCCGAGCTGTTTCGCCGGCATCGCGCCGCGCCCCTGGGTGACGGTGTACCCGTTCGTGCGCAGCTACGACTGGTACGTGCTCGACGACGCCCACCGCTCCAAGATGTTGCGCGAGCACGGCATGGCAGGGCGCGAATACCCCGACGTGATCGCGTCGACGATGTCCGCCTTCGCGCTCGGCGACTACGAGTGGATCCTCGCCTTCGAGGCCGACGAACTCCACCGCCTCACCGACGCGATGCGCCACCAGCGCGGGGTCGAGGCGCGCCTGCACGTGCGCGAGGAGACGCCGTTCTTCACCGGCCCGCTCGTCACTCTCGACGAGTGGGTCGCCCGCCAGCCGCGCGCCTGACGAGCCTCGTCGGCGCCCGCCGCGGTTTCCCCACCCAGGCACCTGCAACCTGTGCGGCTCTGTCCCGGCACTGGTGTCACTTGCCTAGCTGCGACGAGGCGTCGCCCAGAAGCAGGTG
>NZ_CAMYPD010000088.1 GCF_947286155.1 uncultured Tessaracoccus sp.
GCACAACCTCCTCCCAGAAGTCATGCGGACTTGGAGTCAACCAAACCTTCAGCAGCCCCATCAGGCAACACCGACTACCACAGACTCAACAGAACCGGAGACCGCACCCTCAACAGCGCCATCTACCGCATCGCCCACACCCGAATACAACACGACCCAACAACCAAAACCTACTACGACAAACGCGCCGCCATGGGCCACTCCCACCGCCACATCCTCCGCAACCTCAAGCGCTACATCACCCGCCAACTCTTCCGCCACCTCACCAACAACCCACCCCAACTCACTTGGCAAAACCCATAGAAGGGTCGATACACCGCCTACGGCGGCTACTCAACCACCGGGGCTGGGCGACTCAATCACCGGGGGCGGGGCGACTCAACCATCGGGTGGAGCAGGTTCACGAGCGCCCTGCGGCAAGTACTTCTACAATCGCAGGCCGCAGATCGGCGACGGAAACAATGCTGTCCACCGAACCCACCTCCACCGCACGCTGGATGGAATGTACCCCGTCGAACTCTGCGGCGATCTCTCCGATCTTCTCCGCGCGCACGCCACTACGCAGGTCGTCGAGGGCCGCCGCCAGCGCCGGACGCTCCGTCGCGGACGCGTCGGCGAGCTTGGCTTCGAGCTCTGCGACGCGCGGATCAGCGGCGGTGCGGGCGGCCACGTCGCGGGCAAACACCACAGCCGCGGCAGGCGCCCCGCCGAGCACCGACGCGCGCGACCCCTCGAGCGCGAGCACCGTCATATTCGGGTTGAGCTGCTTGGAGAACACGACGAACGCCCCACCGTGGTAGCGAGAGATCACGACGAACACGATCGGCCCCTCGAAGTTCACCACCGCGCGACCAATCTCCGCGCCGTACTCCAGCTGCAGGTTACGCATCGACTCAGGCGAGCCGTCGAAGCCCGAGAGATTCGCCAGCACCACCAGCGGCCGGTTCCCCGATGCCGCGTTGATCGCCCGTGCAGCCTTCTTGCTCGACTGCGGAAACAGCGTGCCCGAGGTGTACACCGTCGGCCCATCCGTCGGATGGAACCCCGCCCTGGGCACGGGCTTCGACTCGATACCCAACAGCGCGACGGAATACCCGCCCATGCGCGCATCCATCACCACCGCGGTGTCCGCCTCGGCCATGTTCGCCCAGCGCTCCGAGCACGGCCCGTCCTGGTCCACCACCGCACGCATCACGCTGCGAATGTCGAACGGCTTCTTGCGTTCGGCGTTCAACTCATCGGAGAAGATCTGCCCCACCGTCTGGAACTCCGAGCCCTCGAGTTCGTGCGGGAAGCTCGACACGTCGCGATCAATCGGATCATCCGACGACGCCCGTCGCGGCCCCGATTCTCCCGCAGCCACGTACGTCGCGTCGTAGTGCTGGAGCAGCACCTGGAATGCGCCGCGCAGATCCGGCGCCCAGTACTGCGCCTGCCCGTTCGGACCCATCACCCTGTCGTAACCGCCGATGCCGAAGTTGTCCTCGGCGGAGACGCCACCGGAGTAATCCAGCGACTGCTTGCCCGTGAGCACCATCGCCGAATCCGGCGTCATCACCAGAATGCCCTTGGTGTGCATGAGCATTGTCGCCTCCGCAGCCCAGTACGGCTGCGCCCCGACGGTGATGCCCGCCACCACAATGTTGATCTCCCCGCCGGCCTGCGTGAACTCGACGATGCGCTTCAGCGCCGCCGCCACCCAATCCATGTTCTCCGTGCCCGACCGCATCGAGATGAGCGCACCCGAGCTGAGCGCGAACCACTCGACCGGAACGCCGAGCTCGTCGGCGAGATTCAGCGCGGCGATGATGCGCCGGCACTCCGGCTCCGCCACAGCGCCGAGTCCCTTCGTCGGGTCGCCCGCCAGCACGATGCGGGTGATGCCCTCGGGATGCAGCGTCGTCGGGGTGCTGACCTTCGCGCAAATAATGCCCGCCCGGTTCTGCCCGTACGGGCGCTCCACCTCGACGAGTTCGTCGCCCTCGAGATCCAGCTCGACGAGCGTCCCGTCGCCTGCGAGCGTGTCAGCCAGCTCGTACGGGTACACCAGCCCCCGACGCTTCGCGCGCAGCACCTTGCTCTGGTACTCGTCAACGGGCTCCAGTTCGCTCGTGGGCGGGGCCTGCACGTCGGTGACTACCTCACCCGAGGGACGCTGGTGGAACCGCAGCGCAAGTGGGCGGGTGTCGCCGTCGAAGGAGAAGGTGCCCTGAATCACGACCTCCGCGATGCCCGCCGAATCCGACAGCGGTGTGATCTTCGACTTCAGCTGGTCGGCCTCGCGCGGATCAAGCTCGCAGGTGGGCCAGATGTGCACCCAGACGTGGTTCACATCGAGGTGCCCCGCTTTCGCGCCCATCGACGCGCGCTGGCGACGGATCGCCTCCAGGCAGCGCTCGATGGCGCGCTCAACGTGCGGAACCCCGATGAGCTGGCCGGCGTCGTCGCGCACCAGCGCGAACTGCCGCACCTGCGCCATGGCAATGAGTCGCCGGTCTGACGCGTTGCCACGCGCCACCGCATCGACGAGCAGCACGTCGTCGGGCGCCGGCACGCGCTCGATGTGGAACTGCTGCAGGCGCCACAGGTCGAGGCGGCGGGCCACCATCGGGTGATGGCCGCGGATGATCTCGTCTTCCACGAGCGCATCGCCGTCCCAGCGCAGCGTCACGTACGTGATCGCACCTTGCGGCGTGCACACGCCCACCACGATGCGGCGTATCCGACGAGGTAGCCACTCCGCGATCGTCTGGCGTAGCGGCTCACTCGACTCGTCGTGGCTCACTTCCGCGCTGTGCGACGCGTACACCTCGACGACGGTGTCGCCGCCCGTATCGTGCTCGCTGATGAGCCGGGCGAGCGCGCCCTGTTCCTGCAACTCGGTGAGTGTGCCCACCGTCGAGATGAGGTGCGTGGGTTCGGCATGCAGCTCGTAGGTGCCCGTCACGACGGGGCGTGTGCCCGCGAAGGATGAGCGGACGTCGCGCAGACCCGCGCTGGCGTAGTGCTTGCGGGCGAGCACCTCGAGCATCGGCTCCGGGCCAGTGACGCCGGCGGCGAGCCGCGCGGCGAGGGTGACGTCGTTCTTCTCCGGGACGGCGACGAGTTTCGCGATGCCCTCGGCGTAGTCGGGGGCATCCGGGTTCGCTGCCAGGGCGGCCACGTCGTCGAGCATCTCTTGCCAGATGGGGGCACGCTCGGCGTCGACCAGTGGCTGGTCGAACCAGCGGAACCGCACCGAGCGGGCGAGGTCGCCCAGCGTGGCGT